>CBIHRX010000202.1:0-12513 GCA_966212555.1 uncultured Massilia sp.
GCCGGACGACGCGCCGGCGCAACTGACCCTGCTGCTCGAATCGAAGCTGCTGCCGATGGGCGCCGGCCAACTGCAGTTTGCGCGCACCCTGCGCGGCGACTGGCGGCCCGTGTTCGTGGAATTCTCGTCGCGCGGACGGGAACACGGCCAGTACCGCGTCGACCTGGAAATCCATGCGCGCCACCCGGCGCGCACATGGGTCGCGACGCTCGTGCTGCTCGTGCCGCGGCCGGACGCGTCGCTGGGCGAGATCCACCAGACCTATCTGTCCACGCACAAGAACGTGCGCATCAGCGCCGACGATGCCGCCATCGCCCGGGTGCAGGGCCTGGCCGGCGGCGGCGCGATGGACATCGACATCCAGGCCCGCAACGCTTCGATCGCCCAGCTGCACCTCGACGGGAACGCGGGCGGCAAGGTGGCGGTCGGCCTGCCGACCATCGCGTGGGACGAAGACCTGATCGAGATCGACCTGCCGGCCGAGCGGGCGGCACATCCGTGCCCGGCGAGCACTGGCTGCCTCGTATACGCGGAGCCGGACGCCGGCGCCCAGCGCAACGTGCGGCTGTTCGCGCTGGACGAATGCGTGCTGGGCCGCTATGAAGCCGTCGGCGCCGAGGCCGACCTGCTGCTGGAACACCATGGCGAACACGGGCCCGTACAGGATGGGCTCACGCGCCGGCTGTCGGCGCGCCACGCCGTCATCCGGCCCGCGCGCGGCGGATTCGAGATCGAGGACGTGTCGCGCTACGGCCTGCTGCTGGACGGCGCCTGGCCCGGCAAGCACGTGCCCGTCCCCCTGCGCCTCGGCATGCGCATCGAATTGACTGCCAGCATACGCGGCGTCGTGACGTTCGTCGTGACGGCGCTGCACACGCATGCGCTGACCCTGCACCGCGTGGACGCCGGCGGCACCGCGGAGTGTTTCGTCCTGCTGGCGCCCGATGCGGTTCCCAATGCGGTGCCCGCGCCGGCGGCGGGGACGAGCGCCCTGCCGCGCGCGGCCGGCATGCCCGTGCTGTTCCACCGCGACGGCGGTTTCTGGCACCTCGACCCGGCCAGCGGCCAGGAAACCCCGATCGGTCCGGCCACGGTGCTGGACCGCCTCGCCCGCTTCACGGGCCGCGTACGGTTCGCGGCCAGCCCGCGTCCGGAAGACCATGCCGAACGGATGGGCGACCGCCGGCGCGCGTACGCCCGCCTGCTGGACGCTTGAGTCAACCGGGCCGCAGGATCAGGAAGATCAGCGCGGCGCCGGTCAGCAGCACGGCTTCCAGCGACAGCACGATGAACGGGATCTGGATATCCTTGGGAATGCGCATGATCGCCTCCTCGTTGGCAGAGTGCGATTCATTATGCTCCCGAGGTGGAGACACTGCGAAGTTTCCGCTGCGTATCGTGTCGGCTACATCAGGTCGCGTACGATACGAAAACCCACGATGTCGTTCGACAGCGCGGCGGAAAACCCGTTGCGCAGCGCCGAGCGCAGGTAGCGCGGGTTGTACAGCCAGGAACCGCCGCGCAGGATGCGGCGGGCCTGGTCGCCGCCCTCTTCCCACGCGCCGCCATCCAGCGGCGCACCGTCGTAATTGTCGTGCACGACGTCCTGCACCCATTCCCACACATTGCCGTGCATGTCGAACAGGCCCCAGGGATTGGCGGGGAAGGCTCCGACCGGCGTCGTGCCGCGCCGGTACTCGCCGCGCGGGCCGCCGTTGTACGTGAAATTGCCGTCGTAATTGGCCTGGTCGGTCGTGATCGTGTCGCCGAACGAGAATGCCGTCTTCGTCCCGGCGCGGCACGCGTATTCCCACTCCGCTTCGCTCGGCAGCCGGTACGATTTGCCGGTCGCCTCCGAGAGCCAGCGCACGTAGCGGATGGCGTCGAACCAGTTCACGCCGACGACGGGATGGCGGTCCGTCTGCGTGAAGCCGGGCGCGTCCCAGTCGGTTTCCCCGCTCGTCCGCCAGCCGGTGCTGGCCACGAACACGCGCCATTCGCCCACCGTGACGGGATAGCGGCCCATCGCGATCGGCTTGTCGATGCCGACCCAGTGCTGCGGCAGCTCGCGCGCGAGCCAACCCGGTTGCGAGCCGGCGCCCATCGCGATCTTCCGCTCGTGTTCGGGAGAGCCCATCTGGAAGCGGCCCGTCGGCAGCAGCACCAGTTCAGGCCCCTTCGCATCGCCCCCGAGGAAACGGTCGCGCAATACGCCTTCCGTGTCGGCGACGGGACTGGACGGCGTCGGCAGCAACTGCGTCAGCACGGCCTGGGCACGCGCCGCCTCTTCGAGCCGGGCGCGCTTCTGTTCCGCGATATATGCGGCGGCGGCCTTGGCCTGCACCAGCTTGCGCTGCGCTTCCTCGCGCTCCAGTCGCGCCTTTTCCGCTTCCGCCGCGCGCCGCTCCAGCAATTGCTGGCGCAACGCGTCCTTGCGTGCCGCGCGGGCGGCTTCCGCCGCCGCCTTCGCGGCCCGTTCCTGTTCGCGCCGCTGGCGGTCCAGTTGCGCTTTCGCGGCCTCCGCCTGCGCCTGCGCCTGGGCCTGCGCCTGCTTGCGCGCGGCCAGTTCGCGCGCGGCGCGCTCCTTGTCGACGGCGTCCGCCGCGGCCTGCGCCGCCTCGTCGACGACCGGTGCCGCCTGCAGCCGCGCGAGCAAATCCGTCACGCTGGCGGGACGCCGGTCCGGGTCGTGCGCAAAGCCGGCGCGCAGCACGGCCCACTGCGCATCGTTCAATGCGTCCGGCCGCACGGGATCGGCGCCCGCCGGCAGCACCCCAGTCAGCATCTGGTAAAGCATGACGGCGACCGCATACACGTCCAGCCCCCGGTCCGGCACGCCGCCGGCGCCGCTGGCTTCCGGCGCGCGGTAGCCCGCCGTGCCCGAGCTGGCCGGGGCTTCCAGCGCGAGGCCCCCGGCACGGGCGCGCGCCGCGATGCCGAAGTCGAGCAGCTTGACGTCGCCGCCGCGCGCGAGGAACACGTTGGCGGGCTTGATGTCGCGGTGGACGAGGTGATGCCGCTCCCACGCGTAATCCAGCGCGGCGGCCACGGGCGCCAGCACGTCCAGCGCGCGCGCGAGATCGAGGCGGCCCACGCGCGCCAGCAGCATGTCGAGGTCCTCGCCGTCCAGGCACTCCATGATGATGAAATAACTGCCGGTCGCCGGGTCCTGCGCCCAGTCGTACACGCGCACGATGTGCTGGTGCGCGAGCTGGCGGGCGCGCGCCGCTTCCTCGATCAGCAGCTTCGCGTGCAGCGAGTTTTCCGTGAGGCGGGGCGGCAGGATCTTCAGCGCGACCTGGGCGCTGTGGCCCAGTTCCGCGTGCGTGGCGAGGTCGGTGGCCTGCCACACCTCGCCCATGCCGCCCTGCGCGATCAGGCGCTCCAGCCGGTAGCGGCGGTGCGCCGGGCCCACTTCCTGCGTGGCCATCAGGCCGATCTCGGTGCCGGCGCGCACCGGCGCTTCCGCAGGCGCGTCGGCCGGCGCATCGGGTGCATAGGCCGCGTCGAGAATCGCATTTTTGCGGCTGTCGAATTCCTGGCGGCTCAACAGGCCGTCTTCGTGCAGCGCGCGCAGTTCGCGCAGCTTGTCGATCGCCGTCTGCATCATCCCCGCGCCGGCAGCGGCGCGCCGCACGTCCCGCAGAACCGGTCGCCGGCCTGGGCGCCGGCGTGGCGGCAAGCCGCGCCCGCGGCCAGCGCGGAGCCCAGCTGCGCCTGCGTGGCCAGCGCCGTCTTGTTGACGTCGTTCTGCATGGCGAGCAGGTCGAGCTGGTGGCGCCGTTCGCGTTCCAGTTCCGCGTCACGGCGCGCGCGCTCGCGCTCGACCTGTTCATCGGCGAGGCGGGATGCGGTCAGCGCGGCCAGCTGCTCCGCGCTCATGCCTGCCTGCGTGCGCGCCTTCAGCACGTCGGCCAGCAGCGCGGCATGGGTCCCGGCGGCCAGCACCAGCTTCGTCGTGTCGTCCACGGCGCCCAGCGTCTCCATGCGGCGCAATTCGTGCGCGCGCTCGGCGGCGACCAGCTCGGCCTGCAGCACGGCGCGGGCTTCCTCGCCGTCCAGCGCCACGCGCTGCAGCGCCGCATCGGCGTCGATCGTGCGCAGCAGTTTTTCGTGCTGGGCCAGCGCGTCGGCCTGCGCCCCCTCGCGCCGCAACGCGTCCATGCGCGCCGCACCCTGGGCGTCGTCCCACTCCAGCGCGCGCTCGGCGTGGCGGCGGCGCGTGGCGTTGGCCAGTTCCAGCAGTTGCAGCCGGCCCGCGTGTTCCTCGGCCTCGATCTCGCGCGCACGCCGCGCCGCGTCCTCCTCGGCCGCGTGCAGGCGCGCCAGTTCCGCGCGCCGGCGGGCCGCATCCTCGATGTCGCGCGCCTGCTCGATCTTGTTGTGGATCTGCTGCTGCAGCAACTGGTGCGTGAAGCGCTGGGCGGCGACCGTCCGGGCCTGCGCCGCATCCTGGCGCGCCAGCGCGACCTCTTCGCGCATGCGCACGGCGGCCAGTTCGCGCAGGTGCGTCCATGCCGTTTCCCCGTCGGCGCGCGCGCCGCGCTTGCCCGCGAGTTCGTGTTCCAGCTCCGCGACGAGATCTTGCGCGCCCCGTTCGATCGCGTGCTTGCGCGAGCGGGACTCCACGATGCGGCCATACAGCTCGATCTCGCGGGCCCGGATCGCCTGCGCGCGCTCGGCGTTCTGCAAGCTCATCTCCGCGCGCTCGAGGCTCGCGCCCTGGCGCAGTTCCGCGCGCCGGTGCGCGAGGCGCGCCTCGCTTTCCTCGCGCGCGATGCGGCGCCATTCGTCGTCGGTGTACAGCTCGTCGAGCTGGCGCGCATGCGCCACCTTCACCCGCTGCTCGTCCACCGCGAGCCACAGGCTGCCGATGCGCGCGCGGTTGGCGTCGAAGCGGTCGTGGCGCAGCGCCAGCGTCTCCACGCGGACGATGGCCAGGCCGTAGTCGGCGAGCAAAGCGGCGAGGCCGCCCTGCAGGTGCTGGTCCAGTTCCGGGCGCAGTTCGCGCTGGCCCGCCATCTCGCGCAGCGAACGGGCGGCGACGAATTCGCCCGCGAGCTGGCGTACGGGCTGCAGCAGCAGTTCGCGCAGGTGGTCGGCCTTCACGGTGCCGGGCATCGTCATGAAATGGCGCGCGAACGCGGGCACGCTCTCGATCCGCACGGACAACACGAGCCGCGCCGAGACTTCCAGGTGCTCGGCGCTGAACAGGCCGTCCAGCTCGAATTCGACCGGCAGCGCGCCGCTGCGCGTGACGAGGATTTCCGCATGCTGGTCGCGCAGCAGGTGGTTCAGGCGCGTGAAGAAGCCTTCGATCTCGTACTCGCCCTGCGGCACCTCGGTCGCCTGGTCGCCCTGCAGGATGTAGGCCCGCGCCGTGGCGGGCACGCGCAGGGTCTTCACGAACAGGCCGGACAACGCGCGCACGCCGAAGAACACGGCCAGTTCGTCCGGCCCCGGCACCCAGCGGTTCTCGACCAGCACGGGCGCATGGCGCGGCGTGCCGAGCATCAGGCCGCAGGCGGCGCAATAGCCATCGTCCCCGCTGTTCCCGTGAGAACAGCGCGGGCACTTCGCCCCACCCGATCCGAACATCCGCAACATCATGTACTCCTTCCCGTTACGCCTCAAGCCTACCTCAAATGATCCCGATCCGCTCCACGCACGCCACGCTCGCGCCGCGCGCCCGGACGTCGTCCGCGAACCCGGCGGGCAAGCCGTCGCGCCACGCGTGCGGAAGGACGATGCGGTCGCCCGGCCCGGCTTCGCGCAGCAGCAGCGCGCATTTCGGGGCGAGCCCGTCGACCGCGTCCACGCGGCCCGCATGCCACGCATCCGAACAACCCGTCGCCAGCAGGCGCGCGCGCGGGATGAATTCGCGGCCCCGCGCGATGCGGTCGGCCAGCACGAGCGCCAGTTCGTACGAGCGACCCGCGAACGCGGCGGCGCTGAAACGGACCGTCGTGCGCCAGCGCCCGAGGCCCCGGCCGTCGAAGTGACGGGCACCGGCCAGCGCCTGGCGCACGGCCAGCTGGCGCGCCGCATCCGCGCCGGCCACGGCGATCGTCTGTTCCTCGTCCACCCGTTCGCCCTCCAGCGGATGGACGCTCACCTCGACCCAGCCCAGGCCATCGCCGGCGCCGCCGCTGTGCAGCGGGAACCAGGCGCGCGCGCCGGACACGCGCGCGCCGGGGTCCGGATGGCCATCCAGCTGGCCCAGGTGCGACAGGCCGTCCGGGCCGCCCAGCAGCGCATCCGGCGACGCGTCCGCGACGTCGTGGCCGTCCACGCGGCCCAGTTGCCACGCCTCCGACCAGCCGTTGGCGACCACGTCGCCGCGCCCGTGCCAGACACCGCGCACGAGGCGGTCGGCCAGCACGAAGGCAAGTTCGCAGTCGCGTCCCGCCGGCGTGCGGTCGACGCCGAGCACGACCTGGTCGCGGCTGTCGATCTTCGCTTCCGTGTGGCGTGCGAGGCGCACCACCTGCTGCAGGCGCTCGGCCAGGTGCGCGTCGCCGGGCACCGTGCACTTGACGTCGGCGCGGCCCGCGCGCTCGCGCCGGGTGGCCGTCACGGTAAGCAGCGTGCCGTCGGGCAGGCGCGTGCGGCAGACGGCTTGTGCGGGTGCGCAAATCGATCCGCTCATGCGGCCTCCGCGACGTGCTTCGCCGCGCGCCGGCCGGCGCAATCGGCTTCGAGGTTGGCGACGATGCGCTCGGCCTCGTCGTACAGCGCTGCCAGGCGCTCGCCTTGCGCGCCTTCGAGGCGGGCCAGCAGCGCCCACGCCTCGTCCAGCGCGACGGTCGCGCGGCGGCTGTGGCGCATGCGGCGCAGCTGCTCGTCCAGCGCGAGCGGCTGCCCCGGCGCGGCCAGCACGAGGGCCGGCATCGTCGTGATCTCGACGGACAGGCGGTCCAGGCGCTGCAGCAAGGCCTGCTGCTGGCGGAACTGGTCCTGGCCGTTCGGCAGCGCGCCGAGGCGCAGTCCGCACATCAGACAAGGCAGTTCCAGGAACAGCCGGCGCAGCGCCTTGGCGTCGGCGACGTCCGGTACGACCTTGTCCGCGACCGGTGCCGCCGGTATCGCGCTGCCGGCCGCGCGCGCGGCCAGTTGCGCCGCATAGTCGACGCCGTCCAGCTCGACGGGCACGCAATCGTCCACGGTCAGGCCGAAGCGCAGGTACAGCAGGCGGTTCAGGCCCTGGCGGAACGCGTTCCACTCGTCGATGTCCGCGCACGGCGGCAAGTCCAGCGCGCCCTGCTCCAGCGCGCTGCGCACGGCGCATTCCACGTTCGTGCCCAGCGCAGCCAGGTCGACGCGGCCGTCCGCTTCGCCGGCCAGGTACAGGTCGAAGCGCTTTCCGGCGGCGGCCGGGTCCTGCGGGTCGATGGCGAACGTCGTGCGCAGGCCGATCTCGGGCGCCTGCGCGTACGGGACCACGTCGATCGTGTACGGCCCCGGGTGGAACGCCCAGGCGAGTTCGCCGGGACGCAGCTCGACCTTTTTCCCGGCCGGGGTCGTGGCGCGGCGGGGGCGGCCGTCCGCGTCGACGATGACGACGGCGCAGCCCGGCGGCGCCCCGCAGCCGGGCGACAGCGGCAGCGCGACGGCCGTGCGCCCGAGGGCGCAGGCATCGTGGACGGGGGCGGCGCGCTTGAAGAATGGGATCATGGTGTGTCCGCCTCCAGCGGTTCGACGGTGAAACGGGCGCCGTGCGCCTGCAAGTGGTCATGCGGGGCGGCGGCGAACGGCCAGGCGGCCTCGCATTCGCCGTCCGCGTCGAGCTGGCCGGCGAGCACCACGGCGCCGGCGCCGTCCACGACGCGCAGCGGCGCCCGCGCGACCAGCAGCGCTTCCGCGAACGGGGCCTGCGGCGCCAGTTGCAGGATCGCGCGCCAGCCGCCGCCGGCGGGGATAAAGTGCAGGGTCCACCAGCCGTCGTCCGTCACGACCGCATCCTGCGTGCCGGTGCTCGCGGCCCGCAGCGCGCCGCGGCTGCCGCGCCAGGCGGCCGATGCCGCGCTGCGCCGCGCCAGCGCGAGATGGCGCAGCCGGCGCACGGTCAGCGGCGACGCCTGCAGCGCGGTCCGCTCGCCGGACGTCAGCGGCCGGCTGCCGTCCAGCGCGGCGGCCAGCGTGGCATCGTCCAGCATCAGGCGGTCGCCGTCCTTGCGGCGGGCCAGCAGCAGGGCTTCCTGCAGCCGGCGGGCGGTATTGTCGTTGCTATGCATCGCTTCCTCGCTTCGTGTCCAAGGCGGCTTGCATCCGGGCGATCGCCGTGTCGCGGCGCTTGCGCAACGTCGGCAGCGATACCTCGGCCAGCGCCGCCAGCTGCTGCATCGTCGGCAGCGCGCCGGTGGCCGGGTCGCGCCACGCGTCCGGATAGCTGTCGTCGTCGGGCCCCAGCAGCTTCGCGTACACCGCCAGCCCCACCGGCAGCCCTTCCGCCGCCAGCAGGCCATCCGCCGGCGCCTGCGCAACATAGCCGGGGGGCAGTGAAACGCTCAGCGCCAGCGTTTCCAGCCGCGGGTCGGCCGCGTCCTCCGCCGGCGCCGGGTCGGGTTCCGGTGCCGCCAGGTCGAGCGCGTCCTGCCGCGCTTCCAGGATGCGGTCGGGGCCTTGTGTGGCGGCGTCCTCCGCTTCCTGCAGCACGCGCCAGTAATCTTCCACCCAGGCCGAGGCGTCGTCCAGGTCTTGCAGCCAGTCCTCGTCGCGGTTGGCCGACAGCTGTTCGTAATCGCCGATCTCGCGCAGCATGGCGGCGATCCGCTCCGGGCTCGTCTTGAGGCTGGCGAAGCGCTTGGAACGCGTGTGCAGCGGGCCCGGGCCGCCGCCGAACGCCTCCATCGATGCGCTCCAGCCCAGGATCCATTCGGCGCGGCAATCGTGGATCGTGCGCAGCTGGCGCACTTCGATCGGATCGGCGCCTTCGTCGATCTCGCGGCCGAGGATCGCGCCGACCTGGGTCCGGTGCGCGCGCCAGTTCGCGAACAGGCGCGCGATGTCGTGCCAAGCGGTGTCCAGCATCCGGTACGCGTACATGCGGTTCGGGCTGCACGGGCGGCCGCAGGCGGCCTGGTAATTGTCGGCGTCGACGCGGTCGCGCAGCACGGCGTACATGTCGTTCACCTTCTTGCGCAGCAGCGCATCGCTTGCGGGACCGTCGGCCAGGGCGGCGCACAGGGCCTCCCAGTCGGCCGGACGGGCGCGCAGTTCGGCGACGAGCGTCAGCGCCAGCTCGACCACCGTATCGCCATAGCCGTTGCCGGCCGCCCGGGCGCGGGCGCTGTGGCGCTGGGCCAGGAGCTGGTCCGCCATGCGCTCGACGTAGGTGTCGAGGTCGGGATGTGCGGCAGCGAAGCCGCGCAGCGCGGCGAGCGAGCACTGTCCCAGCAACTTGCGCACTTCTTCCCAGCCCGGTTCCTGGTACCGGGTTCCCGGCAAACGCATAAATCCTCTTCGATGTTCGGCCGCTAATAGCAGGACCGTAACAGATCATGCCACAGAACCACATCGCGCAGGCGCGCAGATGAGTGGGAATTACCCCTCAATTCGTGCTGTTGGCGGACAGCGCGCCCAGGACGGCCGCCGCGACCGGCGCCGCATGCTCGCCACCCGTCGCTTCCGAGCGGCTGACGAAGACGGCGACGGCCAGCCGGTGGTCCTGCCCCGGCACGCTGTGCGGCTCCAGCCAGCCCGTGAACCAGACCGTGGCGAGCGACCCGTCGCCCACCGGCGCCGTCCCCGTCTTGCCCGACAGGCCGCGCCGGATGCCGGCCAGCGCCGGCGCACGGAAGGCGCCGGCGGCCGTCCCCACGTCGACGACGCCCTTCATGCCGGCGCGGATGCGGTCCAGGCGCACGCCCAGGTCCGGCCCGTGCGCGGGCGCGGCCCGCCTGCCGTCGAGCTCTCCCAGCAGGTGCGGCACGACCGCCCGCCCCTGCCCGACCGCACCGGCCACGAGGGCCATCTGCAGCGGCGTCGCCTGCATGCGCAGGCCGATCGCCATCTGGCGCAGCTCGTGGCGCGTGTGGACGGGGTCGATGGCGGCCGGCGCCGCCTGCAGCGCGTCCCACGTCGACCACGCGGTGTCCGCCGGCAACAGGCCGCCGTCCAGCCGCAGTGCCTGGCCGAAGCCGAGCCGGTGCGCCATCGCGACGATCGGGCGGACCGGGTCCAGCGCACCCGCCTCCAGAGGCTGCAGGTCGGGCACGCCGCCGTCGGGCCGGCCGAGCAGGCTCCGGTCGGACAGTTCTCCCGTCCACGCGAACCACGTGTTCAGGCTGTAGGTCAGCGCCTGCGCAAGGCCCAGGCGGCCGTCCCGGGCGCGCCGGTCCAGGCCCTGGTCGCGGAAATTCGTGATGCGCGCACGGCCGTCGACGGGGTACATGGACGCATCCGTGCGGAACGCGAAGCCCCGTTCGTGGGCGACGGCGTTGATGCCGGCCAGCGGCAGGCCGTCCAGCAAGGCGTCCAGTTGGCGGTCGGCGCGCGCCGCCAGTTCCAGGCCGAGGGCGCTGACGATCTTGAACGTCGACCCCGGCGCCCGCTCGGCCCCGCCGTCGTGCTGCAGCGCGGGCAGGCGCAGGGGACTCGCGGCCGGGTCCACGCGGTCGAAGTCGCGCGCCTCGCGCCAGTTGTCGTTCGTCACGGCCGGCATGCCCGCCCCGGCCGCGGCGAGGATCGCGCCCGTCTCCGTGTCGAGCAGGACAACGCCCGCCTGGCGCCCCGCCGGCGCGGCGCCTGCGCCGCTGCAGTGCCGGCCGTCCCAGTGCCCGCGCCGCAGGGCGATGCAGTCGAGCGCCGCCTGCGCGGCCGTCTGCAGGCGCAGGTCCAGCGTCAGGCGCGCGGCGTGGCGGCCGCCCGGCACCCGGCCGAGCAACGTGGCGACGCTGCCCGCCTGGCCCGCGCGCACGCCCAGCATGGTCGCCAGGCCGGCCGCGCGCGCCGCATCCGTCGGGGCGCCGTCGCGCCACAGCGGGACGCCGTTGCGGTCGACCACCGCGACGTCGGCCAGCGGCGCGGGTGCGCTCGCCCTGGCCGGCCCCAGCGCCTGCCACGCGAGGCGGCCGTCGCGCACGACGAGGTGGCGGTAGCGGGCATCGCCCGGCGTGGCCAGCGCGCCCTGCGCCAGCGGTTCGGCCTCGATCACGATCTCGCGGGACTCGGGCACCAGGTCGAGCACCTGCACCTCGTCCGGCGCCGTGCACGCGCGGCCGTCGCAGGCGGGTTGCGGATCGCCGCGCAGCCGGGCGCCGCTCACGTGGCGCAGGCGGCCCGCCAGCATCAGCCGGATGCCGCCCGCCCCGTCGGGCACCGCCAGGCGCAGCCGCGCGCCGCCCCCGTCCGCCGGCCACGCGCCCACGCGCTGCCATGGCGCCCAGCCCTGCGGCAACCGGGCAAACAAACGGGCGCTGGCCGGGGGCATGTCGTCGGCCAGCGGCACGGGCACCGTGGCGGCCCCCTGCCGGACTTCCGCGCGCCACGCGGCCGTGACGCCGTCGGGCAGGCGCCACGCCACGAGCCTGCGCTCGGCATTGAAGATGCGGACCTGTTCGCGCACGAAATCGCCGTCGGCGCGGCGGTACAGGCGTTCCAGCAGCCGCAGCGCGTCGCCGTCGAGCGTCACGCCATCCCACGGCGTCTTGCCGGCCGTGCGCCACGCGGCGAGGTCCGGCGGGGCCAGCTCGGCCAGGCCGTTCGCGCCCAGCCGCACGAGTCCCCTGGCCTGCAACTGGGCGAACAGCTGCTCGTCTTCCATGGCCGGCGCGGGCGCCGACGGCACGCGGTAGTCGCCCGGCGCCAGCAACGCCTCGACCGGGCTGCCCTGCGCCGGCACCGCGACGACAAGCGCGCGCGGCGCCGGCGCCGGGCGGTAGAGCTGCACGAGGAATTCGCCGGCGGCCGGACACGCGCCGCTCGCCCGGTGCCGCAGCCGCAGCGCACCGTCGCGCCACGCCAGCCAGCCTTCGCCGCCCGGCGCGACCCGGGCAGGGGTGCCGACCCACTGCGCCTGACCGTCCCAGCGTACCTCGAGCGGGGCGCCCGCGCGGCCGTCGACGCGCACGCGCGGCATGGGAGACCCGGCCAGCAGCACGTTGCGCGGCGCGGCCAGCGCGCGTGCATCGGCGAACGTCCAGCCGATCCGCAACGGCAGCAGGCGGCCGGGGCGCGTGCGGTCGGCGAGCTGGCCGCACAGGTCGACGCGCTGGACGGGCCCGGCGCGCATCCCGGACAGGATGAGCAGCGCCGCGCCGCCGTGCGTACGCACCGTCACGCCCGGCGTGTCGGGCACCGTGAACGCGAGGCCCGGCAGCACGCTCGTCAGGCGGGAAGCACCGTCGCCCGGCGGCGTCTCCCCGCTTGCGGCCAGCCAGCGCGCGTGCACGACGATGAGCGCGGCGCCCGCCGCGGCCAGCAGCACGCAGCCGGCCGTCAGCCAGCGCAGCGGCGCGGGTCCGCGTGCGCGCGGCCGGGCGACCGCCTGCGTACGCGTGCCGGCACGCAGGT
>CBIHRX010000203.1:0-12430 GCA_966212555.1 uncultured Massilia sp.
ATACCGACACCATCACGTTTGCGGTGGCCGACACCGGGATCGGCATCAGCCCGGACAACCTGCAGTTGATCTTCGAAGAGTTCAGCCAGATCGAACACCCGCTGCAGCGGCGCAGCAAGGGCACGGGCCTCGGCCTGCCCCTGTGCCGCAAGCTGGCGGAACTTCTCGGCGGCCGCGTGGACGTGGTCAGCCAGCCCGGCGTCGGCTCCACCTTCAGCCTCGTGCTGCCGCGCCTCTTTCCGGCCAAGTCTTCGCCGCGCAACGATGGAACCTGAGGAACGCAACATGACTACCCCGACTTTGATCCTCAACGTCGACGACAACGACGGCGCCCGCTACGCCAAGACGCGCATCCTGCAAAGCGCCGGCTTCGACGTCGTCGAGGCCAGCAACGGCACCGACGCGCTGGCCGTCGTCAAGCGCGGCGGCGTCGCGCTCGTGCTGCTCGACGTGAAGCTCCCGGACATCAACGGCATCGAGGTGTGCCGCCGCATCAAGGTCGACCCGGACAGCGCGATGGTCCTGGTGCTGCAGACGTCGGCCGCCCTGACGGGCCGCGCCGACAAGATCCGCGGCCTGGAGGGCGGCGCCGACAACTATCTTGCCGCGCCGATCGAGGCCGACGAACTGGTCGCCAACGTCAACGCGCTGCTGCGCATGCGCCAGACCCAGAGCGCGCTGCGCGACAGCGAGGAGCGCTTCCGCCAGCTCACCGACAATATCGAAGACGTGTTCTGGATGTTCTCCGTGCCGGCGCGCGCGCTCGAGTACGTGAGCCCGGCCTACGCGACGATCTGGGGCCGTCCCGTCGAGACGCTGGAGCGCGAGCCGGGCAGCTGGCTGTCGGCCGTGCATCCGGACGACCGCGCCTGGGTCGCGTCGCTGTGGGAAGCGGTGCAGGCCACGCCGCACTACGAGGCCGAATTCCGCGTGACGATGCCGGACGGTACGCTGCGCTGGGTGCGCGACCGCCTGTTCCCCGTGCGCGACCGGCGCGACGAGGTGTATCGCGTGGCGCGCGTGACGAGCGACATCACGCGCCGCAAGGACATGGAAGCGCTGCTGCGCGCGGCCGACGCCAACAAGAACGAATTCCTCGCGACGCTCGCGCACGAGCTGCGCAATCCGCTGTCGCCGATCCGCAATGCGGCGGCGCTGCTGGGCGCGTCCGGCGACGCTGCCATGGAACGCCAGGCGCGCGCGCGCGACGTCATCACCCGCCAGGTCGACCACCTGGCCCACCTCGTCGACGACCTGCTCGACGTGGCGCGCATCTCCGAAGGCAAGATCGTGCTGCGCGAGGAAGAGGTCGAACTGAAAGGCGTGATCGCGCAGGCCGTCGAAACGGCCGGCCCGCTGATCGCGGCGCGCGAACACAAGCTGGAAGTGATCCAGCCCGACCGCCAGATCTGGCTGATGGGCGACCCGGTGCGCCTCGCGCAATCGATGGGTAACCTGCTGCACAACGCGGCCAAGTTCACGCCCAGGGGCGGCCGGATCAAGGTCGAGGTGACGCTGCAGGACGACGTGGTCCGCATCGCCGTGCAGGACAACGGCATCGGCATCGCGGAAGACAACCTGTCGCGCATCTTCGGCATGTTCGCCCAGGCCGCCGTGCCGCCGGACCGCGCGCCCGAAGGCCTCGGCATCGGCCTGTCGCTCGTCTCGCGCCTGCTCGAGATGCACGGCGGCCGGCTGTCCGCCACGAGCCCCGGCATCGGCCTCGGCTCCACGTTCACCGTCGAGTTGCCGGTGCTGCGCACGGCGGAGCAGGGCGCGCAGGCGGCCCAGGCGCCGTCCGGCGCGCCGGCCGCGGGGTCGGGCGGCCGCAAGATCCTGCTCGTCGACGACAACGTCGATGCGATGGAGATGATGGCCTTCCTGCTGGCCGAGATGGGCTACGAGGCGCACACGACGGCGGATGCCGGCAACCTCGTGCAGATGGCGCTGGACCTGCGCCCGGACGTGATCGTGCTCGACATCGGCCTGCCGGGCGTGGACGGCTACGAGCTGGCGCGCATGCTCAAGCAGCATCCGCAGCTGGCGGCGATCCGCCTCGTCGCGCATACGGGGTACGGGTCGCCGGAAGACCGGAGGAAGGCGCAGGAGGCGGGGTTCGATGCGCACCTCGTCAAGCCGGCGGAGCTCGAGGATCTCGAGAAAGCCTTGCAAGGCTGAATTGCGTTTCGCGTGGGCACGGGGTGCCCACCCAACGGTAGGGTAGGCGGCCTCCGCCCACGCGTTCAACGTGCGTCAGCGCACGTACATCCTTTCCATTCGGGCCTAATCTGGCGCCATCATTGCCACCGATGGAGGCCATCATGCCCAAGGGAGCCAGCCCGAAACGCGAACGCGAGTACAAGAAGCTCGAGACCGAGTTCAAGAAGGAACACCGCTATCCCGGCCGCGAGGAAGAAGTCGCGTCGCGCATCGTGAACAAGCAGCGCGCGGAACACGGCGAGACGAAGCAGTCGTCGAGCGGCGGTTCCAAGCAGTCCGCCAAAAAATAAAGCCCCCCGGTCGGGAGGCTTTGCGTGGGGCCGGAACGGTTACTTGTCGGTAACCGTGAAGTCCCCGAACGCCTTCAGCTGCTCGCCGACGGCCTTCGGATCGCCCACCACGACGATGGACTGGTTCTCGGGCGCAAAATAGGTCTTCGCCACGTCGCGCACCTGTTCCGGCGTGACCTTTTCGATCAGCGGCACGTACTGCCCGAGGAACTCGGCCGGCAGGCCCACGAGCCAGTTGGAAGCCAGCGTGCCGGCGACGGCGCGCTGCATCTGGTTGCTCAGCAGGTAGCCGCCCGCCACGTAGCGCTTGTGCATCTTCATCTCGTCCGCCGGGACGAGGTCCGCGCCGATGCGCTTGTACTCGTTGAAGTACTCGGTCAGGGCGGCGCCCGTCACTTCGTTGCGCACGTCCGCGCCGCCGACGATGCCGCCGCCTTCGCGCAGCAGGCGCGCGCCGGCCGAGGCGCCGTAGGTATAGCCCTTTTCCTCGCGCAGCTTGATGTTCACGCGGCTCGAGAAGCCGCCGCCCAGGATCGTGCTCGCGAGGCGCAGCGGGATCTGGTCGCGCGCCGTCGCGGCGATGCCGGGGCTGCCCAGGCGCAGGGTCGACTGCACGCTGTTCGCGCGTTCCAGCACCAGGCGCACGGGTTTTGCCGTGGCCGGAGCCTTCGGCACCTCGGCGGTCGCCGGACCGCTCGCCTTCCAGTCGCCGAACGCCTTTTGCGCGAGCTTGAGCGCGTCCGCTTCCTTGATGCGGCCCGCGATCACGAGCAGCGCGCGCTCCGGACGGAAGCGTTTCGCATGCTCGGCACGCAGCAGGTCCTGCGTGGTCGACTCGATCGCCTCCGCGGTCGGCGTCATGTGGCCGTACGGATGGTCGCCGTAGATCGCGCGGCTGATCGCGCGCTCGGCGCGGAAGCGCGGCTGCGTTTCCGATACGCGCAGGCTCTGCAGGGCGTTCGCCTTGGCCAGCGCCACTTCGTTCTCGGGGAAGGACGGCATGCGTGCCACTTCGGCCAGCAGCTGCATCATCGGGCCGGCCTGCGATGCGAGCGCGCTGGCCTGGACCGAGATGCCGTCCGCGCTGGCGCCGGCCGCCACGGAGCCGCCCATGCCCTGGGCCGCTTCCGCGATCGCGCGCGAGTCGCGTTTCGCCGTGCCTTCGTTGAGCAGGCCGGCCAGCAGTTCGGCGAAGCCCGGGTGTTTCGCATCGTCGGCGGCGAAGCCGGCGTCGCGCACGGCCAGCACCATGTCCACGCGCGGGATGCCGGTGCGCGGCACGATCCACACCTGCAGGCCATTCGACAAGGTCTTCTTGCCGATGTGCGGGACGGGCAGGGGTTTGTCTTTCGCATAGGCCGGCATCGCGGCCGGCATCGTTTCTTTCGGCACGTCTGCCGCCTGGGCCGAGTGGGCGAACAGCGCACCCACGATCATCGTCAGCATCAGTTTGTTCATCGGGCGCTCCTTATTTCTTGACTGCAGGTTTACGATCGATGACGGTGCGGTTCGCCTTCGTCAAATACGTGGCGGCCACGCGCTGCAGGTCGGCCGACGTCACGCCCTCGATCCAGCCGGGCACCTTGTTGACGACGTTGGCGTCGCCCCACAGGGTCTGCAGCTTGGCGAGCGTGTCGGCGCGCGACAGGATGTTTTCCAGGTCGTTGTTCCAGTCGGCCAGCATGCGGGTCTTCACGCGTTTCAAGGTGGCGGCGTCGACGCCGTCCTTGACCACTTTCGCGATCTGCTCGTCCATCGCGGCCAGCATCGCGTCGGCGCTGCTGTTCGGCTTGTACAGGCCGAACACGGTGAACAGGGTGGGGCCGCCGTATTCGAACGGACCGGTAAGGCCGAAGCCGCCCTGGATGTTCAGCGCGATCTCGCGGCCCTTGACCATGCCCTGGTAGAACAGCGACGCGTCGCCGCCGGCCAGCAGCTCGGACAGCACGGCCATCGGGGCCTGGTCGGCGCTGCCCTGGTCCGGCACCTTCCAGCCGACGGCGACGGCGGGCACCTGGGCCAGCGCGTCGCTCTGCTCGATGCGTTTTTCCTGCGTATTCAGGCCCTCCGAGAAGTCGGAGCCTTTCGGTACGGGCCGGGCCGCGATGCCGCCGAAGTACTTCTGCGCCAGCGCGAAGCCCTGCGCGGGCGAGATGTCGCCGGCGATCGCCAGCACGGCGTTGTTCGGGCCGTAGTAGTCGCGGTGGAAGGCGCGCACGTCGTCCAGGCTCGCGCCTTCGAGGTCTTCGAAGCTGCCGTAGCCGTCGTGGTTGTTTTCCCATTTCTGGAAGCCGAGCTGGCTGATGTCGAGCCAGTAGAAGCCGCCGTACGGCTGGTTCTTGACGTTCACGCGGATCTCTTCCTTGACCACGTCCTGCTGGTTCTTCAAGGTGGCCGGGTTGAAGTCGAGGGTCTTCATGCGGTCCGCTTCGAGCCACAGGATCGGTTCCAGCGACGACACGGGCGCGGTCTCGATGTAGTTCGTGAAGTCGGGGCGCGTGGAACCGTTGTTGCGGCCGCCGCCGCCCGTGATGGCGCGGTCGAACACGCCCTTCGGCGCGTTCGGCGTGCCCTGGAACATCAGGTGCTCGAACAGGTGGGCGAAGCCCGTGCGGTTACGCGGCTCGAGGCGCATGCCGACGTGGTACACGACGGACACGCCGACGGTCGGCGAGCTGTGGTCCTCGGAGACGACGACCGTGAGGCCGTTGTCGAGCTTCTTGACGTTGACCGGCAGGGTCCACTGGTCGCTGGTCGCGGCGGCCGCGGTCAGCGACAGCGTCAGGCCGGCAAACAGGGCAGGCAGATGGCGCAAGCGCATTGATCACCTTTATGGTTATGGGTTGGGGGCATCGAATTTATCTTAACGCAACAAATGCATGGCTGGCATGAAATGTTGATACATACATCCATGACAAACGGTGACAAACGGTGACATTTCGAGGTGCTCCGGCGCGCGATAATGACCGGCTCGGTTATGCATGCCAGACCGCCTCCATGTCGCTCAGGCGGTCATTTTTGCAGTTCGTCGCAATCCGCTGGGCCGGGACCGCCTGTCCGTTTATCCTGTTTTCCATAGACACCAACCCTTACAAAACAAAAACAGGAATTCGGAGAATCGGATGAACAAGATGCTCTCGCTCGCCCCCGTCGGTGCCGCCCTGTGTGTCGCGCAGTGGTTCGCCCTTGGGCTCGCGCATGCCGCCCCCGACCTCGCAACCGAGACACGGCCCGTCGATGCCCGGGTCGTGCGGGTCAAGGTCGGCGGCGGCGGCGGCCTGCGGATGCGCCAGGGCGCGACGGCGGGCCTGACGCTCACGGGGGAATCGCGCTACCTGGAACGCACGCTGACGTCGCAGAGCGGCGACACGCTGAACATCGACACGGACATCCGCGGCCATGTACGCACCGGCTCGCTGCACGCGGAACTCGTATTGCCGGCGCTGCGTGCGGTGACGTCGGAGAGCCTCGGGACGACCGACATTTCCGGCTTTTCCGGCGACGAGCTCGAACTGACGCTGGACGGCGCGGGCTCGATGAAGATCGCGAGCAGCTACCGCCTCGTGCGGGCGAGCCTGGGCGGCATCGGCAGCATGCAGATGCAGGGCCTGAACGGCGAGGGCGTCGAACTGAATTTGCAGGGCGCGGGCTATATCTCGCTGGCGGGACGCGCGAAATGGCTGAAGGCCGACCTCGGCGGCCTGGGCAACCTGGACGCGCAGCAGTGTAATGCGGACTCCGTCGACATCGACCTGTCCGGCCTCGGCAACGCGCGCGTGACGGCGCGCCAGAACGCGAACCTGAACTTGTCCGGCATGGGTTCCGTCACGGTGTACGGCAAGCCCCAGAACCGCAAGGTCGCGGTCGACGGGCTGGGGAAAGTAAGCTGGAAGTAAACGAAGATTTATCTCGAAGCAAAAGAACAAAGAGGCGAGGCCTCACGAATCCGAACGAGACAATGAGAAAACTGACCGTTGCGATCCTGTTCGCGCTGGGCCTGCACGGTAGTGCGATGGCGGGCCTCGCGGAGGGCGCCAATGCCTACAATGCCCGCAACTACGCGCTGGCCCTGAAGGAAATCACCCCGCTTGCCAAGGCCGGCAACGCGGACGCGGAGCATTTGCTGGGCCTGATGTACTACATGGGCCGCGGCGTGGCGCGCGACTACAAGCAGGCGTTCGCCTGGCACTACAAGGCGGCCGTGCAGGGCAAGGCCGACGCGCAATACGTGATCGGCGCCATGTACTACACGGGCAATGCCGTCCCCCAGGACCAGAAACTGGCCGTGCAATGGTTCCGCAAGGCCGCCGAGCAGGGCCACCCGGACGCCCAGCATGCGCTCGCCCTGATGTACCGCTACCACGTGGCCGGGATGCCGCAAGACCTCGTCCTCGCCTACATGCTGTGCAACCTGGCGGCCGCCAACGGCCACCGCAATGCCGTCGAGCAGCGCGCCTCGCTCGTCAAGCAGATGAACCAGGAGCAGATCGACGAAGCGCAGGCGATGTCGCGCAACTGGAAGCCGGGCACGCCGCTGCCGACCCAATCGCATACGGGCGCCGGCGGTTCCTGAACGGTTCTGTTACTTTCAAATGCGAGGACGATGCCGACGTGGGTATAGGGCATTGTCCTACGCGCGCATGGCCAATCCTTGGTGTCCCGTCCGCCTTTGCGGGACTACGATGAGAACCCCTCAAGCAGTTTTCACGAGCTGTACGACAGCAAACATTGGAGGCAATCATGGCAAACCAAGGCAATAATCAAGGCGGCAACCGTGGCAACAACCAGAGCGGCGACACCAGCAACCGCGGTTTCGCATCGATGGATCCGCAAAAGCAGCGTGAAATCGCCTCGGAAGGCGGCAAGGCTGCACACGCTTCCGGCAATGCGCACGAGTTCACGTCGGAAGAGGCACGCCGTGCAGGCTCGATGAGCCACAAGAACGACGGCGGCAGCCAGCAGAGCCAGAACCAGGGCGGCAGCCAGCAGAGCGGCAACAGCACCCGCGGCGGCACGCCGGAGCAGCACGCCAAGGCCGGCTCGCAGAGCCACAAGAACGACAAGAAGTAACGTGATGCGCTGAACGCGGCAGGCAGGCCGCGTGCGCCGGCGTCGCCGGTGAGTTCGCATACTGCCCGGCCGTTCCGTATCGCACACACGACGTTCCCGACACCGCCAGCCCTTCGAGGCTGGCGGTGTCGTTTCGTGCGTCCGGCCGGCTACTACACGATCGGTTGGCCAAGCAGTAAATTTACTACATTTTCCCGTTAAATGAGCATTTTCTTGCTCATTGTTAGCGATAGCAGCCATTTTCTGGCGCGGCATGCTTGGGCGATCCGGTCCGATGGAGTACCATTGCTCATCATTTAACTAGGGTATGCCATGCGTGCTATAGAAATCGTCCAACCCGGCGGGCCCGAGGTGCTCCAGGCCTGCGAGCGCCCCGTGCCTCTGCTTAAGCCGGGCGAAATTCTCATCCGCGTCCACGCGGCCGGCGTCAACCGGCCCGACGTGTTCCAGCGGCTGGGCCAGTATCCCGTGCCGCCTGGCGCGTCCGACCTGCCGGGCCTCGAAGTGGCCGGCGAGATCGTCGACGGCGACTTGTCGGGCAGCGAATTCCGGAAAGGCGACCTCGTCTGCGCCCTCGTGCAGGGCGGCGGCTATGCCGAGTATTGCGCGGCGCCGCTCGCGCAATGCCTGCCGGTGCCGCAAGGTTTGACGGCGCTGGAAGCGGCCGCGCTGCCGGAAACATTCTTCACCGTGTGGAGCAACGTGTTCCAGCGCGGCGCGCTGGGCGACGGCGAGACCTTGCTCGTCCAGGGCGGCAGCTCCGGCATCGGCACGACGGCGATCCAGCTGGCGAAGGCGCTGGGCCATCGGGTGTTCGCGACGGCCGGGAGCCCCGACAAATGCCGCGCGTGCGAAGACCTGGGCGCCGAGCGGGCGATCAATTACAAGACCGAGGACTTCGCACCCATCGTCAAGGAACTGACGGGCGGAAAGGGCGTCGACGTCGTGCTCGACATGGTCGGCGGCGACTACGTGGCGCGCGAGGTGTCGTGCCTCGCGGACGACGGCCGCATCGTCATCATCGCCCTGCTGGGCGGGGCGAAGGCGAACGTCGACCTGGGCCCGGTGCTGCGGCGCCGCCTGACGATCACGGGTTCCACCCTGCGTCCGCGCCCGGTGGCCTTCAAGGCGCAGATCGCGCGCGAACTGCGCGAGCGCGTGTGGCCGCTGCTGGCAGCCGGTCAAATCAAACCCGTCATCTACAAGACGTTCCCGCTGGAAGAGGCGGCCGCCGCGCATGCGCTGATGGAAAGCAGCGCGCACGTCGGCAAGATCATGCTGCGCGTCGCCGGACACTGAAAATACAATGAATAATCAACTGAACAACCATGCCAGCCCCGGTTTGACCGGTTTTTCAACGCCCGTTACAATAACGGGTTATTTGACCGTGAGGTTGTAATGCGTGCCAAACTCATCGTAGGCAACTGGAAGATGAATGGCAGCCGCGCGGCCAATGAAGCTTTGCTGAAGGAGATCGTCGCGGGGCTGGGCAGCGCGCGGGCATCCTGCGCGGTCTGCGTGCCGACGCCGTTCCTGCAGCAGTGCGAAGACGTGTTGACCGGTACGCCGCTCGCGTGGGGCGCGCAGGACGTCTCGATGCACGCGTCCGGCGCGTACACCGGGGAGGTGTGCGCGCAGATGCTGACCGAGTTCGGCTGCCGCTACGTGATCGTCGGCCACTCCGAGCGCCGCGCCTACCACCGCGAAGACAGCGCGCTGGTGGCGAAGAAGGTGCTGGCGGTACTGGGCGAGGGCATGACGCCGATCGTGTGCGTCGGCGAGACGCTGGAGCAGCGCGAAGCGGGCGAGACGGCGCAGGTGGTCGGCGCCCAGCTCGACGCGGTGCTGGAAGCGCTCGACGCGGCGGCGGTGGAAAGAATCGTCGTGGCCTATGAACCCGTGTGGGCCATCGGCACCGGCAGGAACGCGACGCCCGCGATGGCGCAGGAAGTGCACGCGCAATTGCGCGCGCAACTGAAGGCGCGCAATGCGGAGGCGGCGGAGATCGTGCCGATCCTGTATGGCGGCAGCATGAAGCCGGAGAATGCGAAGGAGCTGCTGGTCCAGCCGGATATCGATGGCGGGCTGATCGGAGGCGCGGCCTTGAAGGCGGAAGATTTTCTTGCCATCATTCACGCGGTCTGATTGACTTGGTTCGTAGTCCAGGTTGGCCGCTAAATGAGCGTCGTTCCCGCGAAGGCGGGAACCCATGCTGAGTGTCCGTGGTCGGCTCAGCATGGATCCCCGCTTTCGCGGGGACGACATTCCCGGTAGTGCTGGGAACGTCGGTTTTTTGCAAACGTAGTCAACCTTGGAATGGAATAAACAATGAACGTGTTGTTCAATCTGGTCGTCGTCGTACAGGTCATCTCCGCGCTGGCCATCATCGGTCTCGTGCTTGTCCAGCACGGCAAGGGTGCCGACATGGGCGCCGCCTTCGGTTCCGGCGCGTCCGGCAGCCTGTTCGGCGCCAGCGGTTCGTCGAACTTCCTGTCGAAATCGACGGCCGTCGCCGCCGCGGTCTTCTTCGCTTCGACCCTGGGCCTGGCGTACTTCGGCACCAGCCGTCCGCACGCGAGCGTCGGCGGCGGCGTGATGGAACATGCGACGGTCCCGGCGGCGAAGGTCCCGGCCGGCGCAGGCGATGCCGTCCCGACGACCGCACCGGTCCCGGCCCCCGCAGCACCTGCACCGTCCGCTACGCAAGACGTCCCGGCAGCACCGGCACCTGCGCCCGCCAAGTAATTTTGCGGCGCGACCACTTCCTGCAAGCGCGAGCAGGGTGGTGTAACATGCTGCGGGCTTCGGTCCGCCAGCGCCGGCGACCGGACTCTCAACCCGGGTTGTCGTAAACACTGGTTTTAAAAAGTTGAGAAAAAGAGTATTTTTTCTTGGTTTAGCGCAATTTGAGCATTGAAAAATGCTGCTAAGTCAGAGTAGAATACTGGTCTCCAGCCGACGTGGTGAAATTGGTAGACACGCTATCTTGAGGGGGTAGTGGCGAAAGCTGTGCGAGTTCGAGTCTCGCCGTCGGCACCAAGATGCAAGAAGCCAGCTAGGGCGCATGAGCTTCCGCTCGCAAGCACTAGCTGGCTTTTTTACGAGGATCTGTCGGAGGCTTTGAAGAACCGTCCCCTGCGGCGGCGCTTCTGGCCCGAGAAGCCCGGTCGTACGAACGTGCGGCGAGCCTCGGAGGTCGGGATCGGCAACGCGGAACAGGTTTGAGAGTCTCCAGTCGTACGATCCTGGTGTAGGCCAACAGCCAGGATTGCGCGATGCGGTACTGCAGCCCCTGCAGTGTTTTTTCAACCGATCGTTCAACTAAGGCTTCATCGTGAACCTCGAGAACTACTTCCCCGTCTTACTCTTCATCGTGATCGGCACCGTCGTCGGCGTCGCATCCCAGGTGCTGGGCCGTGTCGTCGGTCCGCATCGCCCCGACCCCGCCAAGCTCTCTCCGTATGAATGCGGCTTCGAAGCCTTCGAAGACGCGCGCATGAAGTTCGACGTCCGGTACTACCTGGTCGCGATCCTGTTTATTTTGTTTGATCTGGAAACGGCATTCTTCTTCCCATGGGGCGTTTCGATGCGCGAACTGGGCCTGCCTGGATTCCTCACGATGATGGTGTTCATCGTCGAATTCATCGTCGGGTTCTGGTACATCTGGAAGAAAGGTGCCCTTGATTGGGAATAAGCCATGGCTATTGAAGGCGTTTTAAACGAAGGTTTTGTCACTACCACAGCCGACAAACTGATCAACTGGGCGCGTACCGGGTCGATGTGGCCCATGACGTTCGGCCTGGCATGCTGTGCGGTCGAGATGATGCACGCGGGTGCCGCGCGCTATGACCTCGACCGTTTCGGCGTTGTGTTCCGCCCGTCGCCGCGCCAGTCCGACGTGATGATCGTGGCCGGTACCCTGTGCAACAAGATGGCCCCGGCACTGCGCAAGGTGTACGACCAGATGGCCGAGCCGCGCTGGGTCATCTCGATGGGTTCGTGCGCCAACGGCGGCGGCTACTACCACTACTCGTACTCCGTCGTGCGCGGCTGCGACCGCATCGTGCCGGTCGACGTCTATGTCCCGGGCTGCCCGCCGACCGCCGAGGCCCTGTTGTACGGCATCATCCAGCTCCAGAATAAGATCCAGCGCACCAATACCATCGCGCGATAATCCAAGCCGGTTTCAACCATGACGACAAAAATCGAAGCCCTCGAACTCGCCCTGAAGAATGCTCTGGGCGAGGGCGCTGCCATTACCGTGGCGCTGGGCGAAGTAACGGTAGTGGTAAAGGCCAGTGACTACCTGGCCTCCATGCAAAAGCTGCGCGACGATCCCGCGCTGCGTTTCCAGGAACTCGTCGACCTGTGCGGCGTCGACTACTCGTCCTACGGCGAAGGCACGTGGGACGGTTTGCGTTTCGCGGTCGTGTCGCACCTGCTGTCGATCGAGCACAACTGGCGCGTGCGCGTCCGCGTGTTCTGCCCGGACGACGACATGCCGCTGGTCGACTCCGTCACGAGCGTCTGGCGCAACGCCAACTGGTTCGAACGTGAAGCGTTCGACCTGTTCGGCATCCTGTTCGAAGGCCATGGCGACCTGCGCCGCATCCTCACCGACTACGGCTTCATCGGCCACCCGTTCCGCAAGGACTTCCCGATCTCGGGCTATGTCGAGATGCGCTACGACCCCGAGCAGAAACGCGTGATCTACCAACCCGTGACGATCGAGCCGCGCGAGAACATTCCGCGCGTGATCCGCGAAGAAACCTACGGGATGAAATAATGGCTGAGCTTAAGAATTACACCCTGAACTTTGGTCCGCAGCACCCGGCAGCGCACGGCGTGCT
>CBIHRX010000204.1:0-12425 GCA_966212555.1 uncultured Massilia sp.
CGGCGCGCTGCGCCTGTCGCTGAACTTCTTCGCCGGCGCGCTGCGCGAGGAGCATGCGCAGATCGCGGCAGTGCTCGACGAGTACGTGAACCGGCCCCGATTCGACGAAGAGGCGCGCATCCGCTTCCTCGTCGACCAGATGGCGCGCCAGCGCCTCGACACCCTCGCGCAGGACGGCGACCGCTACGCGCGCCTCGCCGCGACCGCGCCGCTGTCGGCGCTGCGCGCGTTCGAACACGCGTCGGAAGGCATGGCGTTCGTCCCGTTCCTCACCGGCCTGCAGGCGCAGCTGGCGGCGCCCGACGGCTTCCGCCGCATCCAGGAGCGCCTGGCCGGGCTGCACGCGCGGATCACGGACTGCCCCCGCACGATCCTGTGCGCCGGTTCCGGCGACGATGCGCGGGCGCTGGCCGCCCTGTTCGGCGCGCCGGGCACCCGGGCCGGCACGGCCGCCGCGGCGCACACGGACATGCGGGCGCCCGCCGCGCTGGCGTTGCACGCGCCGAGCCAGATCAACCATTGCCACATCGCGTGGGCGGCGCCGGACATGCGCCACCGCGACGCGCCGGCGCTGGCCGTGGCCGCGCAACTGCTGTCGCACCAGCTGCTGCACACGGCCCTGCGCGAGCGCGGCGGCGCGTACGGCGGATATGCCGGCTACACGGAAAGCGCCGGCGTCTTCATGATGAGTTCCTACCGCGACCCGCGCCTGGCCGGCACGTATGCCGACTTCGCGACCGCGCTGGACCGGGTCATGGACACCGCGTTCTCGGACGAGCAGCTGGAAGAAGCGATCATCAGCGTGATCCGGTCGCTCGATCACCCGGCCGCGCCGTTCGATGCGGCGCTCACGGCCTGGGCCCTGCACCGGCGCGGCATCGACTTCGCGGCGCGCCGGCAGTTCCGCTCCGGTGTCCTCGGCTGCACGCTCGAGGCGGTGCGCGCCGCCGTGGGCCGCTGGCTGAAGGACGAGACGCCGAGCCGCGCGGCCTCGGTCGGCAACGTCGACCAGGACCTGGCCGGGCTGCAGGCGATCGACCTGCTCGCGTACGGCAAGGGGCCGCAAGCCTGACGGCCAGTCGGCCTACACCACGACGGCCTCTCCGGAGGCCGTTTTCTTTGGCTGTGTTCGCGATAGTTATGTGAACTTCAAGTCGTCGCCAAGGTCATACGAATCGTCGAGTTAACTCATCGGGAGTGGCGATGCGCGGCCTGTCGTTCGACGAATTGTTTGCCATGCTGTCCGCGGTGGAATTGTCATCGGGCGACCTTGCCCGGCTGCGGGAATGGATCGCGAGTATCGCCCATCCGGCCGAATGCATCGCCCTGATCGAACAGGCGGCACGTGGGCGGCCGTGTCCGCATTGCGGCCATCCGCGCGCCCACCGCTGCGGCCAGGCAAGCGGACTGCAGCGTTTCCGGTGCCTTCGTTGCCGGCGCAGTTACAACGCGCTCACGGGAACCCCGCTCGCGCGCCTGCGCAAGAAGGAATGCTGGCTCGCCTATCTGCAATGCGTGCTCGAGTCGCGCACGGTACGTGACGCGGCGCGCATCGTCCGGGTGCATCGCACGACCAGTTTCCGCTGGCGCCACCGGTTCGTGCCCGGCGCCATGCGCGACCGGCCCGCATCGTTGAGCGGCATCGTCGAGGCGGACGAAACCTATCGCCTGGAATCGCAGAAGGGTTCGCGCCACCTGACCCGCAAGGCGCGGAAGCGCGGCGGCGTTGCCAGGCGGCGCGGCATCAACCGCGAACATGATTGTTTGCTGTTCGCGCGCGACCGCACCGGACGGGCGCTCGACTTTCATCCCGGGCGCGGACAGGTGACGGCCGCGCAGCTGCACGCGTGTCTCGGACTGGCGCTGCCGGCCGATGTCCTGCTGATCAGCGACGCGGCCGCGTCGTACCGCCATTTCGCCGGGGAGGCTGGGATCACGCACGAGATGGTCAACGCGAGCGCCGGTATCCGGGCACGCGGTGCCATTCATATCCAGAACGTAAATGCCTGGCACAGCCGCTTCAAGAATTGGCTGGTGCGGTTTCGCGGCGTCGCGAGCCGCTACCTGATCAATTATTCGGGGTGGCAACGGCTGCTGGATGCGCGACAGTTGACGACGCCAGCGGCGCTGTTGCGCGTCGCGGTCCAGCTTGGTTAGACGGCAAGCGGTGGCTTACCGAATCAACGCGAACACAGCCTTTTCTTTGGCCGGGTTGGCGTTCACCAGGTAACTCTGCCTTTTACCGGGCTTTGCGGCAGCGCAGAGCAGGTGCGCCGGCGTGATGAGTCGTCGCGCATCCAATTTCCGCAACCAGCAACACATCGGCGGGAGGAACCGGCCCGGGACAACGATCCGGTTGCGCGACCTTCACCGGACCCCGACCGGCACATCCGCGGCCGATCAGTACAGCCGGCCCCGCAGCAGGCATTCGCCGTCGCCGTGCCACCGCGGCGCGCACAGGGTCGCCAGGCGCCGCACCTTGTGCAGCCTGGCGTCGGCGCGCACGGCGGCCAGCAGCAGCCGGGTCAGGCCTTGCCCCCGATGCGCGGCGTCGACGTCGATGCTTTCGATCAGCCAGTACGGCTTCGTGAGGCCGGCGCGCGCGACGACGCACATCGTGCCGACGATGGCGTGGCCGCATTCGACGACCCAGCAGCGCCGCGCCGCCTCGTGCGCCAGCGCGTGGCGGCAAGCGGCATCGGTCCCGCCGCCGGCCGCCGCGAGGAAGCGCACCAGCTCGGGCGCGTCCGACGGGACCGCGCGCCTGGCGCGGTAGCTCACGCTCAATGCTCCAGCGTTTCCAGGTAGCGCTGCACGTCGAGCGCCGCCATGCAGCCCGTGCCGGCGCTGGTGATGGCCTGGCGGTACACATGGTCCTGCACGTCGCCGGCCGCGAACACGCCCGCCACGCTGGTTGCCGTCGCCATGCCGTCGCGGCCGCCGCGGGTGGCGATGTAGCCGTCGCACATCTCCAGCTGGCCGGCGAACAGGCCCGTGTTCGGGCTGTGGCCGATGGCGACGAACACGCCGTCCGCATCGACCCGGCTGGTCGTGCCGTCCGCCGTCGACGCCAGCACCGCGCCCGTGACCTGCCGGCCGTCCCCGACCACTTCATGGACGATCTGGTTCAGCTTCAGGTCGATCTTCCCGTCGGCCACGCGCGCCATCAGGCGGTCCACGAGGATGGGTTCCGCGCGCAGCTTGTCGCGCCGGTGGACGAGCGTGACCTTGCGCGCGATGTTCGACAGGTACAGCGCTTCTTCCACAGCCGTGTTGCCGCCGCCGATGACCAGCACGTCCAGGTCGCGGTAGAAGAAGCCGTCGCACGTGGCGCAGGCGGACACGCCGCGCCCCATGTACGCTTCCTCCGACGCGAGGCCGAGGTAGCGCGCCGAGGCGCCCGTGGCGATGATCAGCGCGTCGCACGTGTAGGCGCCGCCGTCGCCCACGAGCCGGATCGGCTTCTCGCGCAGGTGCGCCGTGTGGATGTGGTCGAATTCGATCGCCGTCCCGAAACGTTCGGCGTGCTGGCGCAGGCGCTCCATCAGCTCGGGGCCCTGCACGCCCAGCGGATCGCCGGGCCAGTTCTCGACGTCGGTGGTCGTCATCAGCTGTCCGCCCTGCTGCAGGCCCGTCACCAGCATGGGCTGCAGGTTGGCGCGCGCGGCGTAGACGGCCGCGCTGTAGCCGGCCGGGCCGGAGCCGAGGATCAGCACGCGGGCATGTTTCGCGGCCTTCATGCGTCGTTCTCCGCCAGGTTGCACAGCCAGCGCGTCAGCAGCGGCACCGGGCGGCCGGTCGCGCCCTTGTCGGCGCCGGATTTCCACGCCGTGCCTGCGATGTCGAGATGGGCCCACGTGTACTTGCGCGTGAATTTTTCCAGGAACGCGGCGGCGACGCTCGCCCCGCCGCCCGGGCTGCCGATGTTCGCCAGGTCGGCGAATTCGCTCTTGAGCTGTTCGAGGTAGGGTTCCTGCAGCGGCAGGCGCCAGACCGGGTCGCCGGCTTCGCCGCTCGCCGCCAGCAGCTGGGCGGCCAAGCGTTCGTGGTCCGCGTCGGCGCGCGTGAACAGGCCGCTGTTGTGGTGGCCCAGCGCGACCACGCAGGCGCCCGTGAGCGTGGCGATGTCGACGACGGCCGCGGGCGCGAAGCGTTCCGCGTAGGTCAGTGCGTCGCACAGCACCAGGCGTCCTTCGGCGTCGGTGTTCAGCACTTCGATCGTCAGGCCGCTCATCGACGTGACGACGTCGCCCGGCCGCACGGACCGGCCGGACGGCATGTTCTCGCAGGCGGCGACGATGCCGACGACGTTCAGGCCGAGCCGCATCTCGCCGATGGCACGGAACACGCCCAGCACCGACGCGGCGCCCGCCATGTCGTACTTCATCTCGTCCATCGCGGCGCCCGGCTTGATGGAGATGCCGCCGCTGTCGAACGTCAGGCCCTTGCCCACCAGGACCACGGGTGCCTCGCCGCGGCGGCGGCCATGGTGGCGCAGCACGACGAAGGCCGGCGGCGACTCGCTGCCGGCGGCCACGGCCAGGTAGCTGTGCATCCCGAGTTCGGCCAGTGCGGCGCGGTCCAGCACCTCGAGTTCGAAGCCGTACTGCTCGGCCAGCGCGCGCGCGGCGCCGGCCAGGTAGGACGGCGTGCACACGTTCGGCGGCAGGTCGCCCAGCTCGCGCGCCAGGTCGGCACCGGCGCCCGTGGCCGCGCTTTCGGTCAGCGCGGCCAGCGCCGCCCCGGTCGGCTCGACCGCCAGCGTCACGCGGGCGACGCCGGCCGGTCCCCGTTCCGGTTCGCTTTTGAGGCGGTCGCGCCGGTACGCCACCTCGTGGGCGGCCTGCACGACGTGCCGGATCGCCCAGCACGCATCCCGGCCCGCGACGGCATCCAGCGGCAGGGCGAGGACGGCATCCGCTGCGCTCATCTGCCGGAACTGGCGCAGCGCGGTGCGGACGGCCTTCGCGAACGCCGCTTCCGTCGGCGCGGGCGCCTTGCCGAGGCCGACCAGCAGCACGCGTTCCGCGTCGACACCGGGTACGTTACGCAGCAGCAGGCTGGAACCCGGCTTGCCGCTGATGTCGCCGGCGTCCAGCGCCGCCTTCAGCGCGCCGGCGCCGTCGAGTTGCGCAGCGGCGGCGCTCAGCGTGCAGTCGTCGAACACGCCCACGGCGATGCAGTCGGCCGGTGGCGTGGACAGGGGTGATGCCAATGTGATGTTCAATGGAGGCTCCTCGAGTTTGGAGGCGCCATCCTAGCGCGGCGGACCGGCCCGCCGTCGTGACGAAATTCGCGATTTCGGCCCGACTGTCAGCAGCTTGGCATCGGGACGGAATTGCGCGTCCGTCCGTCAGGCCGCGAGCAGGCGCCCCAGCGCGGGCAACGCCGGACTGCCCAGCGTGCGGCCGATGTTGAAGCGCATGGCGGAACGATGCTCCGGTGCGGAACAAAAGAATTCGCCCGGCGCCATCAGGTGCCCCTCGTCGGCCATCCGCCGCGCCAGCGCGGTCGCGTCGGCCGCGCCGGGCAGGGTCGCCCAAACGTACATGCCCGCGTCGGGCGGCGCGCCGACGGTGCAGCCGAGCGCCTGCAACTGCTCGATGACGGGCCGGCGGCACTCGTCGAGGCGCGCGCGCAGCTGCGTGCAGTGATGGCGGAAGCTGCCCTGCGACAGCAGCTGGTACACGACCCGCTCGTTCAGCGACGTGCCCGCGATCTCGCTCACCGTGCGGTACACGATGAGCCAGTCGAGCACCTTCTGCTTCGCGCATACGTAACCCACGCGCAGGCCGGGCGCGAGCGTCTTCGAAAAGCTGCCGACGTAGATGACGCGCTCGAGCTGGTCCAGGCTGGCCAGCCGGACCGCCGGCGTGGCGGGCCCCGTCGCCATCAGGTCGCTGTACGTGTCGTCCTCCACGATGGTCAGGTCGAATTCGTCGGCGAGGCGCAGGATCTGGTAGGCCTTGTGCGGCGACATGTTCCCCGACGTGGGGTTGTGGAGCACGGAACTGCAGAAGAAGAAGCGCGGGCGGTGGCGCTCGCAATGCTCGCGCAGCACCTCGAGGTTCGGACCGTCCGCGTCGCGCGGCACGCCGAGGAAGTTCAGCCCCGACGCCATCAGGCGGTCGCGCAGCAGGAACGGCCCCGGCTCCTCGACCAGCACGAATTCGCCCACCGTGCGCAGGTTCGCCTGCACGACCAGGTGCAGGGCGTCGGTGGCGCCGGTCGTCGTCATGATGCGCGCGGCCGGCGCGTCGATCTGCACGTCGCGCAGTTTCGCCTGCAATTGCTGGCGCAGCGGCAGGTAGCCCAGCGGGTCGGCATACGCGGTCAGGTTGCGCACGCTGGCCCGCGCCACCGAGCGCAGCGCCTTGCCGATGGCCGCCTCGTCGAACCAGTCCGGCGGCAGCAGGCCGAGCCCCGTCGTGCTGGCGGCGTCGGCGGGCGGCTGCAGCAGCTGGAAGCGGCGCCACTCCGACAGCAGTTGCTGCAGGCCCTGTTCGCTCGTCCGCAACGGCGTGCGCCGTTCGGAACGGACGAAGAACCCCGAGCCGGGGCGCGATTCCAGGTGGCCCTGCGCGATCAGTTTGTCGTACGCGCGCACGACCGTATCGCGGCTCACTTCGCATTCGTCCGCCAGCTGGCGCACGGAGTGGACGCGCTGCCCGGCCGTGAGCCTGCCGGCCTGGATCTCGCCCACGACGCGGTCGAAGATGCGGTCCACCAGCGACCTGCGCTCCACGCCGTCCGTGTCGATGGCGTCCCTGGTGATGGTGACGGCGGGGCGATGGCCGATGCGTCCACGCGGCATGCGATGTCTCCTTGCAGTGGGTGTTGTTTTCTGTACTGATAGATCGATCAGTACACGACGGCGAATATGACGACGTACCGTACTGTCGTTACACTAGTATGACAGAAAACAACTATTTATATTGGGAAGACATTCTCAAAACAAAAAGGTGCCCCATGTCCCGCCAGGTTTCGAATGTCTCACCCCGCAACATGATTCTTCCTGCCGCGATCGCCGGCGCCCTCACGGCGTTCGCCGCGCCCGTGTGCGGCCACGCCCAGGCCGTCGCCGTGCAGGCGCCCGCGGCGGCGCTTGCCGACTACGACCTCAAGCCGGGGCGCCTGACGGCGACGCTGGACGCGATCGCCGCGACCAGCGGCCGCAGGATCGTGTTCGACCGCGACGCGCTGGCCGGGGTCGACGCCGGCGCGGTGCGCGGCAACCTGGGCGCCAATGCGGCCGTGGGCACGGCGCTGGCAGGCACCGGCTACATCCAGAGCGAGGACGCGGCCGGCACGCTGGCGGTGAAGCGCTCCACGCAGGTGGTCGTGACGGCGAAGCGCGACCAGGCCGAGACGAGCTTCAAGGCGGACCGCTCGGACACGGCGACGCGCAGCGGCACCAGCCTGCACGTGGTCCCGGGGTCCGTCACGCTCATCACGAGCAAGGTGCTGGAATCGCAGCAGGCCACCGACGTGACGGACGCGCTGCGCAACGTCAGCGGCATGAAATTCAACGAGAGCCCCCAGCACACGACGACGTTCGAGATCCGCGGCTTCCAGGCGACGAGCAATACGAACGGCGTCGCGGACGCGAACGCCACGGCGCGCGGCATCCTGTCCGTCGAACGCATCGAGGTGCTGAAAGGTCCGCAGGCGATCCTGTCCGGCGGCGACTCGCTGGGCGGCGCCGTCAACATCGTCGTCAAGAAGCCGCAGGCCGAGACGGTGCGCGACCTCACCCTGCAATACGGCACGCACGACGAGAAGGTCATCGGCGTCGACCTGTCGGGCGCGGTCGGCGCCGACAAGCGTCTCACGTACCGGACCATCGCCAGCAGCGACAATGCGCGCGGGAGCGACAGCGGACTGGATGGGCGCACCAACCGCTCGTTCATGCAGGCGCTGCGCTGGAAGGACCGCAGCACCGATTTGATCGTCAGCGCCGACACGTCGCGCCTGCACGCGCCGCTGCCCGCATACACGTTCGCCCGCCGCGACGGCGTGATCCTGCCCGTGCCGGACCGGCTGCTCGCCAATCCGGCCGACGGCTTCGACCAGAAGGTCTACCGCATGGGCTACCAGCTCGAACGGCAGCTGCTCGACAGCCTGGTGCTGATCAGCCGGCTGCAGGTCGCGCGCCAGAGCTTCGACCTGCACGCGCCCTCCGCGGCCGGCTTTTCGTACGCCAAGGGCGCCGCGCCGGACTCGCCCCTGCCCGACATGACCTTCTACGGCTCGCGCACGCAGAGCAACGACCGCACGACGAGCGGCGACCACTACCTGCGCTACCTGTTCCCCACGTGGGACGTGCGCCACAAGCTGTCGGTCGGCTTCAACCACGCGTACTACAGCTATTACCAGTACCAGACCGACAGCGCGGGCCTGTCGGTGCCCGTGTATGCTGCGACGCCCTTCGTCTTCCCGGACAACCGCGAGCACGCGGCCACGCCGGCTTCCGCCGGTACCGGCGGCCAGCGCCAGCGCGCGCTGTACGTGCAGGACCTGCTGTCGTACGACAGATGGAACCTGCTGCTCAACTGGCGCCGCAACGAATACAAGCTGACCGACAGCGCATCGACGCTGTATTTCACGACGCCGCCCGCGTCGTACGCCTACCCGGGCGACACCACCTTCTACAACACGGGCGGCGCGGGAATCGTGTACCAGGTGAACGACCAGACGTCGGTGTACGCCAGCTACGCCGAAGGCTTCGTGCCCAATTCATCGTTGAGCTGCGCCGGCGGCTTCGTGCCGCCGAAGCAGACGCGGAACCGGGAAGCCGGTGCCAAGTTCGACCTGTTCGACAGCCAGTTCACGCTGACCACGAGCGTATTCTCGCTGCAGCAGTCGAACACGCTGGTCTACGACCGGGTCAACAACTGCTACGACGTGCGCGACGCGCAGCGCACCCGCGGCGCCGAGATCGACGCCCAGGGCCGCCTGGCGCCGGGACTGGACGCCATCTTCAACTACACGTACACGCAGGTGGCGGACGTCGGCAGCGCGGTCGCCGCGTTCGCCGGCCAGCCGAAGCACAAGATCAACCTTTGGGCGGTCTACAAGTTCCATTCCGCCGGCCTGAAAGGCTTCGGCGCGGGCGTCGGCGTCAGCGGTTCGAGCGGCAACCTGGGCACGACCTTCGGCGACCGCTTCTTCATTCCCGGCGGCGCCCAGCTCGATGCGAGCCTGTTCTATGCGACCGGGCCGTGGAACGCGACCCTCGGCGTGAAGAACGTGTTCGACCGCGTGCTGTATTCGACGACGGTGTCCGACTCGTTCGTGCCGCTGCTGCCCGGCCGCACCGTCGCCCTGACGGTCAAGCGCAGCTTCCCGTAACCGCTACCCGCCATCCGCCACCACCATGCACAAGACTTTGCACGACCCCGCCCGGCCGCGCCTGGCCGCCCTCACCTTCAGCTTCTGGCGCGAGGCGAGAAGCTGGCAGGCCTACCTGATGCTCCTGGCCGTGTTTGCGATCATGTTCGGGGAAGTGTCGGTGTTCGTCTGGGCGAACAAGCTGTCCGGCCAGGTCACCGATGCGCTGCTCAGCCTGAAATGGGAGCGCATCCGGTCGGCACTGGCGCTGAGCGTCGTCGCCGGCCTGTGCATCGGCGGCCTGACCGTGACGGATACGGCGCTGCGCGGCTTCATCGGGCTGCGCTGGCGCACCTGGCTCACCGCCAGGCTGCAGCGCGAGTGGCTCGCCGCCCATGCCTTCTACGACATCGAACGCGAAGGGAACCTGAGCAACGCCGACCAGCGCATCGCGGAAGACGTCCGCCTGTTCACGGAGCAGACGCTGCACCTGTCGCTCAGCTTCCTGAGCGTCGTCGTCAGCGTCGCCACGTACACGGCGCTGCTGTGGAACCTGTCCGGCGTACTGGTTTTCCACGTGGGCGGCACGACGTTCGCGCTGCCCGGCTACATGGTCTTCATCGCGTTCGCCTACAACATCGGCAACCTGCTGCTGATGCACTGGGTCGGCAAGCGCCTCGTCGGCCTGAACAACGAAAAGCAGGGCGTGGAGGCGGACTACCGCTTCGGCGCCATGCAGGTGCGCGAGAACGCGGAACAGATCGCGTTCTACGGGGGCGGCGCGACGGAATCCGCGCGGCTGTCCGGCCTGTTCGCGCGGATCCGCGCCAACACCGCCGCCCTCATCGTGCGCCAGGCCAAGGTGATGTTCGCGTCGTCCGCGTACGGCCATTTGTCGACGGGCCTGCCCGTGCTGGCGAGCCTGCCGCGCTACCTGGCAGGCGAGATCACGATGGGCGGCATCACCCGCGTGGCCGGCGCGTACGGCATGCTGAGCAACACGCTGAATTTCTTCAGCCAGGCCTACCAGAGCGTCACGAGCTGGTTCGCGTACGCCAACCGCCTGCGCGACCTCGAATGGGCCATCCACAAGGCGCGCCAGCGGCACAGCGGGTTCGCGCTCGCGCACGCGCAGGGCGCGGCGCTGACCACCGGCGAGCTGACGGTGCTCGATCCGCTGCGGCGCCCGCTCACCGTCGTCGGTCCGCTGCGCTTCGCGCCGGGCGAGCGCTGGATGGTGCGCGGGCCGTCGGGCGCCGGCAAGAGCACGCTGCTGCGCGTGCTGGCGGGCCTCTGGCCATACGGCGACGGCACGGTCGCCATCCCGCACGGCGCCAGGCTGATGTTCGTGCCCCAGCGCAGCTACCTCCCCGCCGGCACGTTCAAGCAGGCGATGTGCTACCCGGCGTCCCCGGACGATTTCGACGACGCGCATTGCCGCCAGGTGCTCGCCCACTGCGGGCTCGACCAGCGCATTCCCGACCTGTACGCCCACGACAACTGGCAACAGCGGCTGTCGGGCGGCGAACAGCAGCGCGCCGCCTTCGCCCGCGTCCTGCTGCACCGGCCGGACTTCGTGTTCCTCGACGAAGCCACCAGCGCCCTCGACCCGCATTTGGAGACGCGCCTGTACACGGCATTGACCGGCATGCTGCCCGACGCCGCCGTCATCAGCGTCGCGCACCGGCCGGAACTGGCCCGCTTCCACGACCGCGTCCTCGACGTCGGCGCCGCGCCCGCGCGCGCGGCCTGAAACGCCATGCGATTCTGTCCGCACGGCGCGCACAGTACAGCACAGCGGATTTCGGTATAACCGTACCGGTTCGGCGCCGCCCCGCGCGCTAAGCTCGCGGCTTCTCCAACCATCCGCTTTCCATGACCATGCACACGCCACCCGACGCCGCCCTGCGCGGCGAATGCCACGTGGAGTCCCATTTCGATCCGGCGACGGGCACCGTCAGCTACCTCGTGATGGACCCGCACACCCGCGCCTGCGCGCTGATCGACACGGTGCTCGGCTACAGCGTGTCGGCGGGCCGCACCGACCGCGCCGCCGCCGACGCGCTGGTCGCCCGCGTGCGCGCGCTCGACGCACGGCTCGAGTGGATCCTCGAAACGCATGTCCATGCCGACCACCTGTCCGCCGCCGCCTACATCCAGGACACGCTCGGCGGGTGCACCGGCATCGGTGCCCGCATCACGCAAGTCCAGGCCGCGTTCGCGCGGCTGTTCGACGTGGACCGCGACGTCCCCGCCGACGGCTCGCAGTTCGACCGCCTGTTCGAGGACGGCGACACGATCCCGCTGGGCCGCCTGACCATGACGGTGCTGCACACGCCGGGCCACACGCCGGCCTGCGTCACCTACGTGCTGGGCGACAGCGCGCCGCGCGCCGCGTTCGTCGGCGACACGCTGTTCATGCCGGACTTCGGCACCGCGCGCTGCGACTTCCCCGGCGGCGACGCACGCCAGCTGTACCGGTCGATCCGCAAGGTCCTCGCGCTGCCCGACGACACCGTGCTCTACACGGGCCACGACTACCAGCCGGGCGGACGCGCGCCGCGCTTTTCCACGACGGTCGCCGCCCAGCGCGCGCACAACCTGCACCTCGGCGGCGACGTGTCGGAGGACGCGTTCGTCGCCATGCGCACGGCGCGCGACGCGCGGCTCGCCCTGCCGGCGCTGATGCTGCCGTCGGTGCAGGTCAACATCCGAGGCGGACGGCTGCCGGCACGCGCGCCGAACGGCATCGCGTACCTGAAGATTCCGGTCGACGCGCTGTGAGCGCGCCTGGCGTGGTCGACCTGCTGCTCGGCGGCGCGGTCGGCCTGGTACTTGCCCTGACCGGCGCGGGCGGCGGCATCCTCGCCGTGCCGGCCCTCGTGTTCGGCGCGGGCCTCGACACCGCACGGGCGGCACCGGTCGCGCTGGCTGCCGTCGGCCTGTCCGCGGCCGCGGGCGCCGTGATGGGCCTGCGCGCGGGCATCGTCCGCTACCGCGCCGCGTTGCTGGCCGCGTTCTGCGGCGCCGCCTGCGCGCCGCTCGGCGCGCTCGCCGCCCACCGCGTCGGCAACCGCGCGCTGACGTTCGTGTTC
>CBIHRX010000205.1:0-12392 GCA_966212555.1 uncultured Massilia sp.
TAGCAGTCGGGCGCGGGCATGCCGTAGGAATTGCTGGTCATGGTCCAGGCGTCGTGCAAGTTGAACGAGGGTTATCGCTCGACCGAGTACCTGGCCGCGGCCATCCTCGACCAGAAATGGCACCAGCTGGGCGCCGACCGGATCCCGACCGACGTGCTGGGCTTCGAGGCTACCGCGCTGCACGACGCCGGCGTCGACTTCCCGCTCGTCCCACCGCGTTATCGCACGACGTACTTCTCGCACGTGTTCTCGGGCGGTTACTCGGCCGGCTACTACGGCTACCTGTGGGCCGAGAAGCTGGACGCCGACACCGTCGAATGGTTCAAGGAACACGGCGGCCTGACGCGCGCGAATGGCGACCGCTTCCGCCAGATGCTGCTGTCGCGCGGCGGCACGATGGATGCGATGGACATGTACCGCAACTTCCGCGGGCGTGATGCGAAGATCGAGCCGCTGCTCGAACGTCGCGGCCTGACGGGCGAGTAATTCCGCTCCATTCGCACGTCGTCCCCGCGAAGGCGGGGACCCAAGCTGAGTTCCCGGAGTCGGCAGCGCGGCATCGATGCGCGTTTTCCGACTTCGATATGGATTCCCGCTTTCGCGGGAAGTCATTTCCGGCAGTGCCGGGAATGACGCTGAAGAAGGCGCGCCAATTCTCTCCCATCAGGTATAAACTTTCTCACAACATCATGACGTGAGAAAGCCATGCTGCCCGAAAACGAAAATACCCTGAAAGCGCACCTCAAGACGCTGCACCGCAGCCTCGAGGAAACCGGCGAAGTCGACGACGAACTGGAAATGCTGCTGCGCCAGCTCGACGGCGACATCAAGCACGTGCTCGACAAGCGCGCCCAGGACCCCGACGCCAGCACCTACGGCCTGGCCTCGCGCACACAGGAGCTGACGGCCCGCTTCGCCATCCGCCATCCCCACCTGGAACCGGCCCTGCGCGAGCTCGGCAACATCCTCGCCAGCATGGGGATTTAACGACAAGCCATTGAAAATTAAGCCATTTTTAAAAGGGGTCGCAGCTTAAACAGGCGTTTTCCGGTAAAATGCCGGCCAATGAACTCCCCTGCCAATCTTTTCGCGAACGTCGCCAAGCGTTCCAGCCGCGCCCCTGCCGCCCCGTTCCTGCCCATGTCCCGCGCGGAGATGGACAAGCTGGGCTGGGATTCGTGCGACATCATCCTGATCACGGGCGACGCCTACATCGACCATCCGAGTTTCGGCATGGCCCTCGTCGGCCGCCTGCTGGAAGCGCAGGGGTACCGCGTCGGCATCATCAGCCAGCCGGACTGGACCTCCGTGGAACCGTTCCGCGCGCTGGGCAAGCCGAACCTGTACTGGGGCATCACGGCCGGCAACATGGACTCGATGGTCAACCGCTATACGGCCGACCGCAAGATCCGCTCGGACGACGCCTACACGCCGAACGCCGAGCCGAATAAACGGCCGGACCGCGCCGTGACCGTCTACTGCCAGCGTGCGCGCGAAGCGTTCCCGGGCGTGCCCGTCATCGCCGGTTCGATCGAGGCGTCGCTGCGCCGCATCGCGCACTACGATTACTGGTCGGACAAGGTGCGCCGCTCCGTGCTGTTCGAATCGAAGGCCGACCTCGTCATCTTCGGCAACGCCGAACGCGCGCTCGTCGACGTCACCCGCCGCATCGCGGCAGGCGAGAACATCAAGTCCATCCGCGACCTGCGCGGCACCGCCTTCCTCGTGCCGCAGGGCTGGCTGCCGGACGAAGAGTGGACGGTGCACAATTCCACCCGCGTGGACGTGCCGGGCCGCATCGACGCGCAGCCGAACCCGTACGCGATGGCGCTGGAAGATCCGAAGCAATGCGCGCTGGACAATGCCGCGCCGGAACCGGAGGTGAAGCCAATCGTCATCATGACGCGCGAACAGCGCCAGGCGGCCGCGCGCGAGAAGGCGCAGAAGACGGTTGTCCGCCTGCCTTCGTTCGAGACTGTCAGCGAAGACCCCGTGATGTATGCGCACGCATCGCGCGTATTCCACCTGGAATCGAACCCGGGCAATGCGCGCGCGCTCGTGCAGCAGCACGGCGACCGCGACGTCTGGCTGAACCCGCCGCCGCTGCCGCTCGCGATGGACGAAATGGACGGCGTCTACGACCTGTCGTACGCGCGCGCGCCGCACCCGAGCTACGGCAAGGCGCATATCCCGGCGTGGGAAATGATCCGCTACTCCGTGAACATCATGCGCGGCTGCTTCGGCGGCTGCACGTTCTGCTCGATCACCGAGCACGAGGGCCGCATCATCCAGAGCCGTTCTGAACCGTCGATCCTGCGCGAGATCGAGCTGATCCGCGACACGACGAAGAATTTTGCCGGCACCATCACGGACCTGGGCGGCCCGACCGCGAACATGTACCGCCTCGCGTGCAAGGACAAGAAAATCGAGGAAACGTGCCGGCGCCTGTCGTGCGTGTACCCGACCATCTGCAGCAACCTGGGCACCGACCACAGCAAGCTGATCTCGCTGTACCGCAAGGCGCGCGCGATCCCGGGCATCAAGAAGATCCTGATCGGCTCGGGCCTGCGCTACGACCTGGCCGTCCGCTCGCCGGAATACGTCAAGGAACTGGTCACGCACCACGTCGGCGGCCTGCTGAAGATCGCGCCGGAGCACACGGAAGAGGGCACGCTTTCCAAGATGATGAAGCCGGGCATCGGTGCTTATGACGAGTTCAAGGCGTTGTTCGACAAGTACTCGCGCGAAGCGGGCAAGAAGCAATACCTGATCCCGTACTTCATCGCCGCGCACCCGGGCTCGACCGATGAGGACATGCTGAACCTGGCTCTCTGGCTGAAGAAAAACAATTTCCACCTCGACCAGGTGCAGACGTTCACGCCCACGCCGATGGCCATGGCGACGACGATGTACCACTCGGGTAAAAATCCGCTGCACAAGGTCACCGAGGATTCGGAAGAGGTCCTCACCGCGAAAAGCGGCAAGACGCGCAAGTTGCACAAGGCGTTCCTGCGCTACTACGATCCGGAAAACTGGCCGGTCCTGCGCGAGGGCCTGAAGCGCATGGGTCGCGGCGACCTGATCGGCAACGGTGAGCGTCACCTGGTGCCGCCGGCTGGTTCCGAGCAGGAAGTGGCCCCGCAGCGTGGCGAGCGCCGTCCGCCGGTGGCGCCGCGCAGCGAAGCGCCGAAAGGCCGCGTGATCGAGGTGGCGACGCGGCGTAACGGACGCGGCGGCGAGCGTCGTGGCGAGCCGGCGCCGTTCATGGCGCCGCCGTCGAAGGCGAAGGCGGGGATTTTGTCGACGATTAAGTCGAAGCCCAGGGCCGGGCGCAAATAAGCCGACCATCAAACCGGGGTTCGCTCCGGTTTTTTTGTGTCAGGCGTTCAGGTCGACACTCGCCTGCTTGTCCCTCAACCTGCGCGCATACCGGTGCCTCGCCCTGAGCCGCGGATTGGTCATCAACCGCCCCATGGTCTCCCCGACGACCATCACGACCCCCAGCAACGGCAGCACGAGCATCAACCCGGCCACGCCGGACAGCGCCCCGCCGATGAAGATCATCAGCACGGTCACCAGCGGATGGATGTGCAGGCTGCGGCCCAGGGTCAGCGGCATGAAGACGAAGTCGTCCAGCAGCCGCGCAAGGATGAAGACGACGATGGCGCCGTACGCGATCAGCGGATTGTTCGGGGCATCCGTGGCGGCCACGACCACGACCATCATGCACCCCACGACCGAGCCGACAAACGGCACCCACGCCAGCAGCGCCGAAATAAAGCCCAGCAGCAGCGGCGAGGAGACGCCGATCACCCACAGGCCAAAGCCGAGCACGATGGTGTCCAGTACGGTCAGCTTTAATAGACCCTCGAAGTAGCGGCGCGCGGTCTGGTCGACCTGGTGCAGCAGGAACAACGTCCGTTCGAAATAGGCGTTCGGCACGGCGCGGGCGAGGAATTTTTTGAAGCGCAGGCCGTCGCGCAGGAAGAAGAAGGCGAGGAACGGGGCCAGCAGCAGCGACGGCAGCCAGCCTGCCGCGCCCAGCAGGATGGACGTCAGGTGGCGCTGGGCGAAATTGTCCGTGTAGGCCTTGAAGCGCTTGTTGACGATCGACGTCAAATGCATCTCGGCCAGGATCGGGAACTTGGCTTCCAGCAGCGTCATCGTGTTGCGCACGAAGGCGACGCCGCCGTCCAGGTAGAGGGCGCCCGTCTTGTGCCAGCCGTCCGTATCGCCGGGCGTGCCGGTCCAGGTCAGCGCCGCCATCAGCACCAGGGCACTGGCGCCGAAGAACACGATGCACACGAGCGTGGCCGAGACGTTGCGGGTAAAACCGGCGCGCAGCAGGCGTTGCATCGGGCCCAGCAGGATGTAGTACATGACGGTGCCGAGAATAAAAGGCAGCACCAGCCACAGCATGTGCTCCAGCAGCACGAGCAGCAGGCACGTCACGCCGATGATGCCGGTCCAGACAAAGGGGCCGCTGCGCTCGTCGCGGAGGGCGCCGTGGATCACAGCGCCTCCATCTGGGCGTGACCGTCGAGCCAGCCGCGCAGGCGCTGGCCGATGTGGCGGGCCAGGGCGAGCGAGATCTTGTAGCCGATCACGGCATCCGTTTCCATCAGGGCGAGAAAATCGTCGCGGAAGAACACGGCCAGTTCGCAGGCGTCGAGGGCGCGGACCTGGGCGCTGCGTGGCGAATTGTCCAGTAGGGCGAGGTCGCCGAAGAAACTGCCGGCGCTCAGTTCGCCCACGATCTGGCGGCCCCGGCTATGACTGCGGCTGATCTGCACGCGGCCGCTCATCACGAGGTACAGCGCCTGACCTTCCTCGCCTTCGTCGAACACGATCTCGTCCGGCAAGTAACGCCGCTCATGCATGAGGCCGTCGACGAACTTGATTTCCAATGGTTTGAGGGAACGGAACAGCGACGTGTTCTGCAGCCGAAGCTGGCGGGGGGACAGCGTGGACGATTTCAGGAAACCAAAAATCACGAAAGCTCCAGGACGATGCAACCGAGTGGCTGCTTTGTCAATTATGAACGATTCATTTGTGCTTGCGCAGCAGCAAATGAATGGATGATTGGACGCGACACAACACCCGTAGCCACCATGCATATCGCTCGACCGGTGATGCGAATCGTGCGTGCAACTGCTTAGGAAACGTGTAATATAATTCCTTTGGGCAATATTAGTTAAATACATGGCATCATCTCACCACTTCCTGGCAGGAGGAACCGAGTGATCGATATCCAGACTTTCATGCTGGCGCTTGGCGTCGGCAACACGGCGTTTGCCTTGCTGATGGCGGTTTACATGCGCGGGGCGGCACCCAATCCCGGCCTGCGTACCTGGATGTGGGCGCGCCTGTCGTCCGGTCTGGCACAGATCTGCTGCTGGGTAGCGCCGCATGCCGGGTTGCCCATCGCGGAAGAACTGGCGGCGTTCGGCTGGGTGGGCGGCGTCGCGCTGGAGCTGGCGTCGTATTGCGTGTTCTTCGGCTTCCGCAACTGGCGCCGGGTGCTTGCGCCAGCCGCCGTCGCGGCGCTGATCATCGTCGCGGCCGCGGCGATGGTGCAGGCGTCGCGCGAGCAGATGACGCAGGTGGTGGCCGTGATCGTCGCCCTGTTCGCATCGGGCGCCGCCGCGATCCTGCTGCGGCCGCAGGCCGATGCGCCGTTGCTGCAGCGTATCATCGGCGTCAACGATGCCTTGTTCGCCATCGCGATCTGGATCTGGATGGGCGTCGCCAATGGCGGCGTGGGCACGTTCGATGCGAACCCCGTCTACGGCTTCGCGTACCTGGCCAGCTATCTGCTGATGATCGTCAACGGGTTCGGTTTCCTGTTGCTGTGCAAGCTGAAGGACGACCAGCGCATGCAGCGCCTGGCCACGATCGACGGCCTCACGAACATGCTGAACCGCCGCGCCTTCTTCGAGCGCGCCGAGAGTGCCCTGCAGACGGCGGTGCGCCTGCGCAAGCCGATCGCGCTGATGATGCTCGACCTGGATCACTTCAAGCAGCTCAACGATGGCTTCGGCCATGCCTGCGGCGACCAGGCCCTGCGCCTGTTTGCCGACACGGCGCGCGCCACCTTGCGCGAGCACGATGTGATGGGCCGGCTGGGCGGAGAAGAGTTCGCGCTGGCGATGCCGGGCACGTCGCTGGCGGGCGCGCAATATGCCGCCGAGCGCCTGCGCATCGCCGTCGCCGAGGCACCGGCATTGCCCTGCGCCGCGACCTATCGCATGACGGTCAGCATCGGGCTCGTGATGATCGATCCGAACGAGGAACTGACGGCCGCCCTGGCGCGAGCCGATCATGCCCTGTATGCGGCCAAGACGGGCGGGCGCAACCGCGTCGAGATCGGTGCGCCGCTGCTGAAGCGGGCTTGAAACGAAAAAGGTCCGACGAATCGGACCTTTTTTCTTGATGCTGGCGGAGCGGACGGGGCTCGCCCACGTTCCGCGGGCCGCGGTTTCGCTTGCAAGCGAAACCCTTCGAGCCCCAAACCGTGCCTCCCGCAGGGGAGGCACTCCGATAGAACGAAAAAAGGTCCGACGAATCGGACCTTTTCTCTTGATACTGGCGGAGCGGACGGGGCTCGAACCCGCGACCCCCGGCGTGACAGGCCGGTATTCTAACCAACTGAACTACCGCTCCGTTTACTCTGATCGGTTCTTCACTTTGCAAATTCAAACTTGCTGAAACTGACTGGTGGGCGCTGAGAGGCTCGAACTCCCGACCTAATCCTTGTAAGGGATCCGCTCTACCAACTGAGCTAAGCGCCCGTTTCAGGGTTTTTCTTGCCGACGTTTGTCATCACGTCCGAAGAGGCCCGAATCATAGCGTATCCCTTCAAAAACCTGCAAGGGTTTTTCGGAAAAAAAGTGAACAGGGATGTGAACTGCCACGTTCTCATATACAACAAACTGTTGTTTGGATGTGTAAGCCGATTCGTATTCCTTGCATAAGGATATACACATAATCGACAATTGCCGGTTTACATGCCGGCAATATTTAGACATCAACAATCAGGTGCGAGTTTGCCGAGGCAGGAGAGACAGGCGGAGACAACGCGGCAGTTTTTTTCACTCTTCCAGCTAGGAAAAACTCAATGATCAAGATGTCCAAGATGCACAAGCGCGTCATCGCCGCGCATGGCGCAATGCTGGCGCTCGCAGCCGTACCCGGCGGCGCGGCCCTGGCCCAGACTGCGCAGGCGACCGAACTGCAGACGGTGACGGTGACCGCACAGCGCCGTACCGAAAACATCAAGGAAGTACCGGTGTCCGTCACCGCCATCAAGGGCGAGAAACTGGACGTGCTCGTGTCCGGCGGCGCAGACATCCGCCTGCTGGCCGGCAAGACCCCCAGCCTGAACGTTGAGTCCTCGAACGGCCGCACGTTCCCGCGATTCTATATCCGCGGCTACGGCAACACGGACTTCTCCACCTTTGCATCGCAGCCGGTATCGCTGATCTATGACGATATCGTGCAGGAAAACCCGATCCTGAAGGGCTACCCGATCTTCGACCTGGCCGGCGTGGAAGTGCTGCGCGGCCCGCAGGGCACGCTGTTCGGCCGCAATACCCCGGCCGGCGTCGTGAAATTCGAATCCGAGAAGCCGAACCTCAAGAAGACCGAGGGTTATTACAACCTGTCGTACGGCACCCACGGCACGGCCAACGTCGAAGGCGCGATCAACGTGCCGCTGTCGGACAAGTGGGCGATGCGCGTGTCGACCCTGCGCCAGCACCGCGACGACTTCGTCGACAACTACAGCGACGTCGCGAAGACGAACAAGACCGGCGAACTGGACGGCTACAACGAACACGCCGAGCGCGTGCAATTCCTGTACAAGCCGGATACCACGTTCAGCGCCCTGTTCAACGTGCACCAGCGTACGACCAACGGCAGCGCCCGTCTGTTCCGCGCGAACCTGATCAAGAAGGGCACGAACGACATCGCCGACGGCTACGACCTCGACAGCATCGTGACGAACGCCCAGAACTTCCAGAGCCTCAAGACGAACGGCGCCAATGCCCGCATCACGTGGGACCTGGGTCCGGTCATCTTCCACTCGATCACCGGTTACGAGTCGGTCGGCAGCTACTACAGCCGCGGCGACATCGACGGCGGCACGCCGCAAGGTCCGGGCTTCATCCCGTTCCAGTCCGAGACGGGCGGCTTCATCGACGACCTGAAGCAGTACTCGCAGGAATTCCGCGTCGAGTCGAAGAACACGGGCCCGCTGAACTGGCAAGCCGGTGTGTACTACTTCAAGGAAGACGTGACGGGCGGCAGCGACGGCTACAACAGCGCCACCGGCGCCCGCACCTCGCGCCAGGCCAGCGAGCAGAACAACAAGGCCTGGGCCGCGTTCGGTTCCGTGACGTACAACATCAACGACGCCCTGTCGGTGCGCGGCGGTATCCGCTACACGGACGACAAGAAGGACTTCCGCACCGTCACCGCGATCGGCTTCACGCCGGTCGGCCCGAACAGCGTCGGCGAAAGCAAGGACAAGATCAGCTGGGACCTGTCGAGCACGTACAAGCTGAACCGTGACGTGAACCTGTACGCGCGCGTCGCGACGGGCTTCCGCGCCCCGAGCATCGCGCCCGCCTCGACCTTCGCTCCGGTGGGTATCACCGTTGCCGACGCCGAGACGATCACGTCGTACGAAGGCGGCATCAAGGCCGACCTGTTCGAGCGCCGTGCGCGCGCCGCGTTCTCGCTGTACGACTACGAGATCAAGAACCAGCAACTGACCGTGGTCGGCGGCAACACCAACGTCACCAAGCTGATCAACGCGAAGAAGACGGCCGGCCGCGGCGCCGAGTTCGACCTGGAAGGCCTCGTGACGCCGGACCTGCGTGTCGGCGCCAGCGCGTCGTACAACTTCACGGAAATCCGCGACCCGAGCCTGTCGCTGACGAAATGCGCTGCGTGCACGATCACCGATCCGCTGAACGCCGCCGGCAACGTCCTGATCGACGGCAATCCGCTGCCGCAGGCGCCGAAGTGGATCGTCAACCTGAACGCGCGCTACAGCATGCCGGTCGCCGACGGCGAGTTCTACGTCTACACCGACTGGTCGTACCGTTCGAAGATCAACTTCTTCCTGTACGAAGCGAAAGAGTTCACGGGTAAGCCGCTGACGGAAGGCGGCCTGCGCCTGGGCTACATCTGGGCTGACGGCAAGTATGAAGTGGCCGCGTTCGGCCGCAACATCCTCGACCAGCGCCGCATTTCGGGTGCCATCGACTTCAACAACCTGACGGGCTTTACCAACGAACCGCGCACCTACGGTGTACAGTTCAAAGGCAATTTCTAAGCCTTTAATAATTCGTCAGACGGAAAGGCCGCGAGCGATCGCGGCCTTTTTTTTGCTTTAAAGATCGTGCCAAAAACCGGGGTCTGACCCCGAATTGACGAGTTGAATAGCTGTTGCGGATGGAGTTATGCGGCACGATTGAGAAATCTCAACACTAATGAATTAGATGTGTGCGCAACGCCTGTCAGTCACGAAACATTGTTAATTCATGGGACTTGCCATGGCGATATCTTCTTTTGCTGAGTTCACATTTTTCCGAAGAATCTAGGTTTTAGCGCTACCAGCCCTCGAATGTGTTGTAAATGCATCGAATCCAATTGTGAATTTTCTACACGTTCATTTCTTTCGCGCTAATCTGCCATGTCCGCTTTTCAGATGGGCAACCGGTGTCCAAAAAGCACCGGTACAACTAGATCTCAGGCTAACAAGCCTGCGGAAAATCAACTTTTGTGTTTTTCTAAAAGGAATAAACATGAAGTCTCAGCAATCGAAGTCTCCGGCAATGTTGAAACTGTGCGCCGCGGCCGTCCTCGGTCTCGGCGCCGGCGCTGTGGGCGCGGGGGTGCCCGTGGACGTGCCGGCCGCACCCGCCGCGCAGCGTGTGGCCGTCTCGGACCAGACCGACCGCATCATCGTCAAGTACAAGGACGAGAGCGCGCCCGTCGTCGCCAAGGGCGGGCAGGTGTCGGTCGCACGTGCAATGCCGCTGGCGGCCGCGCGCAAGGCCGTGGTCGACCGCGCCGGCCAGCAGTTCGGCATGCTGGTGAAGGAATCGCATTCGATCGCGACCGGCGCCCGCATCTTCAAGCTGGACCGCAAGGTCTCGCTGGCCGACGCCGCCAGGCTGGCGGCCGAGCTGAAGGCGCGCGATGCGTCCGTCGAGTACGCCGAGCCGGACCGCATGATGCATCCGCTGTTCGTGCCGAACGACTCGATGTACAGCCAGCAGTGGGATTTCTTCGAAGCGACCGGCGGCCTGAACGTGCAGTCGGCCTGGGACAAGTCGACCGGCTCCGGCATCCGCGTGGCCGTGATCGACACGGGCTACCGTCCGCACGCCGACCTGTCGGGCCAGATCCTGGCCGGCTATGACTTCATTTCCGATACCGCCGTCGCGAACGACGGCAACGGCCGCGACAGCGACGCCAGCGACCCGGGCGACTGGACCGCGGCGGGCGAATGCGGCGCGGGCGAACCGGCGTCGAACTCGAGCTGGCACGGCACCCACGTGGCCGGCACGATCGCCGCGGCGACGAACAACAGCACGGGCGTCGCCGGCGTCGCGTACGGCGCCAAGGTCGTGCCCGTGCGCGTGCTCGGCAAGTGCGGCGGCTATACGTCCGACATCGCCGACGGCATCATCTGGGCCTCGGGCGGCACCGTGTCCGGCGTGCCTGCCATCGCGGCGCGCGCCCAGGTGATCAACATGTCGCTGGGCGGCGGCGGCGCCTGCGACACGACGACGCAGAACGCGATCAACAGCGCCCGTTCGCGCGGCACCGTGGTCGTCGTGGCCGCCGGCAACGAATCCCAGAACGCGAGCAACAGCAACCCGGCCAACTGCTCTGGCGTGATCACCGTGGCGGCCACGAACCGCTCCGGCGGCCGAGCCTCGTACTCGAACTACGGCACCGTGGTCGACGTCGCGGCACCGGGCGGCGATTCCGGCGCGGCCATCCTGTCGACCTTGAACGCCGGCACCAAGTCGCCGGGCGCCGACAGCTACGCGGGCTACATGGGCACGTCGATGGCGACGCCGCACGTGGCCGGTGTCGTCGCGCTGATGCTGGCCAAGAACCCGGCCCTGACGCCGGACGAGGTCGAATCGCGCCTGAAGTCGAGCACGCGTCCGTTCCCGGCCAGCTGCTCGGGTTGCGGCACCGGTATCGTCGACGCGTCGGCCGCGGTGGATGCGGCCGCCGGCACGGGCGGCGGCACCGGCACGACGATCTCGGAAACGGAGTCGAACAACACGGTCAGCACGGCCAACGGCGTGACGACGTCCGACACGACGGTCAACGGCGCGATGGGCAGCTCGACGGACACGGATTATTTCTCCGTGCAACTGCCGGCCGGTAAAACCCTGACCGCGACGATGACGCCGAACTCGAGCTCGGACTACGACCTGTACATCTACAACAGTGCGGGCACCTTGCTGGCACGCAGCGAGAACGGCACGGGGTCCGCGGATACCGCCACGTCGTCCAACACGGGCTCGACCACGTCGGTCCGTTATGTGCGCGTCGTGTACTACAGCGGCGGTACGGGTTCGACCAGCGGCAAGTACACGCTGAAGTTGACCTGGTAATGACTTGCAACAGGAATAATAACCGTTAAAATTCAATCACTTAACGAAAAATTTCCTGTTGTGAAAACCCCGAAAACGGCCCCATGCGGGCCGTTTTTAGTTACGCTGCATGGTTCGGTTAACGAAAGGATGCAGCATGACGCAGCTTCACAAGATCTCTTCTTTGCTCAAAATTTGTGCAGCGGCCCTCGTTGCCGGTTTCGCCGGCCAGGCCGTGGCCCAGACCACGCACTACGTCGTCCAGACCGACCGCATCATCGTCAAGTACAAGGATGACAGCGACACGTCGAAGACCGGCGTGGCCGCACGCGGCATCGACCGTGCGCGCCAGGCCCTGATCGACCGCGCCGGCCAGACCTACGGCGCCACGATGCGCGCACTGCGCGCGACGGCGAACGGCGCGAACGTCCTGCAGCTCAACCGTAGCATGACGCTCGACGAGGCGCGCCAGCTGGCCGCCGAACTGAAGTCGCGCGACGCCAACGTCGAGTACGCCGAGCCGGACCGCATCATGGTCCCGCTGGCCACCCCGACCGACCCCAGCTATACCCAGCAGTGGGACTTGTACGAAGCCACCGGCGGTATCAACGCGCCCGCCGCATGGGACAAGTCGACCGGTGCCGGCATCAACGTCGCCGTGATCGACACGGGCTACCGCCCGCACGCGGACCTGTCGGGCCAGATCCTGCAGGGCTACGATTTCATTTCCACGGCCACCATCGCCAACGACGGCGGCGGCCGCGA
>CBIHRX010000206.1:0-12332 GCA_966212555.1 uncultured Massilia sp.
GGCTAGTTATTAAGAAAAGCCCGCTCAGTATGCACTGAGCGGGCTTTTTGCTTTTCGATGCCCGAAAAATAATCGTTAGCAGCCATCGTATTTACGGTAGCATTCAAGCTTTTATTTTTCGCAAAACGTATGGGCGGCAAGCGCACCAGACCTTTTCGGCTCGCGGCATGGATGGTGTCGTTTGCGTGCATTACCGTGGCGATCACGGCGTTTCTGCAACTGAGTCTCGTCGACCATGTCGCCATCCGTCACGCGTCCGAAGAAGCCGGGTTGCGGCTGGAGCAGCTGTCCTGGCAGATGCGCGACTCGCTCGACCGCACGCTGGACCAGGCGGTGCGCGACGTCTCCCTGTTGTCGACCCTGTCGGAAACCCGTGCGAGCGGCGATCCGGCGACAGTCCGGCAGGTTCTCGAGAATTTCCAGCGCCAGTTCCCCGATTATGCGTGGATCGGCATCGCCAAACCGGATGGCCGGGTGCTGGCCGCGACGGGCGGCCTGCTGGAGAATCGCGACGTCATGGCGCGTCCGTGGTTCCATGCCGGGCAACAAGCCGTGGTCGCGGAGGATTACCACCCGGCCGTCATGCTGGGCAGCCTGCTGCCGCGCACGACGGATCCGTGGCGTTTCGTCGACGTGGCCGGCCCGATCCGCGACGCCGACGGCACGCTGCGCGGCGTGCTGGCCATCCACCTGAGCTGGAAATGGGTACGTACGCTGGCGAACGGCCTCCTGACGCCCGCGCTGCGCGGCTACGGCGCCGAGATCATCGTCGTCCGCCGTGACGGCATCGTACTGCTCGGTCCGGAAGCCATGCTGGAAAAGCCCATCGCGACGGAAAGCCTGCGCCGTGCATTCGAAGGCGGGACGGGCGCCGTCCAGGAGCGCTGGCCCGACGGCCGCATCTACCTGACGGGCTACAGCCAGACGGGACGCGGCCGCGATCGCACGGGCCTGCGCTGGGCCGTGCTCGTGCGCCAGACGGAATCCGCGGCGCTGGCGTCTGCCCATGATTTCGAACGGCGCACGTTGTGGCTATGCCTCGGACTGGGCGCCGCCCTCGCGGCCGTGGCGGCGCTGCTGGCGCGGCGCCTCGTCGCGCCGCTCAAGCTGCTCAGCGGCGCCATCGAAGACCTCGCCCACGCGCCCGCGCACGCGACGGCGGACCGGATTCCGCAAGTGAACGGCTTCCACGAAGCGCGCGTGTTGTCGGATGCGCTGCGCGACCTTGTCGCCAGCGAACGCACGCACCGCGCAGCGCTGGAGCGGATGAATGCACAACTCGAGGAGACGGTGGCCGCGCGCACGGCCGAGCTGCGGGAATTGCTGATGCGCGACATGCTGACCGGCCTGCCGAACCGCCGTGCCCTGATGCAGGCGTTACCGGAAGCACTGGCGCGAGCGGCACGCGTGGGCCGGCCGTGCGCCGTCCTGTTCATCGACATGGATGGCTTCAAGCAGGTCAACGACACGCGCGGCCATGAAGAGGGCGACGATCTGTTGCGCCAGTTCGGGATGCGCCTGCTGAACGGCATTCGCGAGACCGACATGGCGGCGCGGCTGGCCGGCGACGAGTTCGTGGTCGTGCTGGAACTGTTGAACGATGCGCGGGATGCCGAGAACAAGGCGCATGTCCTGCTCGACCAGCTGGCCCGTCCGTACCAGCTGGCCGGCGGCAGCGTGCAGGTCGGAGCGAGCATCGGCGTGGCCCTGCAGTTGCCGCATGAAATGCAGGATCCTGTCCGCCTGCTGGCACGCGCCGACCAGGCGATGTATGACGCCAAGCGCAAGGGCAAGGGCCGTGTTGCGCTGGTGGCGGAAGAACTCGAGCGGGAAGCGCCCTGACCGGGCGGGGTCAGACGCCCCAGAGCACGTCGGTCCGCTGGTCGCGCGCCGCGCGCAGCATTTCCAGCAGCGGGAAGGCACGGGTCGAGAAGCTCACGACCTCGATCGGTTCGTGTTCCGTGTCTTCATCGCCTTGATGGGCCTTGACGTCCTGTTCCATCTCGTCCGTGGCCTGGTGCTTCCGGCTTTCTTCGATCTCGTTTTCCAGCAGTTTGACGGCTTGCGTCGCTTCTTGGGCGGTAATGACGCCGCGGTCACTGTCCTTGTGCAAGAGGTCCAGGATCCGCTTGGCATGGTCCTGGTACATCATGACGTTCGGGTAAGCCTTGGATTTAAAGGTGATTAACATAGTTGTCTCATTCTATTGTTAGTAACCCAACGATATCACGAGTCGCACCTGGAGGTCAGTGGGCTACCTCTCACACCGGGCGCCGCCGGAGCGACCGGGCGAGCAGCAGCACGAGCAAGCCGGCCGTCAGCGCCGCCGCCGCGGCCGGCAGCGCCCAACCGGCGCCCTGTGTGCCCAGCGCGACGAGCAGCCAGCCGAGCCCGCCCCAGCACAGGCTGCTGACCAGTTCCAGCATCGTACACAGGAAATTTTCCTTGCCGCGCGTCTTGAAATCGCTGCGCGGCGCGGGACGCCCCGTCCACTGCACGATCAGGCCGGCACTGAGCACGGCCGCGCAGACCGTGAACGCGACGAGCACACCCGTCAGCGGCGTGCGCACGACGAGCCACAGCAGCGGCAGCGCGACGAGCAGCAGGGCCGGCATCGTGGCGGCCGCCAGCTTGGCCAGTTGCAGCGTGCGGCGCGGCGCCGGCGCGGACAGCAGCAGGTCGGATGCATCCTCGGCCGAGATCACGATCCACGCCAGGCTGCCCGTCAACGAACTGCACAGCAGCGTGAGACCGGCGCCCAGTGCGGGACCGGCCGCGTCGCCGCGCAGGATCAGGAACAGCAGCGGCACGAGATAGATCAGCTGCAGCAGCACCTGGGCGATCAGGTGCGGGTCGCGCGCGATCAGGCGCCATTCCTTGATGACGACCGTGTCGAACAGGCTGCCGCGGAAACGGAAGCGCAGCGCGCCGGCGGGGCGGGCCCGCACGCGGCCCATGCCGGCCGCCTGCTGCAGGCCATGGACGAAGAAGCGGTGCGTGCGAGCCAGCGTCAGCACGAACGCGAGCGCCGCGAGCAGGACGGCGCCCAGCAGCGGCAGCGGCGCACCGAGGACGGCGCGGCCGGGCAGCCACAACACGCTGTCCGGCCCGAACAGGGACTGGTGCGTCAACGTGGCCATGATGCGCGGCCCGACATTCTCGTCATGGCGCGTGAAGTTATAGAACTGCGACAGCAGGAAGATCAACGCGCCCGCGATGGCGCCCAGCACCTGCGCCACCACGCGCGTGCGGCGCGCGCCCAGCACGCGCACGAGGCCAAGGGTCAGCAGCATGCCGGCGCAGGCCATCAGCGTTGCGCAGGCGACAATCGTCACGTACAGGCCCAGCCAGCCCGGATGGCCCAGCACCAGCGCGACGTTGGCGAACGGGCCGGCCAGGTACACGTAAGGCAGGGCGGTGACGGCCGCGATGCCGAGCAGGCGCACGGCGAAGATGCTGCGCGAGGGCAGGGGCGACGACAACAGCAGGTCCAGGTCGCCGCGCTCGAACAGCGCCAGCACGCAGGCCCGCAGGCTGCTCGACAGCATGAAGGTCGAGCACACGATCACCACCAGGCTGATGGGGATCGCCAGCAGCGGATCGCTCCTGGCGCCGGGTCCAAGTGCATGCAGCAGCGCGAACGCGATCAGGTGCAGCCCGACGAATCCGACCGCCCAGACGGCGATGCTGCCCCAGCCGGGACGGCGCTTGCCGCCCTTGTTGATGGCCGCGCCATACCAGGCCAGGCGCAGCTCGTGGCCCAGCAGCCAGCGGATGCTTCCCGGCGCGGCACTCACCCTGGCTGTCCTTCGGTCAGGTGCAGGAACACGTCTTCCAGGCTGCCGCCCCGGGTGCGCTCGCGCAGTTCGGCGAGCGTGCCTTCGGCGATCAGGCGGCCCTGGCGGATGATGCCGATGCGCTGCGCCAGGCGTTCCGCCACCTCGAGGATGTGCGTCGTCAGGATCACGGTGCCGCCTTGCTCGACGTGCGACACGAGCAGGTCCTTCACCTGGCGCGCGGCGGCCGCGTCCAGGCCGGTGAGCGGTTCGTCCAGGATCAGGAGCTCGGGCTCGTGGATCAGCGCGCCGGCCAGCGCCAGCTTCTGCTTCATCCCGCGCGAAAATCCTTCCGTCAGTTCGTGTGCGTGCTTCGTGAGGTCGAGCCAGTCGAGCAGGCGGCGCGCGCGCGGTTCGGCGTCCTGCGCGCGGATGCCCCACAGGCCGGCGACGAATTCGAGGTATTCCGTCGGCCGGAGTTTCCCGTACAGCAGCGGATCGTCCGGCAGATAGGCCATGCCGCGCTTCGCACCCGCCGGGTCGCGCGCAAGGTCGATGCCGAGCACCTCGACGTCGCCGGCGTCCGGGGCCAGCAGGCCGGTCACCATGCGCAAGGTCGTCGTCTTGCCGGCGCCGTTCGGGCCCAGCAGCGCGTACAGTTCGCCGCGCCGCACGGTCAGGTCGAGGCCGTCGACGGCGGGACGGCCGAAGGATTTGCGCAGGCCGGACAGGCGCAGGGCCGGGGTGTCGGAGCTCATGTCAGGGCAGTTTGAAAGAGGTGATGAACTGTTCGACCTGCTCGGCGGGCAGCGCATCCGCTTTGCCCATCGCGATCACTTGATAAAAGTGCTTGCCGCGCGACTCGAAATGGCCGGCGAGGCGCATCGGGACGCCGTTGCGGTTGCCGCTGGCGTCGACGTCGCGCGTGGCGCGCTCCGTGTCCGCCGTCGCCTTCTGGCTGTTGACGGTGGCGCCGATGTTGCGCACGAGCGCGACCTGCATCGCTTCCAGCGCGGCCTGGGCGCGCGCCGCGTCCGGCGCTTCGGCCGCGCCGACGGCGAACGTCGCGCCGTCGACCTCGGCCGCCGTCATCGTCATCGCGACCTGCATGCCGTCCAGGTCGATGGTGCGCGTAAACGTGCTCGGCTTCGCCGGGAACATGACGCGGTACGGCGCGTCCGGGCTCGCATAGTCGCGCCAGTTGTACTTGGGGGAACAGCCGGCGAGAAGTAAGCACAGCGCGGCCGCGGAGCCTGCGAAGAGTCGTCTTGTCATGACGACATGGTAACAGGCCCCGCCGGTTCAGGCGACCGGGATCGGGTTTTCCGCGATGTGCGTATTGAACTCGTTGACCAGCTTGTGCTCGTCGGGACCCGCGTTGTTGCGCAGCGGGACGGCGATGTCCACCAGCGCTTCTTCGCGGTCCGAGGCCAGTGCCTGCATGGTCTCGGCGATGAAAGCGTCCAGCGGCATGGCGCGCGGATCGTCGCCCTTGTGGATCAGGTCGGTGTTGACCCACGGCGGCGCGATTTCCTGCACCGTGACGCCGGTATCGCGCAGCATGAAGCGCAGCGACAGCGTGTACGAGTGCAGGGCGGCCTTGGTGGCCGAGTACACGGCGTTCGTGGCGATCGGCACATAGGCCAGCACGGACGTGTTGTTGACGATCGTCGCGCGCGGCTGCTTCTTGAGGTGGCCGACGAGGGCGGACGTCATGCGGACCGGGCCGAGCAGATTCGTCTCGATGGTCGACACGGCCGTCGCGTCGTCGATGCGGCCGGAAGGATCGTCGAACGGCATGATGCCGGCGTTGTTGATCAGGACGTTCAGCGTCGGATACTCGGCGACCAGGGTCGCGGCGGCGCGTTCGATGCTGGCCGGATCGGCGATGTCCAGTTCGACGGCGCGCATGCCCGGGTTGGCGCGCGTCACCTCGTCCAGCAGGGACTTGCGGCGGCCGCCGATGATGACCTGGTTGCCCAGCTTGTGAAAGGCTTCCGCCAGGCCGCGGCCGATGCCCGAGGTGCCGCCGGTGATGAAGATGGTATTGTTCGTCAGTTGCATGATGTTTCTCCGTTTTCGTTATCAGGGGTGTGAAGATGTTGTCTTCTGGGATCTATGTTGGCGCAAACATGTCTGACCTGAACGACAAATAACCCTCGAATCCGGACAAAGTGTGCGTATGCACATATATTCGGAAGCCTATCTACTTTGTCAGTTGTTTTTGGCCGGACCGGCGCGGTTGTCGTATGATTACCATCATGCACTGCAGCAGACGCTGTGGCGCCGGACTCTCCGGCGAACCTGATCATCACTGAGGACAACATGAAACGCAGAATCGGACTCTTGCTGCCACCCGGCTTCCAGGTCCTGGATCTCATGGCGACGACGGTCTACGAACTGGCCAATACCTTGCTGGAAGAAGCCAGCTACGAAGTCACGATGCTGTCGGAGCATGGCGGCGCGATGACCAGTTCCTCGGGCATCAGCGTGCTCACGGAAGCCGTCACGCGCTACGACTACGACACCCTGCTGGTGGCGGGGCAGATGGCGCCGCGGCGACCGTCGGCCCCGGGCTTCGTCGAGATCCTGCGCCAGGCCGGCGTGCAATCGCGCCGCGTGGGCAGCATCTGCACGGGCGCCTTCCTGCTGGCGGAAGCGGGCCTGCTGGACGGCAAGCGCGCCACCACCCACTGGTCGCTGGCGCGCGACCTGCAGCGGATGTACCCGAAAGTGCGCGTCGAGGAAGACCGCATCTTCATCAACGAGGGCAGGGTCTGGACGTCGGCCGGCATGACGGCCTGCGTCGACCTGTGCCTGGCCCTCGTCGAAAGCGACCACGGCATCGACCTGTCGCGCAACATCGCCCGCAAGCTGGTCGTCTACCACCGCCGCAGCGGCGGCCAGTCGCAGTTCTCGGCCCTGCTGGAGCTGGAACCGAAGTCCGACCGCATCCAGCAGGCGCTGTCGTACGCCAAGCGCCACCTGCGCAAGCCGCTGTCCGTGGACGAACTGGCCGAAGCCGCGAACCTGAGCACGCGCCAGTTCAGCCGCACGTTCCGCATCGAGACGGGCCAGTCGCCGGCCCGCGCGATCGAGGTGCTGCGCGTGGAAGCGGCGCGCGCCATGATCGAGGGCAGCAATCACTCGATCGACGTCGTCGCGCGCGAGACCGGTTTCTCCGATCCCGAGCGCATGCGCCGTGCCTTCCTGCGCGCCTTCGGCCAGCCGCCCCAGGCCATCAAGCGCGCGGCGCGCGAGCAGCAGTCGGCCGGCCTCGCCTGATCCTTCGATAGGGATCCGATGGCCTGAATCGAGGGTTATTGGTCCCACCCGTCGGCCTCCGTTCTGAAAAGATGCCTGCATCAGGCAACCAGAACGGAGTCGACGATGTCCACCGAACCCACCACCCTGCCCAAGGGCCTTTTGTACACGCTGGCGCTGGGAACCTTTGCCATCGGTACCGAAAGCTTCATGATCGCGGGCCTGCTGCCGCGCATCGCGTCCGACCTGGCCGTGACCGTGACGCAGGCCGGCCTGCTCGTGACGGCTTTCGCACTGACCTATGCGATCGGCGGCCCGCTGCTGGCCATCGTCACGAGCGGCTGGCCGCGCCGCACGGTGCTGGTCGGCGGCATGGCGGCTTTTGCCCTCGGTAACGCGCTCGCCTACGCCAGCCATGACTATCTCGGCCTGCTGATCGCCCGCGTGCTGCTGGCGCTGACGGCCGGCCTGTACACGCCCAGCGCCAACGCCCTCGCCAGCGCCGTCGCGCCGCCGGCGCAGCGGGGCCGCGCGCTCGCCATCGTCAGCGGCGGTTTGACCATCGCGATCGTCGCCGGGGTGCCGCTCGGTACGCTGCTCGGCACCCACCTCGGCTGGCGCGCGACCTTCGGCGCCGTGGCCCTGCTGGCCGCGTTCGCCGCCGTGGCGCTGGCCGCCGGCCTGCCCAAGTCGCTCGGTGCCGGCGCGCCGACCGTCAGCCTGAAGGCGCGCCTGGACGCGGCCCGCCTGCCGGGCGTGCTGCCGACGCTCGTCGTGACCCTGCTGTGGGGCACCGGCACGTATGCCGTGCTGACCTACCTGGCGCCGTACCTGAAACTGGTGGCGGACATGCCGGCAGAGGGAATGAGCGGCGTCCTGCTGCTGTGGGGCGTCGCTGCCGCCGTCGGCCTCGCGCTGGGCGGACGGGCCACGGACCGGTTCGGTTCGTTCAACGTGGTCGTGCCCGCGCTGCTGCTGCTGGCCGCATCGTTCTACTACCTCGCCGCGATGGCCGAATTCGGCCACTGGCCCCTCGGCCTGCTGCTGCCGGGCGTCGTGGCGTGGGGCCTGGCCACGTGGGGCTTTTATCCGGCCCAGCAGAACAGCCTCGTCAACCGCAGCGGCGTGGCGCTGGCGCCCGTCGTGCTGTCGCTGAACGCATCGTTCCAGTACGCCGGCTTTTCGCTCGGTGCGCTGGCGGGCGGGTTCACGGTGGCCCATGCGTCGCCGGGCATCGTGGGCTGGGTGGGCGGCAGTGTCGAGGTGCTGGCCTTGCTGTTCGTGCTCGTCATCGAGCGGCGCCGGCCGGCGCGCGGGCTGGCGGTCGCCGCCTAATGGTCACCGCCTAATGGTCACATAAGCCGCGCCGGTACTGGATCGCCTCCGCCACGTGCATGGCCTGCACCGTATCGGCCCCCGCGAGATCGGCGATCGTGCGCGCCACCTTCAGCACGCGGTGATAGGCGCGCGCCGACCAGTGCAGGTGCTGCATGGCGTCGCCCAGCAGGCGTTCGGCGGCGGCGTCGAGACGGCAGTGGCGGTCGATCTCGCGCGTCGTCAGCTTCCGGTTGGCCTTGCCCTGGCGCGCCAGCTGGCGCGCGTGCGCCTGGACGACGCGCGCGGCGATGGCGGCGCTCGGTTCGCCGTCCGCCAGTTGCGCCATCGTGTCCGGCGTCATGGCCGCCACCGGCACCTGGATGTCGATGCGGTCGAGGAGGGGGCCGGAGATGCGGTCCTGGTAGCGTTGCACGGCGTCCGGCGTGCAACGGCACTTGCTGGACGGATGACCGAGCCACCCGCACGGGCAGGGATTCATCGCCGCGATCAATTGGAAACTGGCAGGGAAGTCGGCCTGGCGCGCGGCGCGCGAAATCGTGATGGCGCCCGTTTCCAGCGGCTCGCGCAGCACTTCCAGCACCTTGCGGTCGAACTCCGGCAATTCGTCGAGGAACAGCACCCCGTGATGGGCCAGCGAAATTTCTCCGGGACGGGGCCCCTGGCCGCCGCCGACGAGGGCCACGCCGGAACTCGTATGGTGCGGACCGCGGAACGGCCGCTTGCGCCACCGTTCGATGGCGAAGCTGCCCGCGAGCGACTGGAGCGCGGCCGTCTCCAGCGCTTCTTCCTCGCGCAGCGGCGGCAAGAGACCGGGAAAGCGCGCAGCGAGCATGCTCTTGCCGGCGCCGGGCGGTCCGATCAGCAGCACGGAATGCAGGCCCGCGGCCGCGACTTCGAGCGCGCGCTTGACCTGCTGCTGGCCCTTGACGTCGGCGAAGTCCGGGTACACGGGCGGATCGGCGGACGGCACGGGGCGGTAGCGTGCGAGCCGCGCTTCATCCGATGTCGCGGCGAAGTGCGCGCACACCTCCAGCAGCGAGCGGGCAGGGTAGATGACGGCGTCCGTCACGAGGGCCGCCTCGTCCGCGTTCGCCCACGGCAGCACGAAGGCGCGCGCCGGCGCCTCGTCGCGGGCGTGCTGCCGCAGCATCGCAAAACTCATCGCCAGCGCGCCGCGCACTGGGCGCAGTTCTCCCGACAGCGACAGCTCGCCCGCGAATTCGTAGCCGTCCAGCGCGCCGGCCGGGATCTGGTCCGACGCGGCGAGGATGCCCAGCGCGATCGGCAGGTCGAACCGTCCGGATTCCTTGGGCAGCTCGGCCGGCGCGAGGTTGATGGTGATGCGCCGGCTCGGTACCTCGAAGCCGGAGTTCTGCAACGCGGCGCGCACGCGGTCTTTCGATTCGCGCACCTCGGCGTCCGCGAGGCCCACGATGTTCATCGCCGGCAAGCCGTTCGCCAGGTGGACTTCGACGCTGACGGCCGGTGCTTCCATGCCGGCCAGGGCGCGGCTTCTGAGGACGGCGAGGCTCAATCGGACTCCTTCGACGGTGGGCGAGGCCTCATCTTAGGCAAGCGGAGACCATGCCTGTTGAGAGGGGACAGGCCTCAGTGTCGAACTTTTTTCACACGGGCTCTGGTAAGGTAGCGGGCATGCCTCGACTGATACTCACCCTGCTTGCCCTCGCGGTCCTGTTCTGCCTGCTGTGCGGACCCGTGACGTGGGTGGCGCTGCGCCTGTGGAAGCGCGGGGATCTCGAGGCGTTCCGTCCGCTGCGGGCCGTGTGGATCGCGCAGGTGGCGCTGGCGTCCGCGCTGGTGTTTGCCGCCGACAGTCTCGGGCTCGCCAATCCGATGGGGTGGATGGTCGTGATCGTGCTTGCGGTCAGTCTCGGCGGGGCCGCGCTGTACGGCATCTGGCGGCTGTTGACGCGGGCCCCCGCGCACTGAGTTCACCACAGCTGGCCGGACAGCCCGGCCAGGAAAGCCCGGTCCGCGGTCAACTGGACGCCGTTCACGTGCCGCACGAGCGGTTGCTGGACAAAACCGTAGACCTGCAGCTTGCCGCTGACGGCATAGGACAGCCCCGGGCTCAGGAACAGGTAACGGCCGCCGCTGTCGGCCGGTTCCGCCGCGCTCCCGCCGTCCCTGCGCTTGTGGACGAAATTCAGCTGCATCAGCGCGCCGAACCCCTGGCCGAAGCCCTTGCGCACACCGGCGTCGGCGCTGAACAGGGCGCCGGGCTTGTAGCCGGCGCGGCTGTCGACGGCTCGCTGGTACTGGGTCTGCGCGAACCAGGCGGCATCGCTCGCGTTGCGGCGCTGGTGGTGGTAAGCGCCGACGATCAGGTCGGTCGTTCCGGTGCCGGGCTGGAGGCTGCGCTCGGCCCGCTCGTTATCGCCGTTCGCGACCGTGAAGCGTCCGGTGGGCAGTTTCAGCCCGAACGTCACCCCGCTGTCGGACGGATTCAGCAGGTCGCCACCCGAAGCCAGTTGATAGCGGCCCACGACGCGGACATCGCCCGGTTCGGTGAACGACCAGGTTTCGCCGATCCGTTCGCCGTGGTGGTTGTGGACATGCCGATGATCGCGATCGCCGACCGGTGCGCTGACGGTCACGCCCCAGCCGTTGCCGAAGCCGCGGCTCCAGGTGGCGACGAGGTTGCGGTTCACGGTCGCGACTTCGTCGTGGTGGTGCGGGATCTGCCCGACCGCGACCTTGTCGCCGCCCGCCATCGGCTGGTCCTGGTCGATGTATTCGTAGTGCACGTCGAATGCCGACCCCGGCGCGAGGAGCGCGCTCTGCGTGGTCCAGTTCGTGTTCACGGTGCAGAAAGCGGCTCCGCAGCTGGCGTGGGCGAGGGCGGGAAGCAGGGCGGCCAGGGCGGCGGCGAGGTGCAGGCGGCAGATCTTCATTTCATTTCCTTATCAACATTTGAGTCGTCATGTGCTGGAGAACAGCATAGGCGCGGGCCGCGCGGATTTCGTATGAACCAGATCAAGGTTCAGGCAACTGACATATCGGCCGCTTATGACGAGTACATTTTTGTGTTGTTTTGGAAATGCTTGATCTGGTTCATCCAGGGAATGAGAAAGCGGGGCGTACGATTTTTTCGCAGCAAGTCCAAAACAATGATCGAGGTGAAAAAATGAAACGAAAGACGATGCCGGCGCTGATCGCAGCCCTCGCACTGGGCATGACCTTCCTGGCGCCCGCCCACGCCCAGCATGAGCATCTGCACCCCACGGCCGTGCAGACCGTTGCGGATGTCACGTTCACCCTGCGGACCGACATCGCCGACGGCAAGCTCGTCTTCATGGGCGACGCCGGCAAGATCGCGGGCAAGGCCAACCCCACGCTGAACGTGCCCGTCGGGGCCGTCGTGCAGATCAATCTCGTCAACGGCGACGGCGCCACGCACGACCTGAGCATCGCCGATTTCGGCGTGAAGTCGAACCAGCTGAACGACAAGGGCGCCAGCACGGCCATCGTGTTCCGCGCCACGAAGAAAGGAACATTCGATTACATCTGCTCGTTGCCGGGCCATGTGCAGGCGGGCATGATCGGCAAGATCGTCGTGGGCGACGGCGCCGCCGACACCGCCCCCAAGGCCGCGGACATCTCGCGCGACCCGCACGACCTGCCGCCGCCGGTCGGAAAGCGCGCGCCGCAGCATTTGAAGGTCTCCCTCGAGACCACGGAGGTGACGGGGCAGTTGACGGACGGCGCCACCTATCGATACTGGACCTTCAACGGCAAGGTGCCGGGGCCGTTCATCCGCGTGCGCGTGGGCGATACCGTGGACGTCGATTTGTCCAACGCGAAGGACAGCCGCATGATCCACTCGGTCGACTTCCACTCGGTCACGGGACCCGGCGGCGGCGCGGCCGTCACGCAGGCCGCGCCGGGCAGCACCAAGGGCTTCACGTTCAAGGCGCTGAACCCGGGCCTGTA
>CBIHRX010000207.1:0-12322 GCA_966212555.1 uncultured Massilia sp.
CGTCTGACGGACACGCCAAACGCCAGGCTGAGCCCCGGCGTTTGGCGATTCAGCCCATGCACGACCATCGCGTCGAGCTGGCAATCCCGGTTCACGAGCCAGGACACGCCCGCATCGACGAGCGCCTGCGTCCCGTGCCCGATCTGCGGCGCCGCCACTTCCGCGAAGCCGCGCAGCCGCTCGCTGAACGCCTTCCCGACGGACGCGGCGAACACACCATACGTCAAGCCGCTGTCGCGCGCGACACCCGGCATCACGCCCAGCGACCAATCATGCCCGAGATCCCACTCGGCCGGTAGTTCGACCGCAGGCCGGAATCCGCTGCCGCGCAGCGCCCTGCTCCCGGTCGGCAGCGCGACTTCCGCGATCAGGCCGACGGCTGGCCGCATCCCGTCCTGGTCGGCGACATGCCATTTCAAACCCGCGGACAAATCGGCCCTGCCGGCACTGACCGTGCCCGGGCCGCTCGGGGGCTGGATGGTGCGGCCGGCCGTCTCGCCGCGAAGTTGGCGGGGGTCGGCGACGCCGATGCGCAGCAAGGTGGGCGTCGTCAGCGTGCGCACGTGCGCGTCGGCGTCGCGCTGGCGGTCCCATTGCACGCCCGTCTCGAGCTCGACGCGGCCCTTGCCCACCACCTGGCTCGAGTTGGCGACGTTGGGACGGTCGGGGTTGATGGTGTCGTCGTCCGCGTGCGCGGCCGGGACGGCAAGGATGCCTGCCAGCAGGCAGGCCAGGGAAACGGAACGGATCGAAGATTGCATAAGGTCGGTAGCGATACGAATGCCGACAGTATGCCAAGGTCGGGCCGGCGCGGCCCAACCTGTCCAAACCGTAATCGTTGCAGCGCCGGGTTCTGTTGCGTCGCGCCGTCGATGAGGCGAAAAAAAGCCGCGCGGCCCGGACGGGCGGCGCGGCTTGTCGTCGCGGCGACGATTATTGATTCTGCAAGAACGTCTTGAGCTTGTCCGACCGCGACGGCTGGCGCAGCTTGCTCATCGCCTTCGCTTCGATCTGGCGGATACGCTCGCGGGTCACGTCGAACTGCTTGCCGACTTCTTCCAGCGTGTGGTCGTTCGACATCTCGACGCCGTAGCGCATGCGCAGCACCTTCGCTTCGCGCGGGGTGAGCGAGTCCAGCACTTCCTTGATCACGTTGCGCATCGACGCGTGCATCGCGGCGTCCAGCGGGGCCAGGGTGGCGTTGTCCTCGATGAAGTCGCCCAGCTGCGAATCGCCGTCCTCGCCCATCGGCGTTTCCATCGAAATCGGTTCCTTCGCGATCTTCATGATCTCGCGAACCTTCGATTCCGGCATCTCCATCTTCGTCGCCAGCGTCGCCATGTCCGGCTCGCTGCCGGTTTCCTGCATGATCTGGCGCGAGATGCGGTTCATCTTGTTGATCGTCTCGATCATGTGCACCGGCACGCGGATCGTGCGGGCCATGTCGGCGATCGAACGTGTGATCGCCTGGCGGATCCACCACGTCGCGTACGTCGAGAATTTGTAGCCGCGGCGGTACTCGAACTTGTCGACGGCCTTCAGCAGGCCGATGTTGCCTTCCTGGATCAGGTCGAGGAACTGCAGGCCGCGGTTGATGTACTTCTTCGCGATCGAGATCACGAGACGCAGGTTGGCCACGGTCATTTCGCGCTTCGCCGTGCGGGCGCGCTTTTCGCCGGCCGCCATCTGGCGGTTGATGGTGCGCAGGTCCGCCAGCGGCAGCGCGACGCGCGCCTGCAGGTCGATCATGCGCTGCTGCAGTTCCAGGATCGCCGGCGCGTTGCGCTTCAACACGGCGCTGTACGGGTACGCGCAGTCGACTTCGCGCTGCACCCATTCCAGGTCCGTCTCGTTGCCCGGGAAGACCTTGATGAAGTGGGCGCGCGGCATGCCGCAGCGGTTCACGCAGATGTCCAGCACGGCGCGTTCGATCGAGCGCACCTCGTCCATCTGGCCGCGCAGCGTGTCGCACAGCTTTTCCACGACCTTCGCCGTGAAGCGGATGCCCAGCAGTTCCGACGAGATCACTTCCTGTGCCGCCATGTAGGCCGGCGAGCCGTAGCCCTGCGTCTTGAACGCGTGGCCCATCTTGTCGAACTGTTTTTCGATGAGCGAGAACTTGTCCAGCGCGCCCTTCTTCAGCGCGGCCAGCTGCTCGGCCGAGTAGCCCGCCGCGGCACTGCCGCCGGAACCGCCTTCGTCCTCTTCTTCCTCGACGTCGACGTCTTCCTCGTCCTCGTCCTCGTCGCTCGCGCTGGACACCGGCGCGGTGGCGGCGGCGCCTTCGTTCGGGTCGATCAGGCCGTCCACGACGTCATCGATCTTCAGCTCGTCCGCGGCGATCTTGTGCGACAGCGCGATGATTTCGGAGATCGTCACCGGGCATGCGGAAATCGCCTGCACCATGTCCTTCAGGCCGTCCTCGATGCGCTTGGCGATGGCGATCTCGCCTTCGCGCGTCAGCAGCGACACGGCGCCCATCTCGCGCATGTACATGCGGACCGGATCGGTCGTGCGGCCGAAGTCGGAATCCACCGTCGACAGCGCCGTGGCGGCTGCCGCTTCCACCTCGTCCTCGCTCGTCGGCGTGACGACGGCGTCCGACAGCAGCATCATTTCCGCTTCCGGCGCGCGCTCGTAGACGGCGATGCCCATGTCGTTGAAGGTCGCGATGATGCCTTCGATCGCTTCCGGATCGATGATGTTTTCCGGCAGGTGGTCGTTGATCTCCGCATGGGTCAGGTAGCCGCGCTCCTTGCCCATGTTGATCAGGTTCTTCAGCTGCTGGCGGCGCTTTTCCAGTTCCTCGCCCGAGAAGCCTTCCTCGGTGCCGAACAGGCTCGCACCGCCCTTGGCCTTGCGCTCGCGCAGTTTCGACGCGGCCTTCAGTTCGGCGCGCTCGACGGCGTTCAGCGCCGCGATCTCGTCGTTCTCCGGCACGAATTCGCTCGGCTTGCGGCCGCGGCGGCCCGGCACTTTCACTTGCGGCAGCAGATAGCCGGACGTATCGATCGCGGCCAGCGCGGCGGCGTCGGTCGTCGTGCTGACGGTGCCGGTCGGCTGGGTGGACGTCGTCGATGCGGCGGACGGCTCGATGCGGCGCGCGGTGCGGGTGCGCACGACGCGGGCGGCCGGTTCGGCGGCAGGCGCGGCGACCGCTGCCGGAACGTCGGGCACTGCGGCGACCGGTTCCGGCGCGGCCGAAGCTGCGTCAGGTGCGGCGTCGGCTTTCAAGGCGGCCAGGCGGGAGACACGCTTCTTGACGATCACAGGCGGCGCGGCGGGCGCGGTCGGCGTCGGGATCGCGTCGTCCGTCTCGTCGAGGGCCACGGCGGCGACCGGGGCGACGACGGGTTCGGCAACTTCAGCGACGGCCTCGACGACGGGCTCGGCGGTATCCTGTGCCTGCACGTCGGCGGCGACGATCCCGGCCTGCGCTTCACCCGCGGCGGCGGCGTCGTCGAACTGTTCCGGCTGCGGGCGCGACGCTTCCTCGGCCTGCACCGCCTTCAGCGACGCCAGGCGCGAACGCGTCTTCACCACCGTCACCTTGGCTGCCGCTTCCGTTTCGAGGAAATACGAGGTCGCGGTCTTCGGCACCGACAGCTGGGCCGTGCTCTTGGCCGGCGCTTTCTTCGCTGTCAGTGTCAGGGTCTTGGCGGTGTTTTTCATATACTTTCTCCAGTCGAGGCGTGGCGCGGTGCCTGCGAAGTCAATAACCCACCTGGCCCGCGGTGCGGACCCCGGAGGGCGGGGATGAGGGGAAGGCCCTAGCTAGGGGCGAGTAGCCCGGATATCAAGCACTCCTGCCGCGGGCCGGCGGGCGCCCTGGCAGCCGGGACGGGCTGCGGCGCGCACGCAAAGGGATCGAGCGGAACGGAATATGGTCGAAATCGCGGTTTAGCATGTCGGAACGAAAAAAAGCCCGTCAGACAACGGGCTTGAATCTATTTTCCAGAGGAGAAATAGAGGAGACAGAGGCATTATGCCTTAAGGAAATGTTTAGCGATAATTGAAATATCCGATAAGGGATATCACTCAGACGCATATTTCCTTTTCCTCTTCCCGACCCTGGCTGCGTCGGCGCAAACCGTGCGCAGGGAAAGGGGCGGATCATACACGATTTCTTCGCTGCGCGCCGCTGCACATGCATGAAATCACAGTCGTCTAGTCAATAAAACGATCCGTTACATGGCTGAGCGGCACGCGCGCGGCGCGGCCATGCTATCCTTCCGCTTCCCGTTCTTACCATGAAGTCAATGAATACGATGAGTCCTGTCGCCGAGCTCCCCGAGGCCACCGAAAACGCCACCCACGCCACGCCCGCCGCGCCCGCGAACGACGCGCCGGCCGCGGCCCCGGAAGCCGTTCCGGCAGCCGATGCTACGGCATCCCAATCGCCGCGGGCGCTGCTCAAGCAGTTGCAACAACAGTTCAAGGCCTTCCGCGACTGCCTGCCGCTGGCGATCGGCATCGACAAGCAGGTGCTGGCCCGCATGCCCGACCTGAACCGCAAGACGATGCGCGCCGCGCTGGGCATCCACACGGGCTCGATGCGCTACCTGCGCGCGATGGAAAAGGCCACCGTGCGCTACGACCTGGACGGCAATCCCGGCGCCGAAGTGACGGACACCCACCGCCAGCACGCCAAGGAACTCCTGCAGGAACGCTTCAAGAAAGAAGCCGAGCGCAAGAAGGCCGAGCGCGAGGCCGCCGCGCAGGCGGAAGCCGACCGCAAGCGCCAGGAAAAGCTGCAGCAGCTGGCCTCCAAGTTCTCGAAACGCTGATCCGGCAACACGGATGAGCGAGGCCGAGGACGCCCTCCCCCCTTACCAAGGCATCACCCTGGCCGACGTGCGCCTCGTGCGCACGCGCCAGGATGCGGACGGCGCGCTGGCCGCGCTGCTGGCGTCCGACGCGATCGGCTTCGACACCGAGTCGAAACCCACGTTCCAGAAGGGCGAGCAATCGACGGGGCCGCACCTCGTCCAGCTCGCCACCGACCAGCACGCCTATCTGTTCCAGATCGGCACGCTCAAGCCGCGCGCGCCCGATGCCGTCCCCGACATGCAGGCGCCGGCAAACCCGGGCGTCGACGTGCTGCGCGCCGTGCTGGAATCGCCCGCCATATTGAAAGTCGGCTTCGGCCTCGGCGACGACCTGCGCCGCCTGCGCGCCAAGCTGGGCATCGAGACGCGCAACGTGCTCGACCTGTCCACCGCCCTGCGCCGTGGCGAGCGCAACGCCCTGGGCGCCAAGACGGCCGTCGCGCGCTTCTTCGGCCAGCGCCTGCAGAAGTCGCGCAAGATCACGACGACCAACTGGGCCATGCCGCGCCTGTCCGACAAGCAGATCCTGTACGCGGCCGACGATGCCCACGTCGCCCTGCGCATCTACCGCCACTGGCGCGCGAATCCGCCGCCGCCGTTGCCTTTGACACCCGTCGCCGGCGGACCGCGGCGGGCCGCGCAGCCCAAGCCGCGCTCGTAGCATGCGCGTCATCGTCGTCCTGCTGCTTTTGCTGGCCGGCTGCTCGCGCAACGACGGCCCCGTCGACGGCGCCACCGTCTTCAAACCGTGCGCGTCCTGCCACCAGGTCGGCCCGAACGCGCGCGGCGGCTTCGGCCCGCAACTGAACGGCCTGTTCGGCCGGCGCGCGGGCGCCACGGCCGATTTCAAGTATTCCGACGCGATGAAAGCCTCGGGCATCGTGTGGGACGAGCGCACGTTGTCCGCCTACCTGCGCGATCCGGACAAGACCGTACCGGGCACGAAGATGCGCTTCTGGGGCATCCACGACGACAAGGACATGGCGGCGCTGCTGGCGTATCTGCGCACGTTCCAGGACGCGCACTGAGTTAGTATTTTCAAAAGATTGCGTGAAGTTCAAGTCGACGCGGTATGATGCCGGTTGTACCTTCTCGTCGACCAGGAACGTCATGCATTTGCGCCACGCCTTGCTGCTACTGGCAACCCTGCACATGGCGCCGACACTGGCCCAGCAGGCCGTGCCGGACACGCTGGAACGCCGCGTGGCCGCTTGCACGTCGTGCCACGGCAGCCCGTCCGCGCCGCCGCCGTCGGCGGGACCGGAATACTATCCGCGCATCGCGGGCAAGCCGGCCGGCTACCTGTACAACCAGCTGCAGAACTTCCGCGCCGGGCGCCGCCGGTATCCGTTGATGACCTACATGGTCGAGCACATGACCGACGATTACCTGCGCGAGATCGCGACGTGGTTCTCGACCCAACACATGCCCGCGCCCGTGCTGGCGCGTGCGAGCCTGCCGGCGGGCCAGCTGGAACGGGGCCGCGAGCTCGTCATGCGCGGCGACGCGCCCCTGAAGGTGCCGGCCTGCGTGGCCTGTCACGGCCAGCGCCTGACGGGCGCCCTGCCCGCCATCCCGGGCTTGCTGGGCCTGCCGCGCGACTACATCAACGCCCAGTTCGGCGCCTGGCGCAACGGCACCCGCCACGCCCACGCGCCCGATTGCATGGCGACCATCGCCGGGCGCCTGTCGCTGGCGGACGTGGCCGCCATCTCGGGCTGGCTCGCGAGCGAACCGGTGCCGGACGATGCCGCGCCCGCTCCAGGCGTCCCTCACCCGATGCCGCTCGAATGCGGCAGCGAACCGGAACCGCGGCCATGAAGACGCGCATCGTCATCGCCGTCCTGGTCGTGGCTGCGTTGGCCGCGGTGTACGTCGCGTGGCCGCGCGCCGAGTTCATCCCGTCACGCTCGCGCGAAGCATGGGCGTCGACACAAGCCAACATTGCCCGCGGCGCCTACCTCGCCCGCGCGGGCGACTGCATGGCGTGCCACACGGCACGCGGCGGCACGCCGTACGCGGGTGGACGGGCTTTGGCCACGCCGTTCGGCACCGTCTACGCGCCGAACATCACGCCCGACGCGCGGACGGGCATCGGCGCCTGGGCCGCGGACGACTTCTGGAACGCGCTGCACAACGGCATCCGCCGCGACGGGCGCCTGCTCTACCCGGCCTTCCCGTACACGAACACGACCAAGGTCACGCGCGACGACGCGGACGCGCTGTACGCGTACCTGCGCAGCCTCGCACCGGTCAACCAACCGAACCGGCCGCACGCGCTGCGCTTCCCGTACGACCGGCAGATCGTGCTGGCCGGCTGGCGCCTGCTGTATTTCAAGCCGGGCGTGTACGCGCCGCAGCCTGCGAAAGGCGCCGAGTGGAACCGGGGCGCCTATCTCGTCGAGGGCCTGGGCCACTGCGGCGCCTGCCACAGCCCGCGCAACGGCCTCGGCGCGACGGGCTCCCGGCTGTCCGGCGGCCACATCCCGATCGTCGGCTGGTACGCGCCCGCGCTGGACGCGGACGACGAGGCAGGCCTCGGCAACTGGGACCGGGCGCACATTGTCCAACTGCTGCGCACGGGCGTCGCGCCGCGCGGCGCCGTGTTCGGGCCGATGGCGGAAGTGGTGGGGCAAAGCCTGCAATACCTGACGGACGAGGATGCAGGGGCGATGGCGGCGTACCTGAAATCGCTGCCGGCCGATCCCGCGCCGCGCCGCCCGTCCGCGCCGGCGCCCGATGAGGTCATGAAGGTTGGCAGGAAGATATACGAGCGCCAGTGCGCGGATTGCCACGGCGCCGATGGACGCGGCACGAACGTCGCCGGCCATCCCGCCTATCCGCCGCTGGCGGGCAACGGCGCGCTGACGATGGATGATCCGGTGAACGCCATCCGCATCGTGCTGAACGGCGGCTTCCCGCCGACCACGGCCGGGAATCCGCGGCCGTTCGGCATGCCGCCGTACAGCCCCGTGCTGGACGATGCGGAAGTGGCCGCCGTCGTGACGTATGTGAGGAATAGCTGGGGCAATGCGGCACCGGCCGTCACGCCGCCGGAAGTCAACCGGTGGCGGGCGGTGCCGCTCGACTGATCACAAAGGAGGTCAACATGCCGCTTTATCGCGTCTGGTACCGCGACAACGACGAACCGCTGGAATTCACCACGCCGGGCCGCATCAGCGAGGCCGAGATCCTCGACCAGGTCCTCGCGCACGAAGGCATCGAGCCGGCGGGCCCGACGACCGTGCAGGCGCTCATCGGCAGCCACGGCCTGGCGCCGGTGCGCTACACGGAAGACGAGAGCGAGATGAACGCCATCGGCTGAATCAGGCTGCCGACACGTGGCCGACCGCATACACGGTCGTCGCTTCGCCGGCTTCCGGTTCGCGCGCCCACAGCCGGAAGCGCACCAGCGTCCAGTCCCCCGGTTCGTAACCCGCGACCGCCGCGAGCGCGCCGTCCCTGTCGACCGCGTCCGCGCCGAGACGCATTTCGTCGCCGCGCAATGCTTCCAGGTCGGAGCCGGGCAGGATGGGCCGCCGCTCGACGGTGGCGAAACGGGCATCCGCGCAACCGGGCCCGAGACGCGCCTGCCACACCAGCCACGTCGCCACCGCCGGCCTGCCGAACGCCTGCGCCACACCCGCGAACCCGGGGCCGTTCAGGAATGCATGCATCCCGTCGACCGTGTTCCACACGTAGAACGGCGCATACGCGTTGTCCTGCGCCGGCCCGCGCTTGCGCACGCTGAGGTAGGCCTTGAACAGCAGCCCCGGGAAACCGTCCGTCGAATGGCCCTTGTCCGCGATGCGCCGGTCGATGATCGCCATGTCGTAGTCGGCCGGCAGCGGGAAACGGTACTGCATGGCGATCATGGTCTCTGCTCCGCCAGCGGTGCCGCGATGCCGTTGCTGAACGACCAGTCGGCGTAGTCCGTCGTCTGGACGATGACCATCAGGTCCTCCGGCCGCAGCCCCGGCGATTCGGCCAGCAGGTCGGCGAGCCGGCGATAAAACGCCTGCTTGGTGTCCGCGTCGCGCGGCTTGCCGCCGGTGACGCAGACGAGCAGGAAATCGTCGCTGCGCGGGCCGCCGAGGTAATCGCGGTCGAAGATCAGCTCCTCGGGGTCATGCTGGTGGATGGCCTGGAAGCGGTCCGCGACGGGGATGCGGAAGGCGTCGACGAGGGCCTGGTGCACGGCATCCGCGACGGCGCGCAGGTAGTCGCGCGGTTTGCCGCGGCGCAGGGAGATGCGAACGAAGGGCATGATGACCTCCTCAGCCCAGCAGGCGCGCGGCGGCGGCGGCGGCGGGCCAGCCGGCATAGAACGCGAGGTGCGTCACGACTTCTTCCAGTTCCTGCCGGGTGACGCCGTTGTCGAGCGCCGTCTGCAGGTGGAACGGCAGCTGCCCTTCGCGGCACAGCGCGACCAGGCAGGCGACCGTCACGAGGCTCCGGTCGCGCTTGCTCAATCCTTCCCGTTCCCACACTTCGCCGAACAGCACGCGGTCCGAGAGGTCGGCGAGCGCTGGAATGTTGGCCAGTGCGCGCTGGCCCATGCCTGTCATCATCGTCATCGTGATTGCTCCTTTGATTGGTTCACGTGACCATCATATCGGCGTAAAATCATTCCGAAAATCGAATATATTTGAATCGATAATTCAGAAAAACGGGATGATCATGCGCCGTACGAATTTCGACATGGATGCGCTGCGCAGCTTTTGCGAAGGCGTGGACCTGGGCAGTTTCGCGAAGGCGGCCGACCGGCTGGGACGCTCGACGTCGGCCATCAGCATGCAGATGAAGAAGTTGGAGGGACAGGCCGGCACGGACCTGCTGCGCAAGTCGGGGCGGGGGCTCGAGCTGACTCCGGCCGGCGAAACGCTGCTCGGTTACGCGCGCCGCATCCTCGACCTGAACGACGAGGCGCGCACGGCGCTGGCCGGCCTGGACCTCGAAGGCACGGTCCGGCTGGGCCTGCAGGAAGATTTTGGGGAACGCCTGTTGTCCAACGTCCTCGGCCGTTTTACGCGCAGCCATCCGGACTTGCAGATCGAGGCCGTCATTGCCCGCAACAGCGAACTCATCGCGCAACTGCAGGCCGGGAAGATCGATCTGGCGCTGGGCTGGCACACGGACGCGGCGCTGCCCCACGTGGACGTGCTGGGCGATTATCCGATGCGCTGGGTGGGTTCGACGGCGCAGGAACCCATCGGCGAACCGGTCCGCCTCGTTGCCCTGCAGGCGCCCTGCCTGATGCGCAAGGCCGCGACCGACGCGCTCGACCGGGCCGGCATTCCCTGGCGCGTCGTCTACACGAGCGCCAGCCTGGCGGGCATCTGGGCCGCGGTCGCGGCGGGGCTCGGCGTGACGGTGCGCACGCCCCTCGGGTTGCCGGACGACGTGCGCGTGCTCGATGGCTTGCCGGCGCTGCCGGGCATCCGGCTCGCGCTGTACAGCGGCGCGGCGACGCCGACGCCGGCTTGCGAGCGCATGCGCGCGCTCATCCGGGAACACATTGTGTCGCCACCAGGCTGATACTGTCAGCGGTGGGCGATAGAAAAGCCTGCTGGATGTGAGTTGCTGCTGTCTAGGACGCTGGGCTGCGCCGAGTAGGTCTGCTATCGCCCCGAATCGGACCATGCTGCTCAGGCTGTTTCCTAAGCCGATTTTTGTCAGACACCATAAACTTCGCCATCGTCTCCGAGCACACGTGCGCCCAAAGCATTAGCGATAGCAACCATCTTTTCAATCATCGGCTGATCAGGATTTTTCGCTACGACTTCACTAATTTCGTCCCACCAGAGAGGGCAGGCACCGTCATGGTTTGTGACAATCCAGTTTTCGGCGTCTGGGTTGTCGCTGTCGGGCTTAATGTCAGTGTCGCCTCCGGCGTATGCAATCCACTCATCCAACGAGATGTGGGGCCTTCGTCGTCGGTCCAATGCGCATTACGGGTAATGTGAAGGTCGTAGCCCATTGCTTTTTCTTGGTGTTTGTAGAGCCAGTAGTCCGCTCTTGGCCGAACGCGGCCGTTCGGCTCAGCATAACAGGTTGCCTAGGCGGAAAAGTCACCAACGGTCACGACCGGCCAGAACCGACCCATTGCAGAAATTCATGGAGTCGCAAAACGGTCGCGCATGGTGGCGACCCTTATCCCTGGTCAAAACTCAGGTAATTCAGGCGGCCGTTGGCTTGCCAAACAACGCACCATGAGTTCACATCGCTCTCGTCGGTGAAAAAGATTTCCCATTTCTCATCGGCTTGATCCTGAAAACCAAGCTTGTTTGAATTTATGAATTGGTAGCAATGCTCATCAACCGAGTCATGGTCGCCTTCCGCTCCGAGCAACCATCGAAATTGCTCGCCCCATACTGGGTCTTGTGCGGCATCGACACGATGTCTCAGGCGCAGCTTTCGAACGACGACGGGCCAACTTGCCTCATCGATATGGCATCGAACAGCTAAGCGATCATCGATCCCCGTTCCACCAGCATAAAAGTTTAGGGAGTAGGAAAGCTCATCAGGCAGCGGCTGGAAACCGATTAGATTCACAATTATCTGAATCGAATCTTTTTGCTTCGCATCGTTGTGCTCATAATGGTAATCAATGCCGTCGTATGGACGCATCTAGTTCACCTGTCTCGACATCTGTAGTGTCATAGAGGAAAAATGCGGTGGCTACCTGCGGCACGTCTGCTTCTGGCCGAATTTTGTCGGTCAGACGTGCGGTCTGAACAGGCCCAGGTCTCCCTCAAACGAATCCCTGTTTAGTCACTTCGCCCCGCCACGACGGGCGCGTCGCAATGCAAGTCCGAAGACAGCTAGGCCGACTGCCAGTGCTGGCACCAAAGTCACGACGAGGTTGCCATCTGGTGTGGACCATGACACCACACCAGCTGTTATGAAGGCAGCGATAGACCCGAGGATGATGGCTACGACTGGCAACTTGGACGACAAGCGTTCGCCCTGATCTTCATTATTCACAGCCTTGTCCTCCAACGTGTTACAGGTGGCCGATCTCGGCCGTACGGACCAGCATATCACGTTGCCAAGGTGAAAAAATCCTGGCTTGTCTCGACCGGCAGTAGTCGACCCGAAGCGGACCTGCGAAATCAACTATGGGCTAGCTGCAAGGAATCTTTTCAATCGCCGTCAACACAGCGTTCGACGATCCAAAGCGTTGAGCGCAAGCCATCAGTTCCATCTTTGTAGAAAGTGGCACTTCAACCAGATGGAAAACACAATGATCTAAAGCCATCTCCCGTTCGCCATGTTCATTCAAGCTTTCGCATGTTCGAAAAGCCTCACTAGGCAACGCCTCGCACAATTTCGAAAGTAGCAAGCTAAATTGGGTCAACTCATCCATGCATTTTTTCCTTCAAATCGAACTTCCGGTACTGGCCTGTTGTGGCCGCCCAGTCGAGGCTGCTTACGACCCAGGCTGTGTAAAAACGTAGATCCCGGTAAACGGAACCGGCCCAGTAAACGTT
>CBIHRX010000208.1:0-12309 GCA_966212555.1 uncultured Massilia sp.
ACTGAAGGTCCATCGGGTGCCGCCTTCCAGGCGGTCGAGCAGGCTCTTCGACACTTCGGCGATCTTGACTTCCAGTTGCACCTGCTGGGGCGCGCGCACGGACAACATGTTGACAACCCGCGCCGCGGCCGCCGCCGCGCCGGCCTGATTCTGGTTTTCGCGCTGGTGCTGGCTCGCAGCGTCTTCCTTGTCGGGCACCGTCAGCGCGCGCAGCGGGCGGCGCACGTAGGCAGTGGCCAGTTCGACAGCGCGCGCGGCGGCGACGGCATCGCTCACGGTGCCCGTCAACACGAGCGCGTCGGATGCGGCCAGCACCTTGACGTCATGCTCGTCCGGCATGGCGGTGGCCAGCATCGCCTGCAGGGCCGACGGGTCCATGGCCACGGTGATGTCGAGTACGCTGCACAGGCCGCTTCTACCCTGGATGATCATGTTGGTCGTGCCGACGTCGATCCCGGCGATGTACAGCGTGTCGGGCGCCACCATGAGCGCCTGCACGACGAGCGGGTTGCCGACGCTGCGGTGCTGGACCGGCTCGGGCAGGCGCATCAGGCTGGACTTGCCGACCTGCAGGGCGAGTTGGGCCGGCTTCGCGGCCTCGCCCTTGCAGTTGGGTCCCGCCTCGGCACGCAGCGGCGCGGCGTCGGTCGGGTTGTCTGCGGCCTGGGCTTTCGATTTGGCGGCCGCGCCTGCGGGGCCGGCGGCAGCCAGCGCCAGGCCGGCGGCGAACAGGCAGCGAAGCAGCGGTGATGGCGTCAAGCATCCGTTCATGGCTTTACCCTGGATGAAGTTCAGAAGCACTCCTGCGACACGCGCAGGCCGTTGAGCACGGTGACGCAATCGCGCCGCACCGGGGCCGCCACCTTGACTACCACCGGCGCGGGGCGCACCGCGGGTGCCGGCTTGGGCGCGGCCTTGCGCGGCGCGGGCGGCGGCGCCTCCGGCAGCAGCGTGAGCTTGGTCGCGCCTTCGGTACTGGCCGCCTGCGGGTCCACCTGGTTGCGCAGGGCCAGCGACAGCGTGCCCACGCTGCGCGCCAGGTCGAGCTTTTCGGCCTGCTCCGGCGTCACTTCCAGCGTGACCGCGTTGACGACCTTCGGCTTGGTCTCGTCACGGTTGACTTCCTGGGCGACGGCCAGCACGAGGATCCGCTCCAGCACGATCTTCGAGATGTTCTGCTGGCGGGCGTCGACACCGGCCGGCACGTCCTTCTGGGTGCTGACGATGATGTCGACATAGTTGCCCGGCAGCGCGAAGCCGGCCACGCCGATCACGTCGTTTACGCGCACCGTGATCGCGCGCTTGCCTTCCGTGATCAGTGCCGACAACCCGCCGAGTGTGCCGACCGGTGCCAGCCTGGCCTCGCTGACCGGCTCGCCCATCAGCAGGTTCGTCTTGAGGACGCGGCCGCCGAGTTTCTGCGGATCCGTGAAGGCGCCTTTCGGGACGCTGTCGGCGGGCCAGTCGGCCAGCTTGAACATCTCGGGCGTCAGGCGCTGGCCGAGGTTGATGTCGGCGGCGGCCACGAGAATGCGGCCGCTGCTGCTGCCCGGCTGCTTCAGCAGCCAGCGCGATGCGAACACGACGGCCGCGCATCCGAACAGGATCGCGACGGCCATGACGAGGATGGCACGCTTGTTCTTCATTTTTGATTCTCCGTCGCGCAAGCGATGAACATGCTGCGCCAGGCTTGCTCGACCGCCGCGATCGTGAGGCGCGGTTCGGTCCCGGCGAAGCCGGCGAAATCGGCGACCCGGTCGAGCAGTTCGCCCGGATAGCAGACCAGCAGCGCGCGCCCGGATTGCCGGTGCAGCCGCTCGATCAGGTGGTCGACCGCCGCGTCGTCGACTTCGATGCGACGCAGCCGGCATTGGCGGAGCAGCAGCGCACGATAAGCGTTCGGCGACCAGGCGCCGATGTCGGCCTTGTAGCCGATGCGGCGCAGGGCGGCATCATCGAATACGCTGGCCGGGGCGAGGTTGGTGGCGAACACCACGGCCGCATCGAACGGCACCAGTTCCGCTTGCCCGCCCTGCAGCGACAACTGGTCGGTCCCGGCATCCAGCGGCCCGATGAAGCGGTTCAGCAGCTCGGCCGCGGCGATGCGCTGGCGGCCGACGTCGTCGAGCACCAGCATGCCATTGTTCGCCTGCAGGTGCGGCGGCGCGTGATAGACGCCCTGCTCCGCGTCGTAGCGCAGGTCGAGCATGTCGCGTCCCAGTTCGGCGCCGACGTGGACGAGCGGACGCTGGCACACGGTCCAGCGCGCATCGCAACTGCGCCGTTCTTCCTGCTGACGGGCGATCGGCGGCGGGGCCGTGTGCACGGCGGGATCGTACAGGCGGATCACGTGGCGCCCGGCCATCAGTGCATACGGCACTGCGATCGGGCCCGGCAGCAGGCGCCCGAGCTTGCGCGCCAGCGTCGTCTTGCCGCCGCCGGACGGTCCGTACAGCAGCAGCGAGCGGCGCGCGTACAGCGCCGCGCCCAGCACGTCGCGCGCGGCCTGGGACAGGCCCTCGTCGCCCAGCGTGCCGGCGACCTGCGCGGACGTGATGCGCTCCGCATCCGCATGGCGCAACGCCTGGCGTTCGACCACGGCCCGGTACGATGCGAGCGTGACCGGCGCCGGCCCGAGATAGCGACAGCGCGCCAGGGCGTCGACGGCACCGCGCTGGCCGTGCGCGGTCAACTGGTATTGCATGTCGATGTCCGACTCGCCGCACCAGGCCACTTCCACCTGCTGTTCCGCGATCAGGGGATTGAGGACCTCGCGCAGCACGCTGATCGACAGCCGCAGTTTGCCGGCCAGATGGGTCAACGGGGTCTTGCCGCCGGCCTGGATCGCCTTGAGCACCAGGTCCGTCACGAAGCGCGGTTCGAGTCCGGTATCGCGCACGGTCTTCGCCTGGCGCGGCAGGACTGGCGCGATCTCCGGACTGCCCGCAGGCACGGGCTGCGCGGCACGGGATCCCGCCGCGGTATTGCCTGTCGATAGCGTTTCAAACATCGGAACCCCCTTGCCTTGCTTGTTTTCCGAAACAGGTCAGAATGATTCTAGCGACCGGTCTTTTGGCCACCCTTGAGCTTCGCCAAGAGCGGGCTCATCCATATTGAGTGACCAGGACGACGATCGTGCCGGCCGCGATGGCGAGGCCATAAGGCATCGAACCGGCGCTGTGCGGGAGCGCCGTGTCGGCCAATTTCGTGCCCGGCACGATGAGCCCGGACAGCAGCCGGCCGATGTTGACGAAGGCCAGCCGCAGACGGCTGCGCAGCAGGATAAGGAACAGCGCCATCACGCCGCCCGCGCACCATGTGATGATGGCGATCTGGAAAGCTTCGGCCGGGCCGGTGAAGAAGCCGATCACGGCCATCATCTTGACGTCGCCGGCCGCCATGCCGCGCACCAGGTAGAACGGCAGGAAGATGGCGAGGCCCACCAGCATGCCGCCAACTCCCGACAGCAATGCGGCGGCCGGTTCGGCGGACAGCAAGTGCAGGAGCAGCGCACCGCCCAGGCCGGCGAGCAGAAGCGGGTTGGGGATACGCCGCGTTGCCAGATCGTTGACGGCGGCAATACTCACCATGAGCAGCAGCAGCGCATCGCGATATTGATCGATTTGCATGACGCCCCCCGAAAAAAAGCCCTCCGGGCCGGAAACCCGGAGGGCGACTTCACGACATCAGGAGACCGTCACCTTGTCGGCGATGTTCTGGAACAGGGTCGACAGGTTTGTGCCCAGAGTTGTCGCGGTGGTAGCCGCAGCCACGCCGATCAGGGCGGCAATCAGGCCATACTCGATGGCCGTCACACCGTTTTCGTCAGCAGCGAAGGTTTTGACTGCGGAGATGAAGTTGCTCATGACAAACTCCCATATGGTGGTTGATAAGAACAGCTACCGGCCGGAGACGCTGGTCAAGTCACCACTTCCCAGCAGACTTGCTGCGTTCCGTGCCAGTGAGTTCACTATAAGTTTTGATGCCATACGGCAACTTGACGACCAACAACTTTGCTGTAAGGAACTATTTTTTGTACGGCAGAATCAAAATCCCCCAAGCCTGGGGGAGCACGTTGCAGTTTGGCTTTGAGAAAATTCACTCAGGCTAAAAAAATTGCATTTGCATAATTGCTTAGAATGCAAAAAGCCTATATCCTGTTTCGCTTGCTCTTTGTGAAACGCCTGATACCTGCGATCGCGACGGCGGCTGTGCCCAGCCTGCAGGTCGGTTGATTACATTGCTGAGAACGACATGGATTCGCTTCTGAAACACATGGTGGACATGACCGGCCACCGCGATCACGCGATGCTCGATATTTCCGTGATCTCGGCAGTGCAGGAGCTGGCGGGTGCGGCGCAGACGCGCATTCTGGCCATCACGACCGTGTCTGGACAGCAGTACCTGCGCGCACGCGCGAGCATCGTGCAGGGCGGCGCGGCGCGCCTGGAAGAATCGCAGGACGGCGTGCTGGGTGATCCGGTGGCCGCTCTCCCCGACCTCAAACGCTGCCTGGCCGAGCATCAAGCGAGCGCGGAAGCAATCGCGGCCGACGGTATGCGTGTGCTGTGGCTGCCGATCTGGTTCGGCGACAAAGCCACGACCTGCCTGGAAATCCGCGACGACAAGGCGTTTTCACGCGAGACCGTGTATGTGATCGGCGGCATCGTCGGTGTGTACCGGAATTTCCAGAACCTGCTCGACTACAGCGAGCGCGATTCGCTCACCGGCCTGCTCAACCGCAAGACGTTCGACGACCAGCTGGCGCGCATGCTGCAGAACTCCCACGAACGGGATCCGCGCCTGCCTGGCCTGCCCGAGCGGCGCCAGCACCATGCCGAGGAAAAACAGTGGTTGGCCGTCGTCGACGTCGACCATTTCAAGGCCGTCAACGACAAGTTCGGCCACCTGTACGGCGACGAAGTGCTGATCCTGATCGCCAACCTGCTGCAATCGTCGTTCCGCGCCCAGGACCGCGTGTTCCGCTTCGGCGGCGAGGAATTCGTCGTGCTGCTGCGCTCGACCACGCTGGACAATGCCTGGAAGATCATCGAACGCTTCCGCACCAACGTCGAAAGCCATGACTTCCCGCAGGTGGGGCGGGTGACGGTCAGCGTCGGCTTCGTCAGCATCAGTGCGTACGAATCGCCCGTGGTCACGCTGGGCCACGCCGACCAGGCGCTGTACTACGCGAAAAGCAACGGGCGCAACCGCGCCTGCCATTACGACGACCTCGTCGCGCACGGCCTGCTGCAGACCGTCGCCTCCAACGACACCGCCGAATTCTTCTGAACGTCTTCAGGCCAACTGCATGAAGCGCAGCGGGTCGACCTGCCATTTGTCGGGCGATTCGTGGCGCACGATCTTGTCGGCGCCGCCGAAGCCCATGCCACGCGCCAGGTCCACCGTCTCCGGCTTGATGTAGGTCTGGCTCTTCGTGCTGTAGAACACGTTGACCTTGGGCGTGAGCAGACTCGTTTCGTGCGGCTCGACGACCACGCCCAGCCGGCCCGATTCCAGCAACACGAGGGTGCCGACCGGGTAGATGCCGACGCAGCGCATGAATTCCTGCGTCAGCGCCGGATTGAAGTGAAACTTGCTCCACTCGTACATCTTGCGCAGCGCCTCGGCCGCCGGCATGCCCTTGTGGTAGCAGCGGTCGGCCGTGATGGCGTCGTAGACGTCCACGATCGCGGCCATCTGCGCCAGCTCGCTGATCTGTTGTTCGCCCTGGCGGTCCGGATACCCCGTGCCGTCGCGCCGCTCGTGGTGATGCAGCGTAATGTCGAGCGGGATGGCGCCGATCCCGGGCGAACGGCGCAGGATGTCGTAGCCGTCCCTGGGGTGGCGGCGGACGATCTCGAATTCCTCGTCGGTCAGGCGGCCCGGCTTGTTCAGGATCGCGTCCGGCACCAGGGCCTTGCCCGTATCGTGCAGCAGGCCGCCGATGCCGGCCTGGTAGATGGTTTCCGCATCCATCTGGCGCGAACGGCAGAAGGCGACCAGCAAGGTGCACACGCTGACCGAGTGCAGGAACGTGTAGTCGTCCTTGTTCTTGATGACGGACAGGCCCAGCAACGCGGACGCATTGCGCAGGATCGAAGCGGTGATGTTCTCGACGACCGGCGACACCTTGTCCATTTCGACCGCCTTGCCCAGCCGCGCATCCTGCATCACGGTCTTGACGAGGCCGGCGGCCTGGCGCCGGATCGTCGTGGCACGCTCGAGTTCCTCGGCCAACGTCGTGCGCAGCGGCGCCACCGGCTTGGCAGCGATCTCGGCGACCTCGGCCTCCATCGCGGCGTCCGCTTCCGCCACCGTCGGCGCGTCGTCCACGTCCAGCCCCCGTGCACAGTCGATCGTCACGCCGCGAATGCCCGCGCTCACCACCCTGCGGATCTCGTCCTCGGTCGTGATGACGAAACGGTTGCGGACGAAAGGATGTTCCATCCAGCCACAATCGAGATCGTGGATGAACATTCCTACACGCAACTGGGAGGAATCGACTTTCTTGAGCATGGAAGTGTCCGGAAGGGGTGTGTTAATCTCGCCGCGGTCCGGCGTCCTTCGAGTATAGCAACTTGATGACGGGAAACTTTTCAGCAATAAACTTTTGGTCATTTTATGTAGCCATAAAGCTACATATATTTACAAAATGGAACTTCGCCAGCTGCGCTATTTCGTCGCCATCGTGGACCACGGTTCGCTGTCGCGCGCCGCGCTGGTCCTGCACGTGGCGCAGCCCGCGCTGACCCAGCAATTGCGCCAGCTGGAAGAAGAGCTGGGCGTGCAACTGCTGCACCGCTCGGCACAGGGCGTACTCAACACCGACGCCGGCAAGGTGTTCTACGAACACGCGCAGGCCATCCTCAAGCAGGTGGCGGATGCGCAAGCGGCCGTCGTGCAATCGGCCGAACGGCCGTCGGGCAGCGTCACGCTCGGCCTGCCGCACAGTATCTCGGATGCCCTCGCGCTGCCGCTGCTGACGGCGATCCGCCGGCGCTATCCGGAAATCACGCTGCAGCTGACCGAGGAAATCACCGGCAGCCTGGCCGAGCAGCTGCGCGCCGGCCGCATCAACCTGGCCGTGCTGTTCGACGACGGCCAGCTCGGCAGCTTCGCCGCCATTCCGCTCGTCGAGGAAGAACTGCGCTTCATCTGCCGCGCCGACGCGCCCGTCGCCGCCGGGCACGAGAGCCTGACCCTGCGCGCCGCGCTGGACACGACCCTGATCCTGCCGGGCCTGCAGCATGGCGTGCGGCCGCGCATCGAAAGCACGGCACGCGCCGCAGGCCTGGCCACGCACGGCGTCATCGAAATCAACTCGATCGCGATCCTGAAATCGGCCATCCTCGCCGGCATGGGCGCCACCATCCTGCCCGTGGCGCCAGTGCAGGCCGACCTCGAACGCGGCGCCATGCGGGCGCTGGCCATCCGCGAGCCGGACATTGCGCGCACCGTCGTCCTGTGCACCTCGCGCAATATCCCGCTCACCAATGCAGCCGCGGCCGTCAGCCGCCTCGTCGTCCAGGTGGCGCATGATCTGTGCGCCAGCGGCCACTGGATCGGCGCACGTCCTCTCGAGAGGTAGCCGGGCCATCATTTTTTCTTATGGCTCCATCCCCATTCCGTATTTCCGTATACGTCAACTTGTCTCTACACTTGGTGTAACAGCCGCCAAAGCGGCACCAGGACCCGATCCGGCCAGCGCCTACCCGGCGCGCCTCCGGCACGGGTCCATCTGAAAACACAAAGTTTGGAGACACCATGCCTGACACCGTCCTGGGCCAGGGCGCATCCGCGTCCATCCCTGCCGCACCCGCCGTTCCCGCTCCCCTCAAAGACGTCAGCCTCGACGACAAATACACCGCCACCTCCGGCAAGATCTTCCTGTCCGGCATCCAGGCCCTCGTGCGCCTGCCGATGATCCAGAAGCTGCGCGACGAGCAGGCCGGCCTGGACACTGCGGGCTTCGTCTCCGGCTACCGCGGCTCGCCGCTGGGCGGCCTGGACGAGAACCTGTGGAAGGCCAAGGGCCACCTGGAAGCGAAATCGATCCGGTTCGTGCCGGGCGTGAACGAGGACCTGGCCGCGACGGCCGTCTGGGGCACGCAGACCGTGGACCTGATCGGCCCGGCCAGGTACGACGGCGTATTCGCGATGTGGTACGCGAAGGGCCCGGGCGTGGACCGCTGCGGCGACGTCTTCAAGCACATGAACCATGCCGGCACGGCGAAGCACGGCGGCGTGCTGCTCGTCGCGGGCGACGACCACGGCGCGTATTCGTCGACGCTGCCGCACCAGTCCGACCACATCTTCGCCGCCTGCATGATCCCCGTGCTGTACCCATCCAATGTGCAGGAATACCTGGACCTCGGTGTGCACGGCTGGGCGATGTCGCGCTTTTCCGGCCTGGCCGTCGCGTTCAAGGCGCTGGCCGACACGGTCGAATCGAGCGCCTCGGTCGACGCCGATCCGTTCCGCGTCGACGTCAAAATTCCGCAAGACTTCGCGATGCCGGAAGGCGGCCTGAATACGCGGCTGTCGTCCATTCCGCTGGGCCAGCAGGCACGCAACCAGGAAGCCCTGATGCAGGACTTCAAGATCTACGCGGCCCTCGCCTATGCGCGCGAGAACAAGCTGAACCGCACGACGATCGACAGCCCGGATGCGAAGCTCGGCATCATCGCGTCGGGCAAATCGTACGTGGACGTGCTGGAAGCGCTGGAAGAACTGGGCATCGACGAAGCGATGGCGGCAAAAGTCGGCCTGCGCCTGTTCAAGGTGGCGATGATCTGGCCGCTGGAGCCGGAAGGCGTGCGCGAATTCGCGCAAGGCCTGGACGAGATCCTCGTCGTGGAAGAGAAGCGCCAGGTCGTCGAATATCAGCTCAAGGAGCAGCTCTATAACTGGCGCGACGACGTGCGTCCGCGCGTGATCGGCAAGTTCGACGAAAAGGGAGAATGGGTCGCGCCGCGCGGCGAATGGCTGCTGCCGCCGAAGGCCGACTTCTCCGTCGCGCAGGTGGCGCGCGTGATCGCCGGCCGCATCACCCGTTTGAATCTCGACGACCGCACGCGCGACCTGATCAAGGCGAGATTGGCCTTCCTGGAAGCGAAGGATGCGGTGCTCATGGAAGCCGTGACGACGCCGTTCCGTCCCGCGTTCTACTGCTCCGGCTGCCCGCACAACACGTCGACGAAAGTGCCGGAAGGGTCGTTCGCGCTGGCCGGCATCGGCTGCCACGTGATGGCCACGTCGATCTATCCGGAGATGAACAAGCTGACGACGCACATGGGCGGCGAAGGCGCGCCGTGGATCGGCCAGGCCGCGTTCTCGAAGGTGCCGCACGTGTTCCAGAACCTGGGCGACGGCACCTATTTCCACTCGGGCTACCTGGCCGTACGCGCCGCCATCGCGGCCAAGGTCAACATCACTTATAAAATCCTGTACAACGACGCGGTTGCGATGACGGGTGGCCAGCCGGTCGACGGCACGACGTCCGTGCCGCTGATCGCGCGCCAGATGGCGGCCGAAGGCGTCCAGCGCATTGCCCTCGTCACCGAAGACCTGTCGCGCTATGAAGACCGTGCCGCGTTGCCGGCCGAGGTCACGCTGTACGACCGCAGCAGGATGGACGACGTGCAGCGCGAACTGCGCGAGATCCCGGGCGTGACCGTGCTCATCTACGACCAGACCTGCGCGGCGGAGAAACGGCGTCGTAGGAAAAAGGGGGAGTTCCCGGACGTGGCGAAGCGCATGGTGATCAACGAAGCCGTGTGCGAAGGCTGCGGCGATTGCGGCGTGCAGTCGAACTGCGTCTCGATCCTGCCGAAGGAAACGGAATTCGGCCGCAAGCGCGCCATCGACCAGTCCGCGTGCAACAAGGATTATTCGTGCGCAAAGGGCTTCTGCCCCAGCTTCGCCACCGTCGAAGGCGGGACACTCCGCAAGAACAAGGCCGGTGCCAGCAAGAAGGATGGCGATGACGGCTGGGGCCCGCTGCCGACGCCCGCCCTGCCCTCCATCGCTGCGCCGTACAACATCCTGATCAACGGCATCGGCGGCACCGGCGTCATCACCGTCGGCGCGCTGATGGGCATGGCGGCCCACCTCGAAGGCAAGGGCGCGTCCGTACTGGACATGACGGGCATGAGCCAGAAGAACGGCTCCGTCACGTCGCACGTGAAGATCGCCGAGACGCCCGAGCGCCTGCGCGCCCAGCGCATCGCCACCGGCGAGGCCGATCTCGTGCTGGGCTGCGACATGCTGACGGCCGGCGCCGCCGACGCCATCTCGAAGATGCGCCCGGGCCGCACGATGGTCGTCGTCAACCTGCACGAACAGCCGACCGGCACCTTCGCGCAACAGAGGGATTGGGAATTCCCGGCCGATCAGGTCCGCTCCCTGATTCTGGAAGCGGTGGGTGGCGAGTCGGGTGCCGACTTCCTCGATGCGACGAAGCTGGCGACGGCACTGATGGGCGACTCGATCGCCGCCAACCTGTTCATGCTGGGTTATGCGTGGCAGAAAGGCCTCGTGCCGCTGTCCGAAGCCTCGCTGCTGCGCGCCATCGAATTGAACGGCGTGGCCGTCGCATCGAACCAGCGCAGCTTCCTGTGGGGCCGACGCGCCGCCGTCGACCTGCAGCGCGTGGAACGCACGGCGATCCCGGCGCAACCGGTGCTGATCCAGATGCCGCAGAGCCTCGACGGCGTGATCAAGAAGCGCGTCGAATTCCTGACCGGTTACCAGGACGCGGCCTACGCCGCCCAGTACGAGACGCTGGTCGCGCGCGTGCGCGAGCGCGAGACGGCCCTCGGCCTCGGCAACAAGCTGTCGCTGGCCGTCGCGAAGTCGTACGCCAAGCTGATGGCCTACAAGGACGAGTACGAAGTCGCGCGCCTGTACACGGACGGCCGCTTCGTGGAGCAGCTGCAAAGCCAGTTCGACGGCAAGTTCAGCGTGAAATTCAACCTGGCGCCGCCGCTGTTCGCGAAAAAGGATGCCAAGGGCCACCTCGTGAAAGCGGAATTCGGATCCTGGATGTGGAGTGCGTTCAAGCTGCTGGCCAAACTGAAAGGCCTGCGCGGCACGGCATTCGACGTGTTCGGCTACACGGCCGAGCGCAAGATGGAGCGCGCCCTCGTCACCGAATACCGTGACATGATCGAGGCGCTTCTGCCGTCGCTGGATGCGGCGAACCACGCCGTCGCCGTCGAGCTGGCGGGGCTGCCGGAGCAGATCCGCGGTTTCGGGCACGTCAAGGAGAAGGCCGTGGCCGAGTATCGGGTGCGCAAGGAGGAGCTGCTCTCGGGCAGCATCAAGAAACGCGCCGCTTGATTTACCTCCACGTCGTCCCCGCGAAGGCGGGGACCCATGCTGACGCCGCGTAGACGCAAACTCAGCATGGATTCCCGCTTGCGCGGGAATGACGGTGGTTTTCTTGACGTTTACGTTAACGTCATATACCGTACAAAGAACCCCCAGTTCGCTTCCGTTTTCCAGGGAACACCATGAACGACATCACGCCTGCCGCCAAGCTCGACCTGCCGGAGCACGCCAAACTGTCCAACAAAGTCCGCTTCGTCACGGCCGCCTCGCTGTTCGACGGCCACGACGCCTCGATCAACATCATGCGCCGCATCCTGCAGACGAACGGTGCCGAAGTCGTGCACCTGGGCCATAACCGCTCCGTCGACGACGTCGTCACGGCCGCGCTGGCCGAGGACGTGCAAGGCATCGCCATCTCCAGCTACCAGGGCGGCCACGTCGAATATTTCAAATACATGATCGACCTGCTGCGCCAGCGCGGCGGCGCCCACATCAAGGTGTTCGGCGGCGGCGGCGGCGTCATCGTCCCCCACGAGATCGACGAGCTGCATGCCTACGGCGTCACGCGCATCTTCTCGCCGGAGGACGGCCAGCGCATGGGCCTCGTCGGCATGATCCGCTCGATGCTGGAAGCGTGCGACGTCGACTTGTCGACCTATGCGCCGACCACCCTCGAGCCGCTGCAGACCGGCCCGATCGAGCAGCGCCACCGCCCGCTCGCGCAACTGATCACGGCGCTGGAAAACGGCAAGGCCGAAGCAAGCCTGCGCAAGCGCATCATGGACACGGCCGAAGGCCTGCAAGTGCCCGTACTGGGCATCACGGGTACGGGCGGCGCCGGCAAATCGTCGCTCACGGATGAACTGATCCGCCGCATCCGCCTCGACCAGGGCGACCGCGTGAACATCGCCGTGATTTCCATCGACCCGTCGCGCCGCAAGTCCGGCGGCGCGCTGCTGGGCGACCGCATCCGCA
>CBIHRX010000209.1:0-12276 GCA_966212555.1 uncultured Massilia sp.
CGATCGACAGGCCTACGACGAGCATCCCGCGCGGTACCGTCGCCCGGCCTTCCGGCACGCTCAGCACGACGGTCGGCCGCGTGACGACGTCGCTGTCGGCCAGTGCCCCGACGGCGGAACGCGCGAGCGGGCCGACGATGATGTCGCTGGTCACAGCCGCGCGCGCATAGGCGTCAAGCACGTCGCGCGGGGCATCGCCCGTTGAGACGACCTCGGCCTTGAAACCGGTGCCGTCCCGTTCCATGCCCGCCATGAAGCCGGCGCGGACGGCCTCGGCGGCCGTCGCCAGCGTGGCGGAGCGCATCGGCAACAGCAGGGCGATGCGGATCGGCGGGCTCGACGCCGGTGGCGGCGGGGCCGGTTCGTTCGGTGGCGGTCGGGCTGGTCGCGGCTGGATGGCGGGATCCAACATGGCGAGAAGGGGCGCTTGCGCACTTGTGTTAGTGTCCACGGACGCGCACAATCGCTGCGGCCCGGCACATGGCGTGCCGGCCAGGGCGTGGCCGCCCAAGCTCAACGTAATGAGCAGCCAGGCCAGCCGGGCGCACAGTGCCTCGAGAATCTTCATCCGTACCCTCAACATGACAGAAACCCAGTCCAGCCAGATCGCCCAACTGCCCGTCATGGGCGAGGCCGCCCAGCAGTCCTATCCTACCGCAACGCTTTACGTGGTGGCCACACCCATCGGCAACGTCACCGACATCACGCTGCGCGCGCTGCACGTGCTGCTGCTGGCCGACGTCGTCGCCTGCGAGGACACACGCAAGACGGGTGCATTGCTGACGCGCTTCGGCCTGAACAAGCAGATGATCGCCGCGCACCAGCACAACGAACGCGAGGTCGCCGAGAAAATCATCACGCGCCTGCGCGCGGGCGAGCGCGTGGCGCTCGTGTCCGATGCGGGCACGCCGGCCGTGTCCGACCCAGGTGCGCGCATCGTCGACGCCGTGCGCGACGCGGGCCTGCACGTCGTGCCCGTGCCCGGCTCGTCGGCCGCCATCGCGGCGCTGTCGGCGAGTGGCCTCGTGAACGACCGCTTCTATTTTGTCGGCTTCCTGCCCGCGAAGACGAAGCAGCGCGAAGCGGAACTGGCCACGCTCAAGGCCGTGCCGGCGACGCTCGTGTTCTATGAGGCACCGCATCGCATCACGGACTGTGTGGAATCTCTCGCCGCCGCATTCGAACCGACGCGCCAGGTGGTCTTTGCGCGCGAGCTCACGAAATTGTTCGAGGAAATCCACCGTTGTCCGCTGTCCGACGCGCTGGCTTGGGTCAAGGCGGACGCCAACCGCGAGCGCGGCGAATTCGTCGTGCTGGTCGAGGGCGCGCAGACGGAGGACGATGAAGGCGACGCCGAAGCGGAGCGCGTGCTGCGCATCCTGCTGGAAGAGTGTTCGGTGAAGCAGGCCGCGGCGCTGGCGGCGCAGATTACCGGGAAGAAGAAGAACGCGTTGTATGAGCGGGCGTTGCAGATCAAGGGCGCAGAGTAACGGCGCTGAAAAACCGTCGTTCCCGCGCAGGCGGGAACCTAATTTAAGCTAGCGTACCGCAAAGTACTTGGATTCCCGCCTTCGCGGGAATGACGTTGTTTCATGTTTGGGTATGCTTGCGATAGTGGCTACCACTTGCACCCGCTGTCCTTCTTGTCCATCGCCAGAAAGATCGGCGCCAGCAAGCCTCCGGGCACGCCATCCTTGCAATCCGGCCGCTTGGCCTGCTTGATCGCCCGTTCGAACTTGCTCTCCGTTTGCAGCGCCGGCTTGGGCAGGCGCTCGAGCGCCGTGCCCACCTTGGCCGGATCCGGTTCGTTGGCGAGCTGCGTCGCCATGCCGCGCGCCATGCTGCGGGCGGCGTCGACGTCGAAATGCCGCGTCGTCGTTGCAGGTTCCGGCGGCGGTGCGGGCGTTTCCGGGGCCGGTTTCACGGCATAGGTTTCCTCGGTCGACTGGCGTTTTTCCGGTGCGACGGCGATCACGGGGCGGGTTTTCCTTGCGGGAGGCTGCGCACGCGGTATCGGTTTGGGCGGCTCCTCGGCGGGTTTCACCTCGACGGGTGGCGGTGGCGGCGCGGCCTGCAACCGGATCGTGAGCCGTTCCGGCGGCGGAACGGGCAACGTGGTCGCAGGCTGGCGATAGAACGCGAGCAACAGCGCGTGCGCGAGCACCGACAGGGCGATGCCGGCCGCGATGCGGTTGACCTGCTTGCGGTCGGGGAGGGCGCTTGGGATAGAGTCGATTGCAAACGTCACGTCTTCACCTGTGCAAAAACCACGGACATGAGCGCTTTCCTTGACCGGGACGGGGCACGGACGGTATGATGGCTGTCTTCGGAGTGTAGCGCAGCCCGGTAGCGCATCTGGTTTGGGACCAGAGGGTCCAAGGTTCGAATCCTTGTACTCCGACCAGTATAGCAAGAGGCCGACGAGAGATCGTCGGCCTTTTTCATTTGTTACAAGGTTCTCTTCGCCAACAATGCATTGCCCGCGCGGCTCGCGCCCTTGCGGCCGAGATGTTGCGAAATGAACGCGCCCGCATCCACGACCAGATCGAGGGCGATGCCCGTCTCGATCCCGAGTCCATTCAGCATGTAGACCACGTCCTCCGTCGCCACGTTGCCCGTCGCGCCCTTCGCATACGGGCAGCCGCCCAGGCCCGACACGGACGAGTGGAAGATCGTGACCCCCAGTTCCAGGCTGGCGTAGATGTTGGCGAGCGCCTGGCCGTAGGTGTCGTGGAAGTGGCCGGAGATGCGGTCCAGCGCGAACGCGCGCGCCGCCGTTTCCATCACGGCCTGCGTCTTGTGCGGGGTCGAGACGCCGATGGTGTCGGCGATGTCGATCTCGTCGCAGCCCAGGTCGCGCATGCGGCCCACGACGTCCGCGACGGCATCCAGCGGCACGTCGCCCTGGTACGGGCAGCCGAACGCGCAGCTGATGCTGCCGCGCAGGCGCAGGCCGTTGTCCTTCGCCGCTTGCGCCACGGGCTCGAAGCGGGCGATGGATTCCGCGATCGAGCAGTTGATGTTCCGCTGCGAGAACGCTTCCGACGCGGAACCGAAGATCACGACTTCGTCGGCCTTCGCCGCCAGCGCCGCCTCGAAGCCCTGCATGTTCGGCGTCAGCGCGGAATACAGCGTGCCGGGACGGCGGGCGATGCCGGCCATGACCTCGGCGCTCGTCGCCATCTGCGGCACCCACTTCGGCGAAACGAACGATGCCGCCTCGATATTCGTAAAACCGGCGCGCGACAGGCGGTCGACCAGTTCGATTTTTACAGCGGCGGACACCGCTTCCTTTTCGTTCTGCAGCCCGTCGCGCGGGCCGACTTCGACGATCTTGACGTGTTTCGGCAGTTGGTTGTGCATGGTGGTTTCCTAGTAGCCGCGGGCGCGGTCGACGATGTCGTCGATGGCCTCGCCCCGTTCCAGCTTCCCGATCTTGGCCGCGATCTGGCGCACCGCCTCTTCACGCAGGGTCAGTGCGGAGATGTGCGGCGTGATGGTGATGCGCGGTTCGTTCCAGAACGGATGCGGGGCCGGCAGCGGTTCGTTACGGAACACGTCCAGCGTGGCGCCCGCGATGTGGCCGGCGCGGATCAGCGCCATCAGGTCCGGCTCGGCCACGAGCGCGCCGCGCGCCACGTTGATCAGGTAGGCACCTTCGGGCAGCTGCGACAGGCGCGCGCGGTCGAGCAGGTTCGTCGTCTCCGGCGTGAGCGGCAGCATGCAGACAAGGACTTGCGTCCCGGACAGGAAGTCGCCCAGTTCCTCCATGCCGGCGAAGCAGGCGACGCCCGGCACGTCCTTCGGCGTCCGGCTCCAGCCGCGCACGGGAAAGCCGAGCTGGCGCAGGGTGCGCAGCACGGGCAGCCCGAGCTTGCCGAGGCCCAGCACGCCGACCGTGAAGTCGGCCTTGCGGCGGCGCGTTTCCAGCGGGTTCCAGATGCCCTGGCGCGCCTGCTGCTCGTAGTCGTCGAAGCGGCGGAAGTAGCGCAAGGTCGCATACGCCACGTACTCCGCCATCTGCTCGGCCATGCCCGCATCGCCCAGGCGGACGATGGGGACGGGCGGCAGCGCGTCGCCGAACTTCAGCAGCGCGTCTACGCCGGCACCCATCAGGAAGATCGCCTTGACGTGGGCAAGCTGGTCGAGCAGGCGCGGCGTCGGCGTCCACACCACGGCGTAATCGCAGGGCGCCAGCGACGCCAGCGACATGTTTTCGTGCCACACGACGGTCTCCGCGTGCGGCAATGCATCGGCAAAATCACGGGCCCACGGTTCGATGACACCGTCGCCCCTGTACAGCAGTATCCGCATCATTCGTCTCCTGATAATTGTTTTGGATTGCGTTTGCTGTCTCGTTGGTCTTTGCTGCATGGCGGGCACGGGGTGCCCACCCTACGGCAATCAATACGTTACGCCGCCGCCTTGAAGGCCAGCAGCGGTGCGCCATCCGCGACCTGGTCGCCGACCTGGTACAACACTTCCTCGACCAGGCCGTCGCTCGGCGCGGCAATCGTGTGTTCCATCTTCATCGCTTCCATGATCACGAGCGGTTCGCCCTTCCTGACGTGCTGTCCGCTGGACGCAATCACCGCGACCACCTTGCCCGGCATCGGTGCCGTGAGGCGGCCGTCCGCCGTCTCGTGCTCGCCGGCATGCGCGAGCGGGTCGTGCCAATCCAGCACGTGGTGCAGGCCGCCCGTAAACACGTGCACCGTTTCGCCGGCACGCCGTACCGTGCCCTGGATGGCCTGGCCGTCCAGGCGGATCGCGTAGCGGCCGTCATGCTGCGCGACAAGCGCCAGCGGATGGGTCTTGCCCTCCGCTTCGAGCGTCCACCCGTGCGCATGATAGGCCATGTCGATGGCATAGACCTTGGCCTGGGTCGTGGCCGCGTACTCGTCGCCGAACGCCAGGCGGCGGCGGTACGTGCCGTTCATGCGCCAGCCGTGGGTGCGGGTCCACGGGTCGGCCGGGTTGCTGCTTGCCGGCGTTTCCGCCGCAACCAGGGCCACGGCCGCCAGTGCCAGCGCGGGCAACGGCGCCGGACCTGCCGGCGGGAACAGCGTTGCCGTATTCCGTTCGATCAAGCCCGTGTCCAGGTCGGCATGCGCGAAGGCATCGCCCTCGACGAGGCGTTTCAGGAAGGCGATGTTCGTCGCGAGGCCGACGATGTGGAATTCCGATAACGCCTGCGCCATGCGCGCCAGCGCCTGTGCGCGGTCGGCGCCCCACACGATCAGCTTCGCGATCATCGGATCGTAGAACGGAGAAATCGCGTCGCCCGCGCGCACGCCGGAATCGATGCGCACGTCGCCCAGTTCGAACGCGACGTGGCTCGGGGTATCCATGCACTGCAAGGTGCCAATCGACGGCAGGAAACCCTTCTCCGGATTTTCCGCATACACGCGCGCCTCGATGGCGTGGCCGTGGATCGCGAGTTCATGCTGCTGCTTCGGCAGCGGCTGGCCGGCCGCGACGCGCAACTGCCATTCGACGAGGTCCGTCCCCGTGATCATCTCGGTGACGGGGTGCTCGACCTGCAGGCGCGTATTCATCTCCATGAAGTAGAACGAGCCGTCCTGGTTGGCGATGAATTCGACGGTGCCCGCGCCCACATAGCCCACCGCGCGCGCGGCCGCGACGGCCGCTTCGCCCATCGCGGCGCGGCGTTCCGGCGGCATGCCGGGTGCCGGCGCTTCTTCCAGCACCTTCTGGTGACGGCGCTGCACCGAGCAGTCGCGCTCGTGCAGGTAGACGCAGTTGCCGTGCGTGTCCGCGAACACCTGGATCTCGATGTGGCGCGGGCGCGTGAGGTATTTTTCGACGAGCACCTTGTCGTCGCCGAAGGACGAAATGGCTTCGCGCTTGCACGACGCGAGCGCGGCCTGGAAATCCTCCGACCGTTCGACGACGCGCATGCCCTTGCCCCCGCCGCCCGCGCTGGCCTTCAGCAGCACCGGGTAGCCGATGCGGTTCGCTTCCGACTGCAGCAGTTCCGGATCCTGCGCATCGCCGTGGTAGCCCGGCACGAGCGGCACGCCCGCGCCTTCCATTAGCTGCTTGGCGGCGGATTTCGATCCCATCGCGCGCATCGAGGATCCCGGCGGGCCGATGAACACGAGGCCCGCGGCCGCGCAGGCTTCCGCGAACTCCGCGTTCTCGGACAGGAAGCCGTAGCCCGGGTGGATCGCCTGCGCACCGGTGGCCAGCGCGGCGGCGATGATCTTGTCGCCGCGCAGATAGCTGTCCTTGGCGGCGGCGGGGCCGAGCAGGATCGCCTCATCGCAGACCGCCACGTGTTTCGCGCCGGCGTCGGCTTCCGAATAGACGGCAACGGTCTTGATGCCGAGGCGGCGCGCGGTGGCGGCGACCCGGCAGGCGATTTCGCCACGGTTGGCGATGAGGATCTTCGTGAACATGGGTGTCTCGTCTGTTTTAGGTTTTGTAAACGTTAGCTTTCAATCCGTCGTCCCCGCGGAAGCGGGGAACCATGCTGAGCCACGGATCACGCGGCGTATGGATTCCCGCTTGCACGGGAATGACGGTTTCTTTTTGCTGAACAGGTCGATCGTGGTGTTCGGCTTCAGCAGCCGCAGCTTTCCTTCTGCACCGACTCCAGCGTCGCCGAGCGCGTTTTCAGGCCCAGCTTTTCCAGCAGCTTGCGGTCGTCGTCCGCTTCCGGATTGTCCGTGGTGAGCAGCTTGTCGCCGTAGAAGATGGAATTCGCGCCGGCCATGAAGCACATCGCCTGCACGGCTTCGCCCAGCTCGCGCCGGCCGGCCGACAGGCGCACGCGCGCCTTCGGCATCGTGATGCGGGCGACGGCGATCGTGCGCACGAATTCGATCGGGTCCAGCGGCGGCAGGCCGTGCATCGGCGTGCCTTCCACCTGCACCAGGTGGTTGATGGGCACCGATTCCGGATACGGGTTCATGTTGGCCAGCTGCGCGATCAGGCCCGCGCGCTGGGCACGCGTCTCGCCCATGCCCACGATGCCGCCGCAGCAGATCTTCAAACCGGCCGTGCGCACGCGGCCCAGCGTGTCCAGGCGGTCGCGGTATTCGCGCGTGGAGATCACGTCGCCGTAGAAGTCGGGCGAGGTGTCGATGTTGTGGTTGTAGTAGTCCAGGCCCGCCTGCTTCAGTTGCTCGGCCTGGCCTTCTTCCAGCATGCCGAGGGTCGCGCAGGTTTCCATGCCCAGCGCTTTCACGCCGCGCACCATGGCTTCCACTTTTTCCATGTCGCGCTCTTTCGGGCTGCGCCATGCGGCGCCCATGCAGAAGCGGGTCGCGCCCTTGGCCTTCGCTTCGCGCGCGGCGTCCAGCACGGTGTCGAGGTCGAGGATCTTCTTCGCCTCGACGCCCGTGTCGTAGCGCGCGGCCTGCGGGCAGTAGCCGCAGTCTTCCTCGCAGCCGCCGGTCTTGATCGACAGGAGGGTCGCCAGTTCGACGTCGCCGTCAGGGAACTCGGCGCGGTGTGCCTGCTGGGCGCGGAACATCAGGTCCGGCAGCGGCAGTTCGAACAGCGCGAGCACGTCTTCGAGGGGCCAGGTGGCGTCTTTCGGCAGGGAGGCCGGCGTGACCGGCGGGTGGAGAGTAACGACTTGGGTCATTTCGGATTCCTTGTTTTGGTCAGGCTCGCTTGGCCGGCCATCCGGGCAGGCTCGCGAGTTCGAGGTAAGTGGCAGCCTTGGCAGCCGTCGGTTCGTCCAGGCGCGGCACGCGGCCGAGCAGCGGGGCGGGCAGGCGGCGTTCGAGCTCCGCGACGTTTTCGTCCGCGAAGCGCATGTCCGGGTCCACCTGGTTGGCGACCCAGCCCGCGAGCACGAGGCCGCGCGCGACGATCGCCTCCGCCGTCAGCAGCGCGTGGTTGATGCAGCCCAGGCGCATGCCGACGACGAGGACGACGGGCAGCCCCAATTGTACGGCCAGATCGGCGCTGTCGAAGTCGGGCGAGAACGGCACGCAGAAACCGCCCACCCCTTCGACGACGGTCGCGTCGGACGCGCCCAGGATTTCGGCATACGCCGTCAGGATGGGCACCGGTCCGATCGTCACGCCTTCCAGGCTTGCCGCGATGTGCGGGGCGCACGGTTCGCGCAGCATGTACGGCGTCGTGATCGATTGGGACAGGTGCACGTTGCCGGCCGCGCGCAGCATGGCGGCGTCGTCGTTGTGCAGTTCGCCGTCGCGTTCCTCGGCGCCGGCCGCGATGGGCTTCATGCCGCACGCGCGCACGCCCTGGCGCACGAGTTTGTGGAGAATGGCGCTGGAGACCAGCGTCTTGCCGATCTCCGTGTCCGTCCCCGTCACGAAGCAGGCGAAGCGCGTCGGCACGCCTTCCGCGGCCAGCGGCGCGGGGACGGCAAGCGGCATCGCAGCAGCCATCGTTGCGGGTTCGGCGGCGCCGACGGATTGTTCGGGCTCGTTGAGGCTCATGCCCAGGTCCTTTCCAGCTGGTTGAGCGCAGTAATCAACTGCGCGACGTCTTGTTCGGTATGCGCGGCGGACAGCGTAACGCGCAAACGCGCCGTCCCCACCGCCACGGTCGGCGGACGGATCGCCGGTACCCACAGTCCCTGCTCGTGCAGGCGGGCGGCGACCGCCATCGCCTCGTCGTTGGCGCCGATGATGATCGGCTGGATCGCCGTCGTCGACGCAGGCCGCAGCCAGCGCTCCAGGCGCAGGCCGGCGTCCAGTTGCGCGATGCGTGCACGCAGGTCGACGCGGCGTTGTTCACCTTCATCGCCCTCGATGATATCCACACTCGCGAGCAGAGCGTGCGCGAGCGCGGGCGCGGCGGCCGTCGTGTAGATGTACGGACGCGCGCGCTGGATCATCAGCTCGATCACGTCCTCGTGCGCCGCGATGAACGCGCCGCCCACGCCGGCCGCCTTGCCCAAGGTGCCGATGTAGACGAGGTTCGGCGAGCGCAGGCCGAAATGTTCCAGCGCGCCGCGTCCGTGATCTCCCAGGACGCCGAAGCCGTGCGCATCGTCGACGACCAGCCACGCGCCGTGGCGTTCGCACAGGTCCAGCAATTGAGGCAGCGGGGCGAGGTCGCCGTCCATGCTGAACACGCTGTCCGTGACGACGATTTTGGTGGGCGCAGCACTCGCCGCAAGTTTCTCTTCCAGCGCGGCCACGTCGCCGTGCGGGTACACGGTCACGCCCGCGCGCGCGAGGCGGGTACCGTCGATCAGCGACGCGTGGTTCAGCGCTTCCGAGAAGATCATCGCATCGGGCGAGCTGCCCAGCCCCGTCAGCACGGCGAGGTTCGCCATGTAGCCGGTGCAGAAGTACAGCGCGCGCGCGGCTTCGAGATACGGCGCTTCGAACGCGGCCAGTCGCTCTTCCAGCAGCGCGTGCGCGCGGCTGTGGCCCGACACGAGGTGCGACGCGCCGCTGCCGGCACCGTACAAAGACGCACCTTCGCGCAACGCTTCGACGACGCGTGGATGCGCGGCGAGGCCCAGGTAATCGTTGCTGCAGAACGCGAGCAGGTCGCGGCCGTCGACGACCTGGCGCGGCGCGCAGGGCGTTTCCGCCGTGCGCCGGTGGCGGGTCAGGCTGCGGCTCGCCAGATCGTCCAGCTGGGCGCGGACGTTGTCGATCAGGTTCGTCATCATTCCGCGATCACTTCTTCGAACACCTTGCGCGTGCGCGCGGCGAGGCCCACGATCTCTTCCTCGTCCAGCACGTACGGCGGCATCAGGTACACGGTGCGGCCGATGGGGCGCAGCAGCAGTTCGTTTTCCACGGCGCTCGTGAAGAAACGGCGCGCGAACGTCGAGGCGCGCTGCGTGTCCGGTTCGACCGCGTCGAACGCGAGGATCATGCCGCGCTGGCGGAAGTTCGTCACGCGCTTGTGGTCCAGCAGCGGGGCCAGTTCCACCATCAGGCGCGTGGCCGTCTCGCGGTTGCGGGTCAACACGTCGTCGTCCTGGAAGATCTGCAGCGTCGCCAGCGCGGCGCGGCAGGCCAGCGCGTTGCCCGTGTACGAGTGCGAGTGCAGGAAGCCGCGCGTGATGTCTTCGCTGTAGAACGCCTCGTACACCTTGTCGGTGGTGAGGACGAGCGACAGCGGCAGGTAGCCCCCGCTGATGCCTTTCGACAGGCACATGAAGTCCGGCCAGATCGCGGCCTGCTCGCACGCGAAGAACGTGCCGGTGCGGCCGCAGCCGACCGCGATCTCGTCGGCGATCAGGTGCACGTGATACTTGTCGCACAGCTCGCGCAGGCGCTGCAGGTACAGCGGGTCGTGCATCGCCATGCCGGTCGCGCACTGCACGAGCGGTTCGACGATGATGGCGGCGATGTGGTCCGCGCGCTCCGCGAACAGCGCCTCGACATCCTTCGCCGCACGCAGCGCGACGTCCTGAGCGGATTCGCCGTCGACGGCATTGCGCGCATCCGGCGAGGAGACTGTTCGCGCGGCGCGCAGCAGAGGGCCGTAGGCATCCTTGAACAGCGCGACGTCCGTCACGCCCAAAGCGCCGACGGTCTCGCCGTGATAGGAGCCCTGCAGGCAGACGAATTCCTGCTTGTCCGCATAGCCCGCGTTGCGCCAGTAGTGAAAGCTCATCTTGAGCGCGATCTCGACGGCCGATGCGCCATCCGATGCATAGAACGCGTGGCCGAGCTGGTGGCCCGTCAATGCGGCCAGCTGTTCCGACAACTCGATCACCGGTTCATGCGTAAAACCCGCGAGCATCGCGTGTTCCAGCTTGTCCAGCTGGTCTTTCAAGGCCGCGTTGATGCGCGGGTTGGCGTGGCCGAACAGGTTGACCCACCACGAACTGATGCCGTCCAGGTAGCGCCGGCCTTCATGGTCATACAGCCACGGCCCCTTGGCGTGGCTGACGGCGATCAGCGGCACCTCTTCGTGGTGCTGCATTTGCGTGCATGGATGCCAGACGCTGCGCAGGCTGCGCGCGATCCAGTCGGAGGAAGTGGTGGTGGGTTTCAATCTACGTCCTGTTCGGTCTAGCTAGTCCAGCCATGAAGGCCGGCGTTTTTCAAGAAATGAGGCGACGCCCTCGCGGCCTTCGAGCGAGGCGCGGATGCCGGCGATACGGCTCGCCGTGTCTTCCAGCAGCGCTTCCGTGACGGGTTCTCCTGCGATCTCGCGCACGAGTTTTTTCGCTTCGCGCACGGCGTTCGGGCTGTTGTTGGCCAGCGCCTGCACGATGCCGGCGACCTTCGTGTCGAGGTCCGCGGCCGGCACGATCTCGTGCACGAAGCCGATGCGGTGGGCTTCCTTCGCGTCGAAGCGTTCGGCCGTGAGGAAGTACCGGCGCGCGGCCTGCTCGCCCATCGCCTTGATCACGTACGGCGAGATCGTCGCCGGGATCAGCCCGAGCTTCACTTCCGACAGGCAGAAGTTCGCCGTGTCGACGCTGATGATCGCGTCGCACGCGGCCACGAGGCCCATGCCGCCGGCGTAGCAATCTCCCTGCACCTTCGCCACGACGGGCTTCGGGCACGCATAAATCGTGCGCAGCATGTCGGCGAGGCGCATGGCGTCGGCGCGGTTTTCGCTGTCCGAATAACCGGCCATCTTCTTCATCCAGTTCAGGTCCGCGCCGGCGCAGAACGCGGGACCGTTCGCGCCGAGCACGATGGCGCGCACGAGCTCATTGCGTCCCAGTTCGTCGAAGGCGAGGGCCAGTTCCGCGATGCTTTGTTCGTTGAACGCGTTGCGCAGCTCGGGGCGGTTCAGCGTGACGTGGCCGATGCGATCAAGGATGGTGACAGTCAGCGTTTGATAGTCCATGTCCTGTCTCCTCACATGCGGAACACGCCGAACTTCGTGTCCTCGATCGGCGCGTTCAGCGCGGCCGAGAGGCCCAGGCCCAGCACCATGCGCGTATCGGCCGGATCGATCACGCCGTCGTCCCACAGGCGCGCGGTGGCGTAGTAGGGGTGGCCTTGATGCTCGTACTGTTCCTTGATCGGCTGCTTGAAAGCGGCTTCTTCTTCCGCAGTCCACTGGCCGCCGCGGGCCTCGATGCCGTCGCGCTTGACGGTCGCCAGCACGGACGCCGCCTGGTCGCCGCCCATCACGGAGATGCGCGCATTGGGCCACATCCACAGGAAGCGGGGCGAGAACGCGCGGCCGCACATGCCGTAGTTACCGGCGCCGAACGAGCCGCCGATGATCACGGTGAACTTGGGCACGGACGCCGTCGCGACGGCGGTCACCATCTTCGCGCCGTTGCGGGCGATGCCTTCGTTTTCGTACTTGCGGCCCACCATGAAGCCGGTGATGTTC
>CBIHRX010000210.1:0-12207 GCA_966212555.1 uncultured Massilia sp.
CGAAGAAGGCGATGTTCCGCTTCCAGCGCGATACGCGCTTTTCGCACGACAAGACGCCATATAAAACGCATTTCTCGGCCGGCATTGCGCCCGGCAACAAGCGCCGGCCCAGCGAAGGGGGCGGGCCGACCTATTACTTCCACATCGAGGCGGACGGTACGCTGCTGTACGGCGCCGGCGAATACCTGCCGCCGGCGGCGCGTTTGAAAGCGATCCGCGAGCACGTCGTCAACGATGCGACAGGTTTCGCCAAAATGTTGAAGAATAAACATCTGCGCGAGGCGTATGGCGACCTGCAGCCGGAAGACAAGCTGCAGCGCCCGCCGAAGGGATTCGATCCGAACCATCCGCTGGTCGAATACCTGAAGCTGAAGAGCTATTTCGTCTGGAAGGAAGAGAAGCTGGACATCAACGCCCCGGACAAGCTCGTGCCGCAGCTCGCGCAGGGATTCAAGGACGCCACCGCGCTCGTCAACTGGCTGCGCGGGGTGCCGCAGACATTCGAAGAGTAAAGGGAGTCACACATGGCGTTGCACCACGCAGTCTCGGGTGAGCGGATCGCACTCCAGCGGGGCGAAGACGACATCGCGAATTTCACCTCGATCGCACTGATCAAGACGGATCACATGGAATTGATCCGGCTCGTGATACCGAAGGAAAAACCGCTGCCGGAACACTGGGTCGAAGGCGAAATGACCTTGCTGTGCCTGGAAGGCGAAATCGCGTTCCAGGCCCACGGCCGCACGACGATCCTGCGGCCGAACGAGATGGTTTATCTCGCCGGCGGCGAACCGCATGCGGTCCAGGCCAACCAGGATGCGGTCGCGCTGCTGACCATCCTGCTGCATCCGGGCGATAACACGGGCGGACCGACGCGCAGCACGCCGGCGCCGTAATCCGCAGCTGTAGGGTGGGCACCCCGTGCCCACCATGCATGCCGCGGCTGCTTACGCCAACTCGTCGCGCGGATCCCGCGCCAGCAGCCTGGTCACCATGTCGCTGGCGGAATCGCCATCGAACAGCACGCCGGCCACCGCATTGGTGATCGGCATATCGACGCCCAGCCTGGCCGCCAGCTCGCGCACGGCCTTGGCGCAGGGTACGCCTTCGGCCACATGGCCGAGTTCCCGGACGATCGTGTCGAGCGGCTTGCCCTGGGCCAGGGCCAGGCCGACGCGGCGGTTGCGCGACAGATCTCCCGTGCAGGTCAGGATCAGGTCGCCCATCCCCGTCAGGCCCATGAAGGTGCCCGCATGGCCGCCCAGCGCCGTGCCGAGGCGGGTGATTTCCGCGAGGCCGCGCGTGATCAGCGCGGCGCGCGCATTCAGGCCCAGGCCGAGGCCGTCGGCCGTGCCGGTGGCGATGGCGAGGATGTTCTTGACGGCGCCGCCCACTTCCACGCCGACCAGGTCGTCGCAGGAGTACACGCGCATGTTGCCGCCATGGACGAGCGCGACGACCCTGTCGCGCAGCGCCTTGTCGGTCGATGCGACCGTCAGCGCGCACGGCAGGCCCTTCGCCACTTCCTGCGCGAACGACGGGCCGGACAGCGCGGCGCCCGGCACGGCATCGCCCAGCACCTCGCGCACGACCTGGTGCGGCAGCAGGCCGGTCTCGTATTCGAAGCCCTTGCACAGCCACACGATGTTCGGGATCGCGCGGCCCTTCAGTTGCTGCAGCAGGGGACGCAGGCCGGCCACGGGGCAGGCCGCGATCAGCAGCGGCTCATCGCCGGCGGCCTCCACGACATGAGCGACGGCCGCATCGAACTCGGCCGTGACATTCAGGCCGTCCGGGAACGGAAAGCCGGGCAGGTATTCGGTGTTCTCTCGCGCGCTGGCGGCTTGCGCCATCTGCGCGGGATTGCGTCCCCACAGCAGGACGTCGTGGCGCGCGGCGAGCGCGATCGCCACCGCCGTGCCCCAGGCGCCGGCACCGAGGACGGTGATCTTTTGGGGTGGTTTCGGTTCGTGCATGGGTATGGAAAACGGGCTAGATGCCCCAGATGTCGGACGCCTTGACGTAGCCGCTGATGCCGTCGCGGTGGCGTACGCGCACCCAGGTGCCGGCTTCCGGATCGACGAGCTCGAGCAGGACGTTCTTTTCGGCCGTCATCACGACGGACGCATTGTCGTCGGGCGCCGAGCGCACCTTGGCGGCGGCGACGCGCACGATGACATTGCGCCGGGCCGACAGGTTTTTCGCCTCGGTCCAGGCCATGTCGCCGGTGGCGTCTCTCACCTTGACCCAGTCGCCGTAGCTGAGGACGACCTCGACCGGCATGCCGCTGGGTGCGACGTACAGTTTGCCGCTGCGGGTGGACGGGGCCTCGTACAGGATCACGGCATGCGCGCCGACCGTCTTGAAATCGAACGCGGCGGCCGCGCACGATGCCAGCAGCAGCAAACTGCCTGCGATGAGACGATGGCGGAAGCGGATGGGGCGCATGTGAGCCTTTGAAGACGTGCCTGCCGGACATCGGCAGCGCGTCAAAGAAACAAGGCGTCCGGCCGCGCCCGGGACGGGCGAAGCGGGACGCCCGGGATATTACTGGTTGCCAGCCGGCGTGCCAGCGGCGGCAGCCTGTTCGGCCAGCGCCTGGCGGCGCTGCTGGTAGAACACTTCGAAGTTGATCTCGGCCAGGTGGACCGGCGGGAAACCGGCACGGGTGATCACGTCGGCGATGTTCGCACGCAGGTACGGGTAGATGATGTTCGGGCAACCGATGCCCAGCAGCGGATCCATCTGCTCGGCCGGGATGTTACGGGCTTCGAAGATACCTGCCTGCTTGCCTTCGGCCAGGAAGGCCACTTTGTCCTTGACCTTGGCGGTCACGGTGATGGTGACGGTCGATTCGTAGATGCCATCGGCAATGCCTTCGGCGCCGACGTCCAGCGAGACCTCGATGGTCGGGGCTTCCTGCTCCAGGAAGATCGCCGGGGAATTCGGTTGTTCCAGCGACAGATCCTTCAGGTAGATACGCTGGATTTGGAATACGGGTTGCAGGTTTTCGTCAGCCATGGAACGCTTTCGTGTAATTGTAAGAAGAACGGCAACATCCTGCCATTCGAGGTGCTTGACTTGTCAAGGCGCCGGCAATTGTATCAAAACCAATTCGGTTTCAATAGTTAGCCGGGGCCCTGCCAAGCCCACCGGTCAGGCTGCGCTGCCGTTCAGCAGCGGGTCCAGGCGGCCCGCCTGGTCGAGCGCGTACAGGTCGTCGAAGCCGCCCACGTGGGTGTCGCCCACGTAGATCTGCGGCACCGTGCGGCGGCCCGTGCGCTGCATCATGATGGCGCGCTGTTCCGGGTCGAGGTCGACGCGGATGCGTTCGATGTCGGTCACGCCCTTGGCTTCCAGCAGGCGCTCGGCGCGCACGCAGTAGGGACAGCTGGCGGTGTGATAGAGGACAACATGGGCTGTCATGGCAATTCCTTTCAAATTATTTGATCAGGGGCAGGCCGGCAGCCGTCCAGGCCGCGATACCGCCTTCCAGGCCATAGATATCTTCGAACCCTGCCGCTTTCAACAGGCGCGCCGCTTTATCGGCGTGTTTGCCGTCCTGGTCGACGATAATGACGGTCTTGACTTTCGACTTGTCCAGCTCGCCGGTGCGATTGCCCAAGTCTGCCAGCGGAATGTGTTTCGCGTCGCGCAGGTGCCCGTTAGCAAATGCGTCGGCGCCGCGCACATCGATCACGGCGGTGGATTTGCCGCGGTTGATCATCTGGGTGGCCTGCAGCGGCGAGGCCTGGCGGCCACGCGGCGCCAGCGACAACCACAGCAGGGCGCCCCCCGACAGGAGAGCGATCGCAACAGTGATGAAATGGTCGATGATGAATTTCACGAAGGTTCCGTTGGTTGAACTGAATCATCGCATTATAAAATAGAAGTCGGATCGGTATTTCCTGCTCACTTTTTTCTATAAAGCTCAAGCACCTATGTACAAAATCGTATTCATGCGCCACGGCGAGTCCACCTGGAACCTCGAGAACCGTTTCACCGGCTGGACCGATGTCGACCTGACCGAGAAGGGCATCAAGGAGGCCAAGCTGGCCGGCCGCCTGCTGAAGGAAGCCGGCTTCACTTTCGACCTGGCCTATACCTCGGTCCTGAAACGTGCGATCCGCACCCTGTGGCTGGCCATGGACGAGATGGACATGATGTGGCTGCCGGTCAAGAACGACTGGCGCCTGAACGAGCGTCATTACGGCGCGCTGCAGGGCCTGGACAAGGGCGAGACCGCCGCCAAGTTCGGCGACGAGCAAGTGCTCGTATGGCGCCGCAGCTACGACACCCCGCCGCCGGCGCTGGAAGCCGATGATCCGCGCACCTCGTTCGCCGATCCGCGCTACGCCGGCCTCGACAAGGCACAGATTCCGCTGACCGAATGCCTGAAGGATACCGTCGCCCGCGTGATGCCGGCCTGGGACGAGGAAATCGCCCCGGCCATCCGCGCCGGCAAGCAGATCCTGATCTCGGCCCACGGCAACAGCCTGCGCGCCGTGATCAAGATGCTCGACAACATCAGCGACGCCGACATCGTCGGCCTGAACATCCCGAACGGCACCCCGCTCGTGTATGAACTGGACGCCGACCTGAAGCCGATCCGCCACTACTACCTGGGCGACCAGGAAGCGATCGCGGCCGCCATGGCCGCCGTGGCCAACCAAGGGAAGGCGAAGTAAGTCTTGCGTTTTTCCTTCGTGAAGTCGACGTCCGCGGGCTTGTCCGCCCCCGGCAAGCTGGTATGCGGCCTGCTGGCCTGCGCGGTCGCCTTCGGCAGCGTGCAGGCGGCGCCGCGCCAGACCACGCGCAGCAAGGAGAAGGCCGCCGCCGAGGCGGCGCGCGCCGGTATCCAGCAAAAGCTCAGTGCGCTCAAGAAGGACATCAGCCGCACCGAGAGCGAAAAGGAAGATGCGGCCGACGAGCTGGCCGAATCGGAAGAGGCGATCTCCGACGCCAACCGCTCGCTGCGCGAACTCGCGGACGAGCAGGTCGCCACCAATACCAAGCTGAAGGATCTCGCGACCGAAGAGGCGAGACTGGGCGACACCATCGCGGCCCAGAAGCGCCAACTGGCCAAGCTGTTGCGCGAGCACTATGTTGCCGGCAACGAGGACCGCATCAAGCTGCTGCTGTCGGGCGACAACCCGAACCGGATCAACCGCGACCTGCAGATGATGGCCTACGTCTCGCAGGCGCAAGCGAAATTGTTGAACGCCCTGCGCGCGAACCTGGCGGCCGTCGAGGCGAACCACGCCGAGACGCAGAACGCCCAGGACGAGCTGGACGAAATTGCACAAGAGCAGAAGTCGCAGAAGGCCCTGCTCGAAAAGGAAAAGGCCAAGCGCGCCACCCTGCTGGCGAACCTGTCGAGCAAGCTGACGGACCAGCGGAAGCAGGCGAGCCGCCTGGAGCAGGACGAGCAGCGCATGAGCGGCCTCGTCGACCGCCTGACGCGCCTGATCCGCGAACAGGAAATCGCGGCCGCGGCCGCGCGCAAGCGCCAACAGGAACTGGCCGCCGCGCGCGCGAAAGCGGCCGCCGAGGCGCGCGAACGTGCGCTGGCGCGAGCCAGGGCGCAGCGCGAAGAGCGCGAGCGCCTGGCGCGCGAAGCGGCCAGGGAAGCCGCGAAGACGGGCAAGCCGGTCAAGCCGTTGCCGCCGCCGAAGCCCGAGCCGGAAGAGACGCGGGTGGCCGAGGAGGAGCCGCAAAAGCCGGAAGCACCGCAGCGCACGGCCGACACCGCATTGGCCGCCGACCTGCCGAGCGGCGCGTTCGAAAGCCTGCGCGGCCGCCTGCCGGCGCCGATCTCCGGCAAGATCGCGGCCCGGTTCGGCGCCAAGCGCGGCGACGGTCCGACGTGGCGCGGCATGTTCATCAAGGCGCCGGAAGGGACCGACGTGCGCGCCATCGCGGCCGGGCGTGTCGTGTTCGCCAACTGGATGCGCGGCTACGGCAACCTGATCATCATTAACCACGGCGGCGAGTACCTGTCCATCTACGGCAATAACCAGACCTTGGTGAAACAGGCCGGCGACGCCGTCAAGCCGGGCGACGTCATCGCCAGCGCCGGCAATACCGGCGGTAACGAGGAATCGGGGCTATACTTCGAGCTCAGGCATCTCGGAAAAGCGTTCGATCCGTCGAGCTGGGTCAGGTTCTAATTTCCGGAAGCACAATCCAGGGAACAGCATGGGCAAGAAACTCAAGAACCTCGGTCTGATCGGCCTCGGCATGGTGGCCGGGGTGGCCGCCTCGGTCCAGTACTCGGCGCTGGCGCAAAAAGGCGGCGATGCGCCCCTGCCGCTGGACGAGCTGCGCCAGCTGGCCGACGTGTATGCCCTCATCAAGAGCGATTACGTCGAGAAGGTCGACGACAAGAAGCTGCTGTCGGACGCCATCTCCGGCATGGTGAATTCGCTCGATCCGCATTCCGTCTACCTGGACCAGAAGGATTTCGCCGAGATGCGCGAAGAGGTGCAGGGCCGCTTCGTCGGCCTCGGCATCGAGGTCGCGATGGAAGACGGCTACGTCAAGATCGTCTCGCCCATCGAGGATTCGCCCGCCTACCGCGCCGGCATCAAGGCCGGAGACTTGATCACCCGCATCGACAACGTGCCCGTCAAGGGCCTGTCGCTGGACGACGCCATCAAGCGCATGCGCGGCGAGCCGCACAGCAAGGTCATGTTGACCATCGCCCGCCGTGGTGCGGACGCACCCTGGGTCGTACCGATCGAGCGCGAGGAAATCAAGGTGGCCAGCGTCAAGGCCAGGATGATCGAGCCCGGCTATGCCTGGCTGCGCATCAACCAGTTCCAGGAAGAGACCCTCGACGAGGTCGCGGACAAGCTGAAGGACCTGTACGCCCGCAACCCGGCCATCAAGGGCCTCGTGCTGGACCTGCGCAACGACCCGGGCGGCCTGCTGCCGAGCGCGATCGGCGTGTCTGCCGCCTTCCTGCCGGCGAACGACGTGATCGTCTCGACGAAGGGCCAGCTGGCCGAGTCGAACGCGACGTTCTACGGCCGGCGCGAATTCTATGCCGTCAAGCCGGGTGCGGATCCGCTGGCGAAATTGCCGGCCGCGCTGAAGACGGTGCCGATGGTCGTGCTCGTCAACACGGGCTCGGCCTCGGCCTCGGAAATCGTCGCGGGCGCGCTGCAGGATTACAAGCGCGCCATCGTGATGGGCAGCCAGACGTTCGGCAAGGGTTCCGTGCAGACCCTGCGCCAGCTGACGCCTGACACGGCCGTGAAGCTGACCACGGCGCGCTATTTCACGCCGAAAGGCCGCTCGATCCAGGCGCTGGGCATCGTGCCGGACCTGAAGGTCGACGAGACGCCGGAGGGCGACGGGCTGAACGCCGTGCGCGTGCGCGAAGCCGACCTGGACCACCACCTGACGAACGAGGCGGCCGACAGCCGGAGCGCGAACGCGAAGCGCCGCGACGAGCTCGAGGAAGAGCAGTTCACCATGGCCGCGTTGAAGAATGCGAAACCGGTCGAATTCGGCGGCAAGGACGATTTCCAGCTGGCGCAGGCCCTGAATCACTTCAAGGGTTTGAAGGTGCAGCTCGCCAAGGCCGATCCGGACGAGGACAAGCCGGCGCCCGCCAAGCTGCCGGGCCAGGAACAGAAGCCGGCCGAGATCAAGGACGACGCCAAGCCGGCCGCGCCGAAGCGATGAACGACCAGCAACTGCTCCGTTATTCCCGCCATATCCTGCTCGACGAAATCGGCATCGAAGGCCAGGAGCGCCTCCTGGCCGCGCGCGTGCTCGTGATCGGCGCCGGCGGCCTGGGCTCGCCGGCCGCGCTGTACCTCGCCGCGGGCGGCGTGGGACGCCTGACGCTCGTCGACGACGACACCGTCGACCTGACGAACTTGCAGCGCCAGGTGATGCACACGACGGCGCGCGTGGGCCAGCCCAAGGTCGAGTCCGGGCGCGAAGCCCTGCACCAGATCAATCCCGAGGTCGAGGTCGTCGCCTTGCGCGAACGCGCAGATGCCGCACGTTTAGGGGAACTCGTGCGCGATTCCGATGTCGTACTCGACTGCAGCGACAATTTCGCCACCCGCCATGCCGTCAACCGCGCCTGCGTGGCCGCCGGCGTCCCGCTCGTCGCGGGCGCCGCGATCCGTTTCGACGGGCAGATTTCGGTCTTCGACGTGCGCGACCCTGCTTCGCCCTGCTATGCCTGCCTGTTCCCGGAGGACGGCAAGTTCGAGGAAGTGGCATGCAGCACGATGGGCGTGTTCGCGCCGCTGGTCGGCATCGTCGGCGCCATGCAGGCGGCCGAGGCGCTGAAGCTGCTGGCCCGGAGCGGCCGTTCGCTCGCCGGCCGGCTGCAGATGCTGGATGCGCGCGCCATGGAATGGACGGAGATCGGCGTGGCGCGCAATCCGTGCTGCCCCGTGTGTGCAGAACGCCCCGGCGTAGAATGAGCTGCGGCGGCCGTCGTTTACGCGGAAAGTGTCCTTCTGCGCCGACTATCTTACAATTAGACAATTTTCCTGACGAGTTGGAACATTTTCCAAACGACTTTTAACGTCATCCCAGCTCGTTCGGCCTTATACTGTTTTTTCGACCATATCCATCACATCTATGCAGAACTTCAAGCATCGTTTCGCACGGCAGCGCCGCCAGGGCGGTTTCACCCTCGTCGAAATCATGGTCGTCGTGGTCATCATCGGCATCCTGGGCGCGCTCGTCGTGCCCAAGCTGCTGGGCCGCACCGGCGAGTCGCGCGTGACCGCGGCCCGCGTCGACATCGCCACGCTGATGTCGGCACTCAAGCTGTACAAGCTCGATAACCAGCGCTATCCGACCACCGAGCAGGGCCTGCAGTCCCTGATCCAGAAGCCGACCAGCGGCCCGGCCGCCAACGGCTGGAAGGAAGGCGGCTATCTCGAGAAGCTGCCGAAGGACCCGTGGGGCAATCCGTACCAGTACCTGTCGCCGGGCCTGCATGGCGAGGTCGACGTGTTCTCGCTGGGCGCGGATGGCCAGCCGGGCGGTACCGGCGAGGATGCCGACGTCGGTTCGTGGGACAACAAATAACGTAGGTGTGTCGATGACCACGCGCGCGCCGGGCCGCGGCGGCGGCTTCACCCTGGTGGAGATCATGGTCGTGATGGTCATCATCGGCGTCACGCTGGGGCTGGCCAGCCTCAATGCCATTCCCAGTCCGCACCAGGACCTGCAGAAGGAGGCGCAGCGCATTGCGCTGCTGCTGCAGCTGGCGCGCGACGAAGCCATCGTGCGCAACCGCCTCGTCGCCTTCGAAGCGACGCCGGAGCGCTACCACTTCCTCGTGCGCACGGAAACGCGCTGGCAACCGATCGCGAACGACGACCTGCTGCGCGAGCGCGACTTCAAGAGTGCGCCGCTGACCCTGCTGCTGGATCCGCCCAGTGCGGGGACCCTGAATCCGCTGCGCATCACGTTCGGCAGCGAACCCGTCGACAAGCCGTTCGTGCTCACGCTGGCCAGCGGCAACGACCGCGTCTTCATCCGCGCCGACGGGGTCGGCCACTTCACGGTGGAGTGATGAACAACATACGATTCCCGAACCGGCAACGCGGCTTCACGCTGCTGGAAGTGCTCGTGGCCCTCGTCATCGTGGGCACGGCGCTGGGCGCGGGCCTGCGCGCCGTCGGCAGCCTGACCGCCAACAGCAGCGGCCTGCGCGCCTCCATGATGGCGACGTGGTCGGCCGAGAACCGGCTCGTGCAGATCCGCCTAGGCAAGGAATTCCCCGACATCGGCAAGCACGGCTTCGATTGCCCGCAGGGCGACCTGCACCTCGTGTGCCAGGAAGAAGTGATCGCCAGCCCGAACCCGCGCCTGCGCCGGGTCGAGGTCTCCGTGTACGACATCGAAAACCCCAACCGGCGCATCGTCAAGCTGGTCCAACTCGTGTTGAAACCGTGGCGATGAAGACTCCTACCCGCGCCCGCGGCTTCACCCTGGTGGAGCTGCTCGTGGCGATCAGCATCCTGGCCATCGTGGCCGTGCTCGGCTGGCGCGGGCTGGACGGCATCGTGCGTGCGCGCGTGGCCCTCACGCAGCAGATGGAAACGACGCGTGGCATGCAGCTCGCGTTCGCCCAGATGCAGAGCGATTGCGAACACATCGCCCAGCGCGACGTCGTCGACCAGCGGCCCTATCTCCTCATCGGCGCCGACCGCCTGACGCTCGTGCGCGAAGTGTTCACGGAAAACCAGCCGTCGCGGCTGCAGGTGGTCGCGTACCGCATCGTCAACGGCACGCTGATGCGGCGCGAATCGCAGGCGACGCGCGATCTCGTCCAGCTCGACGCACTGTGGCAGGCCGTCACCAGCGACGCCGACACCAGCCCGGCCGTCGCGCTGCAGACCGGCGTGACGGGGATGCAGGTCGCGACCTGGCTCAACAACTCGTGGCGCCAGGGCGGCGTCGATCCCGGCGCGAACGCGGCGGGCACGGTCCAGGCGCAGCCGCAGCCGCAGCCACAGCCCGACCAGGTGGCGCAGGTGAGCAACGAACCGACCGGCCTGCAGGTCGCGTTGCAGTCCCAGAACCTGCAACAGCCGATGGTCAAGTCCTTCCTGCTGGGGGAACCATGAGAACGCGGCAACGCAGGCCCGCGCGCGAACGCGGCGTGGCCGTGATCACCGCGCTGCTGCTCACCACGCTGGCGATCTCGATCGTCGCCAGCCTGTTCTGGCAGCAGCAGGTGCAGGTGCGTTCGATGGAAAACCAGCGCCTGCACCTGCAGACCAAGTGGATCCTGCGCGGCGCGCTCGACTGGGCGACGCTGGTCCTGTTCCAGGACAGCGTGGATCACCGCGAATACACGTCGCTCGACCAGGTGTGGGCGACGCCGCTGGCGGAAACGCGCCTGGACCAGTACGTCGAACGCCAGCGGGTCGAAGGAGAAACGTTCGATGCGAGCCTGTCCGGTAACATTACCGACGCATGCTCGCGTTACAATTTGCGCAACCTGGGGATGAGCAAAGGGCAGCTGAACGAGGTGCAGGTGGAAGTGTTCGGGCGCCTGCTGCGCAACCTGCAGCTGGACTCGGGGCTGGCACGGCGCGTGGCGACCTTCGTGGCGGCCGGGCTGCCGGCCGGCGCGGAGCCCGAGCCCGACCCGATGAAGCAGACGCAGGCGGCTCCGGTGGTTGGCGCGCCGGTGACGATTTTGAAAGTGGAAGATTTGCTGACGGTACAGGGTGTCACGCCGGCCATCGTCGAGCGGCTGCGGCCGTTCGTGACCGTATTGCCGGAAAAGACGCCCGTCAACGTGAACACGGCGCCGGCGGAGGTATTGGCAGCCCTGGTGCCGAACATGTCGGTGTCGGAGGCGAACACGTTGATCGTGCGGCGCAAGCAGGCGGCATGGCGTCAAAAGACGTATTTTGCGACCGAGGTGGGCAGCGACAACAACCGCCCGCTGACGGATGAAACATATGACGTGCGCAGCGACTGGTTCTTTGTCGACAGCCGCATCCGCCTGGACCGGGCCGCGCTGGACGCCCAGGCGCTGATCCACCGGTCGCCGGCGCTGGTGGCGGGCGGCGGGCCGAAAGTGGTGTGGATCCGCCAGTATTGAACATGGAAGAGAAGTCTCGAGGGATGGCGCAGGGCATGGTAAAACGACCGATAGAAGATCGAGAAAGCGAGACAGTTTGAGCACACTTTATATCCGGCATCCTGCGCGTGCCGAAGGGGAACATGCGTTGTGCCGCTTCGCCCTCGTCACGGATGGCGGCGCGATCGACCAGCATGGCGAAGGGCCGCTGCGCAACCTGGGCGACCTCGTCGGCACGAGCCGCCGCATCGTGCTGCTGCTCGCCGCGGCCGACGTCACCCTGCTGCAGGTGCAGGCGCCGCCGCTGTCCGGCGCGCGCCTGAAAGCGGCGCTGCCGGCCCTCGTCGAAGAACACATCCTCGGCGATCCGCTGGACGCCGTCCTCGTGGCCGCGCCCGAACAGCCCGACGGCACGCGGCCCATCGCCGTCGTCGAACGCGACTGGCTGGAAGCCATCGTGAAAAGCCTGCTGGCGCAGGGCGCGCGCACCATCATGGCCGAGCCCGCGCAACTGTGTTTGCCTTTGCAGCCAGGCAGTGTCGCGGCCGCGATTTCCGGTGTCGAATTGACCTTGCGCCAGAGCCTGTTCCAGGGCTTCGGCCTCGCGCTCGACGCCACGCCGGCCG
>CBIHRX010000211.1:0-12146 GCA_966212555.1 uncultured Massilia sp.
GACGGTTTTTGAAAACAATATTCCGGACACCAGTGCGCCTGCGCGGGGACGACGTGCTAGGTGTGCAGGCCTAATTCGTCCGCCATCTGCTTCCTCAGCATGAATTTCTGGATCTTCCCCGTCACCGTCATCGGGAACCCATCCACGAAGCGGACATGGCGCGGGATCTTGTAGTGCGCGATCTGCCCCTGGCAAAACGCGCGGATCTCGTCCGCGTCCGCATGTTCGCCCGGCCGCAGCACGATGCATGCGCACAGCTCCTCGCCGTATTTCGGGTCCGGCACGCCCACGCACTGCACGTCCAGCACCTTCGGGTGGCGGTACAAGAACTCTTCCACTTCGCGCGGGTAGATGTTCTCGCCGCCGCGAATGACCATGTCCTTGGCGCGGCCCACGATGCGGCAATAGCCGTCCGCGTCCAGGGTCGCGAGGTCGCCCGTGTGCATCCAGCCGGCCGGGTCGATCGCCTCGCGGGTGCGCTCGTCGTCGCCCCAGTAGCCGAGCATCACCGAGTAGCCGCGCGTCAGCAGCTCGCCCGTGTCGCCGCGCGGGACCACCTTGCCGTCCGTGTCGACGATCTTGACTTCCAGGTGCGGGTGGATCCGCCCGACCGTGCCCACGCGGCACGCGAGCGGATCGTCGACCGACGTCTGGAAACTCACGGGCGACGTTTCCGTCATGCCGTAGGCGATCGTGATCTCGTCCATGTGCATTTGCCGGATCACGCGCTGCATGACTTCCATCGGGCAGGGCGAGCCCGCCATGATGCCGGTACGGAGGCTCCCCAGCTCGAAGCGCGCGAAGTCCGGATGGTCGAGCATGGCGATGAACATCGTGGGCACGCCGTGCAGCGCCGTGCAGCGTTCGGCCTGCACGGTGGCCAGCACCGCGCCCGCGTCGAAGCCTTCGCCCGGATACACCATCGCGGCGCCGTGCGTCATGCACGCGAGGTTCCCCAGCACCATGCCGAAGCAGTGGTACAGCGGGACGGGGATGCACAGGCGGTCGCGTTCCGTCAGGCGCATCGCCTCGCCGATGAAGAAGCCGTTGTTCAGGATGTTGTGGTGCGTGAGCGTGGCGCCCTTCGGCGCGCCCGTCGTGCCGGACGTGAACTGGATGTTAACCGGGTCGTCGAACTGCAAGGTGCGCGCCACTTCGTGCAGGCGCGTCATGTCCGCCGGGCTCGCGCATTGCGCCACCGTGTCGAAGTCCAGCATGCCCGGGGTCGACTCGTGCCCCAGGCGGATCACGTGGCGCAATTCCGGCAGCTTCGCGCTACGCAATTCGCCGGGGGCGGCGCCGTCCAGTTCCGGCACGAGGTCGCGCAGCATGCCGAGGTAGTCGCTGGACTTGAAGCCGGGCGCGAGGATCAGCGCGCGGCAGCCGACCTTGGCCAGCGCGTATTCCAGTTCGGCGCGGCGGTAGGCCGGGTTGATGTTGACCATGACGAGGCCGGCCTTGGCGGTGGCGAACTGCGTGAGCACCCATTCCGCGCGGTTCTGCGACCAGATGCCGATGCGGTCGCCGGGGTGCAAGCCCAGGCCCAGCAGGCCGGCCGCGAGCCGGTCGGCCCGTTCGCGCAGCTGGCGCCAGCTCCAGCGCACGCACTGGTGCGGTATGACGAGCGCGTCGCGGTCGCCGTAGCGCTCGGCGATGCGGTCCAGGTGGGCGCCGATCGTGTCGCCGATGAGGGGGAGCGAATGCGCTCCGTGGACGTAGCTCGCTTGCATGTCTCTCTCCTGTTTCGACACAGTGTAGCGTCTATGCTGGCCACTCTATTGTCGAAAAAATCGATCATAGCTCATAAAACAACTCGTTTTTCTTCCCGCCCCGCAGCGACCATAATGCTTTCCATGGAAACGCGCTTTCGGCAACAAGCCGGCAAGACGGCAGAGCCCGCGAAGCGCAGCGTGTTCGAACGGTTCGAACACCCGACTTGACAATCACAAGGAGAACATCATGCTGAAAGTACGTAAAAGCGCGGACCGCGGCGTCGCCAGTTTCGGTTGGCTGCGTTCGCAGCACACCTTCTCGTTCGGTCATTACTACGACCCGGCCCACATGAACGTCGGCCCGCTGCGGGTGATCAACGAAGACCGCGTGGCCCCGGGCCGCGGCTTCGACCCGCACAGCCACAAGAACATGGAGATCATCTCCTATGTGCTGGACGGCGCGCTGGAGCACAAGGACAGCATGGGCAACGGTTCCGTGCTGCGCTACGGCGACGTGCAGCGCATGAGCGCCGGCACGGGCGTCACCCACAGCGAGTACAACCACTCGGCGACGGAACCCGTGCATTTCCTGCAGATCTGGGTGATCCCGGCCGAAGCGGGCGGCGCGCCTGGCTACGAAGAGAAGCACTTCGACACGGACAGCAAGCGCGGCAAGCTGCGCCTGGTCGCGTCGAACGACGGCCGCGACGGCTCCGTGTCGCTGCGCCAGGACGCCGCCATCTACGCGACGATCCTCGACGGCGCCGACCGCGTGGACCACGCGCTGCTGCCGGGCCGCCAGGCCTACGTGCAAGTGGCGCGGGGCAGCCTGACGGTCAACGGCTGCGCCCTGGAAGCGGGCGATGCCGTCGAGATCGGCGACGAGGCCGTTGTCGCGCTGTCGGATGCGAACGATGCCGAAGTGCTGTTGTTCGATCTGCCGGCCTGAACCCGGCGTCACTTGTGAAGTCAAACGCAACGATATTCAAGGAAAAGATCATGGAAACCACTAAACTCTATCCCGTCGGCCGCGCCCTGGTGGGCGTCCTGTTCGTGGCGTCGGGCATCAACAAGATCATCGGCTTCGGCTACGTGGCCGGGTGGATGAACAGCCTGGGCATCCCGGCGGCCGGGTTGCTGCTGGCGGGCGCGATCCTGCTCGAGATCGGCGGCGGCCTGGCGCTGGTCACCGGGATCCAGGCGAGACATGCGGCGCTGGCGCTCGCGCTGTTCACGGTGCCCGTCACCCTGATCTTCCACGGCTTCTGGCATGCGGACGCGGCCGAGTTACAGAACCAGCTGAACCACTTCCTCAAGAACGTGGCCATCTTCGGCGGGTTGCTGGCCCTGTTCGACGCGGAGCGCCGGCGCGCGGCGAGCGCCGCACGGGTCAACGTCTTGCGCAGCCGCGCTGCTTGAGACGAGTACAATTTGTCCGCAACCTGGCGTACACGGGTGGCGGACATCCACGCAAACGAAAGAGACGAGGAGAACGAGCCATGGAAGTGACGACGCATCGCGGCACGGGGCCGCTGCAGCAGGTGATCGAGATCGGCAAGCACCGCATCCTGACGGACGTGAAGCCGGAATTCGGCGGCGAGGACAGCGGCCCGGAACCGCACGACATCCTGGCCGCCGCGCTGGCGGCCTGCACGACGCTGACCGTGAGCTTGTATGCAAAACGCAAGGGCTATGCGCTGGACGAAGTGAAGGTCTCGATCAAGCACGGCCAGGAAGGCGCGGCCTACGGCCTGCACCGCACGATCGAATACGTCGGCGCGCTGGACGACGAGACCAAGGCCCGGCTGACCGACATCGCCAACAAATGCCCGGTGCACAAGACCTTGTCCGGCACCATCCAGATCACCACGGAGGCAATCTAGCATGGACGCGTTCGAACACGAGAGCCTGGAAACCATCGTCATCCCCCGCACGCACGACCTGGGCGGCGGCTTCGAAGTGCGGCGCGCGCTGCCGCACAAGGACCGGCGCATGGTGGGTCCGTTCGTCTTCCTCGACCAGATGGGGCCGCACGTATTCCACGCCGGAGAGGGCGTCGACGTACGGCCGCATCCGCACATCGGCCTGGCCACCGTCACGTACCTGCTGGACGGCCAGATCCGCCACCGCGACAGCCTCGGCACCGTGCAGGACATCAAGCCGGGCGAAGTGAACTGGATGACGGCCGGGAAGGGCATCGTCCACTCGGAGCGCACCGGCCCGGACGTGCGCGCCGCCGGCTCCAACCTGTTCGGCCTGCAGTGCTGGGTGGCGTTGCCGCAGGCGAAGGAAGAATGCGATCCGGCCTTTGCGCACATCGGCTCGCAGGAACTGCCGATCCTCGACGGCGACGGCGCCACCGCCCGCATCATCGCCGGCAGTTATTTCGGCAAGCGTTCGCCCGTCCCCGTGCAATCGCCGCTGTTCTACGTCGACCTGGCCCTGCAGCCGGGCGCGCGCCTGACGATGCCGGCGGAGTATCCGGAACAGGCGCTGTACGTGGTCGACGGCACGCTCGACCTGGGCCGCGACGGCCGCTTCGAACAGGGCCAGCTGCTCGTGCTGAAACCGGGGGCGACGGTCACGCTGGCCGCGACCGAGAACAGGGGCGCGCGCGTGATGCTGCTGGGTGGCGAGCCGATGGATGGTCCGCGCTACCTGACGTGGAATTTCGTGTCGTCCTCGTCCGACCGCATCGAGCAGGCGAAGGAAGACTGGAAAGCGCAGCGCTTCCCGCAGGTGCCCGGCGAGACGGAGTTTATTCCGCTGCCCGACCTGCCGGGACGGCCCGTCCGTTATCCATAAACTTAGCCTTGAGCGTCCGCGCTCCGCGGCGGCGGCACCGCATGGCGCCGCTCGTCCGGGCGCGTGAGCACCCGCATCGCAATCTCGAACGGCACGCCCAGCGACGCCAGTGCGCGCGCGGGCGAGCGGTTCTGTTCCTGGGCCTCGTGGATCGTTGACTCGATCATGAGGGCGGTCTTGTAGTCGCTTCGTCGTTCCATCGTTCGATGCTAACACGAAGCGTGTGCGCCCGGTCGTAAGACAGTGGTGGCGCGCATTACGATCCGCTAACCTGCGCCCGTTCAGACATCGAAGAAAGACATCATGACAATGACTCGTTACGCCCTGGCCGCAGCGGGCTTCCTCACGGCCGGCGCCGCCTTCGCCCAGGCCGACCTGATCCTCACGAACGGCAAGATCGCCACGATGGCGAAAGAAGGCGAGTTCGTGCAGGCCATCGCCGTCAAGGACGGCAAGGTGCTCGCCACCGGCAGCAACGCGAAGGTGCTGAAACTGAAGCGCGCGAACACGCAGGTGATCGACGCGCACGGCCGCACCGTGATCCCGGGCCTGAACGACTCGCACCTGCACGTGATCCGCGAAGGCCTGAACTACAACATGGAGTTGCGCTGGGACGGCGTGACGTCGTTGAAGCGCGCGCTGGAGATGCTGAAGGAGCAGGCCGCGCGCACGCCGGACGGCCAGTGGGTCAAGGTCGTGGGCGGCTGGAACGAATGGCAGTTCGAGGAAAAGCGCCTGCCCACGCTGGAAGAGATCAACGCGGCCGTGCCGGACAAGCCCGTGTTCATCCTGTACCTGTACGGCCTCGGCTTCCTCAACAAGAAGGGCATCGACACGCTGGGCTACGACCGCAACACCAAATACAAGGACGGCGAACTGGAGCTGGATGCGAACGGCCGGCCGACCGGCAAGCTGATTGCCAAGCCCAACGCGCTGATCCTGTATTCGACCCTCGCGAAGACGAACAAGCTGGGACACGACGACCAGGTGAACTCCACGCTGCAGTTCTACCGGGAGTTGAACCGCCTGGGCGTGACGAGCGCCATCGACGCGGGCGGCGGGTTCCAGAACTACCCGGACGATTACGGCGTGTCGCTGGAACTCGCGAAGCAGGGCAAGCTGACCGTGCGCACGGCCTACTACCTGTTCGCGCAAAAGGCGGGCAAGGAACTGGAAGACTTCCAGCGCTGGCTGACGATGACGCATCCGAAGCAGAACGACCACATGCTGTACCCGAACGGCTTCTCGGCCGAAGGCGCCGGCGAAAACCTCGTCGCCAGCGCGGCCGACTTCGAGAACTTCCTGGAACCGCGCCCGGACCTGCCGGCATCGATGGAAAGCGACCTGGAGCCCGTCGTGTCGCTGCTCGTGAAAAACCGCTGGCCGTTCCGGCTGCACGCGACGTATGGCGAGAGCATCGCGCGCGACCTCGACGTCATCGAGAAGGTGAACGCGCAGACGCCTTTGAAAGGCCTGCGCTTCATCATCGACCACGGCGAAACCGTGACGGACGCCGACCTTGCGCGCATCAGGAAGCTGGGCGGCGGCGTCGCCGTGCAGGACCGCATGCACTTCCAGGGCGAGTCGTACTGGAAGCGCTACGGCGAGCAGACGCGCCAGATGCCGCCGATCCGCAAGATGCTCGCGCAGGGCATCCCCGTCGGCCTGGGCACGGACGGCACGCGCGTCTCCAGCTACAACCCGTGGCCGTCCGTGTACTGGGCCGTCACGGGCAAGACGGCCGGCGGCCTGCAGGTCTGGCAGGACGGCGACCGCCTGTCGCGCTACGAGGCGCTGAAGCTGATCACGACGGGGTCCGCGTGGATGAGCGGCGAGGAAAAGGTCAAGGGCACGCTTCGGCGCGGCCAGTACGCCGACTTCGTCGTGCTGCCGCAGGATTACTTCGGCATGGACGCGGAGGGCATCAAGCGGCTGGAAAGCGTGCTCACGGTCGTCAACGGCAAGGTCGTGTACGGCGCGGGCGATTATGCGCCGCTGGCCCCTGCAACGTTGCCCGTGTCGCCGGCGTGGAGCCCCGTCGCCGCGTACGGCGGCTACCAGAACCGGTAAGCTTCACGCTTTCAACGCGTCGATCAACGCGCGCAGTCCCGCCGGCTGGTGCTTGCGGCTCGGGAAATACAGGTACAGGTTCTCGTCGACGGCGGTCCAGTCGTCGAGACAGGATTGCAGCCGGCCGGCACGCACGTAGGGCGCGGCGCGGTCCTGCCAGACAAAGGCCAGCCCGAGGCCGCGGGCGGCCGCGTCGGCCATCAATTCCTGGCTGTCCAGCGTGAGCGGGCCGTCGACTTCCACCTCGATGCGCTCGCCGTCCTGCGCGAATTCCCAGTGGTAGATCGTCCCGCTCGGGAAGGCGTAGCGGATACAGGTGTGGTCGCGCAATGCATGCGGCGTCGCCGGCACCCCGTGGCGCGCGAAGTAGTCCGGCGCGCCGACGACGGTCATGCGGAACGTGGGCCGGATGCGCACGGCGACCATGTCCTGCGACAAGCGTTCCCCGAGCCGGATGCCCGCGTCGAACCCTTCCTCGACGATGTCGACGAGACGATCGGTCGCGACCACGTCCAGTTTGAGGCCGGGATTCCGCGTCACGAGCAGTGCCATCACATCGCCGAGCACATACGGCGCGAGCGAGTTCGGGACGTTGAGCCTGACCGTGCCGAAAGGCGTCGCCCGATAGGTATTCAGTTCGTCGACGGCCGTGCGCATCTCAGACAGCGCGGGCGCCAGGCGCGCGAACAGCGTTTCTCCCGCCTCGGTCAGGGATACGCTGCGGGTCGTGCGGTGGAACAGCCGCACGCCGACACGGGCTTCGAGGCTGCGTACCGCATGGCTGATCGCGGACGGCGTCGTGCCCCGTTCGACCGCCGCCTGGCGGAAGCTCAAGTGCCGTGCCACTGCGGCGAACACCGCCAGTTCGGCCAGTTCGGCATTTTCCATTGGTGAACCTCGTTCATCAGTCTGTGCGGGATAGGATACTTTATCGGCTTAATCGGCGCATCCATAATCGGTTCACCACAAACCCGATCATGGAGAACGACATGAACACCGCAACGACATTTCAAACCCTGTCCGGCAAGGTCGCACTGGTCACGGGCGCAAGCTCCGGCATCGGCCGCGCAACGGCCATCGAATTCGCCCGCCGCGGCGCCACGGTGGTCGCCAGTGCGCGCCGCCGTCCCGAGCTGGACGCACTCGTGGACGAGATCCGGCGCGAAGGCCACGAAGCGCTGGCCATCGTCGCCGACGTCAACGTGGAACAGGACGTGATCGACCTCGTCGCGCAGACGGTCGCGCGTTACGGCCGCCTCGACATTGCCTTCAACAACGCCGGCACGGAAGGCGGTTTCTCGCCGTTCGTGGAGCAATCGAACGAGGTCTACGACACGATCTTCAACGCCAACGTCCGCGGCGTGTTCTGGTCGATGAAGCATGAAGCGAAGGCGATGCTGGCGCAGGGCGGCGGCACCATCATCAACAATGCGTCGATGGGCGGCGTCATCGGCTTCGCGAACGCGGCCCTGTACATCGCCAGCAAGCATGCGGTGCTCGGGCTGACCAAGACCGCGGCGATCGAGTGGTTCAGGCAGGGCGTGCGCGTCAACGCGGTCAATCCGGGGATCATCGACACGCCGTTCCAGGATCGCGTCTGGCCGAGCGCGGACGCGAAGGACGCGTTTGCGGCGGCGACGGTGCCCGGACGCGCGGGGTCGCCCGAAGAGGTTGCGGCAGCTGTCGCGTTCCTCGCGTCGGACGACGCCGCGTTCGTGTCGGGCCACGGCCTGCTCGTCGATGGCGGCTATACGGTCGCCTGATCTCCCGCCAGCGCGGCGCGGGCTTCTACGACCGTCTCCGCGAGGAAGTCGGCGACGGCGCGCACCCGGCTCGACGCGGCAAGGTCCGCATGCATCACGAGCCACACGCCGTCGCTGAACACGTCGCCGGGCGCCAGCACGCGTTCCAGGTCGGGATCGGCGACGAGGAAGTCCGGGATGATGGCGAGGCCGAGTCCCGCGCGCGCGGCCGCGATCTGCGCGCGCAGCGTCGACGCGGCCAGCACCACGTGCGCATCCGGCGCGCGCTTCGCGAGCCATTGAGAAGCCGGCAGGTGCGCGTGCGCCTCGTCCCACGTGATCATGGCGCGGCCCGCGAGCGGATCGCCGGCGGGCGCAGGATGCCGCGCGAGATAGTCGCGGTGGCCGTACACGCCGTACGACATCGCGCCGAGCCGGCGCGCCTTCAGGTTGCCGTGGCTGGGGCGCACGAGACGCAGCGCGAGGTCGGCGTCGCGCCGGCCCAGCTCCACGGCGGCCGTCGTCGTGACGATTTCCAGCCGCAGCTGCGGATGGCGCGCGACGAAGCGGGGCAGGGCGGGGATCACGAGGTCCGACGCGAGATTGTCCGACGTGGCCAGGCGGACCATGCCCGACACGCCGGGACTCAGGCCGGACGCGCCCCGTTCGAAGGCCAGCATGTTGTCCTCGACGGCCTCCGCGCGCCCGAGCAGTTCGCGGCCTTCGTCCGTAAGGTGATAGCCCGTCTGGTGGCGCGCAAACAGGCGCGTGGCCAGGCGTGCTTCCAGCTCGGCGATGCGCCGGCTGACGGTCGACTGGCTCACGCGCAGCACGTCGGAAGCGCGCGTCAGGCTGCCGCCGCGCGCCACTTCCAGAAAGTATTTAAGATCGTTCCAGTCCAAAGCGTTTTCCATTTTTGGAAAATGATCCGCCGATTATTGGTGTTTTCTTTACAAGGCGCAACGCTTACATTGTCTCCAGGCCGCGACCTGCGGCATTTTTCAAAAAAGGATGAAGAACATGCTGACGACTCGACAACTGGGATCCCAAGGACTGAAAGTCTCCGCCATCGGCCTGGGCTGCATGGGCATGAGCCACGCCTACGGCACGCCGGACGACGGGGAATCGATCGCGACGATCCACCGCGCCATCGACCTGGGCTGCACCTTCTTCGACACGGCGGAAGTCTACGGTCCGTTCACGAACGAGGAATTGCTGGGCCGCGCGCTGGAGGGCCGGCGCAACGAGGTGCAGATCGCGACGAAGTTCGGCTTCATCGTCGGCAAGGGCCATTTCGCCGGCGCCGACAGCCGCCCGGAACACATCCGCGAGGTCGTCGAAGCGTCGCTGAAGCGCCTGCGTACGGACCGCATCGACCTGCTGTACCAGCACCGGGTGGACCCGAACGTGCCGATCGAGGACGTGGCCGGCACGGTCAAGGACCTGATCCGCGAGGGCAAAGTGCTGCACTTCGGCCTGTCGGAGGCAGGCGTCGCGACGATCCGCCGCGCCCACGCCGTGCAGCCCGTGTCGGCGCTGCAGAGCGAGTATTCGATCTGGGAGCGCAACCTCGACGCCGACGTGCTGCCCGCGCTGCGCGAACTGGGCATCGGCCTCGTGCCGTTCAGTCCTCTCGGCCGCGGCTTCCTGACCGGCACGGCGAAGCGCGCCGAGGACTATCCGGCCGACGACTTCCGCGCGCAGAACGATCCGCGCCTGCAGGGCGAGAACTTCGACCGCAACCAGGCCATTGCGGATCTGGTGAAAGAGATCGCGGCCCGTCACGGTGCATTGCCGGGACAGGTGGCGCTCGCGTGGCTGCTGGCGCAGGGCGACGACATCGTGCCGATTCCGGGCACCAAGCGGCGCACTTACCTCGAACAGAATCTCGCTGCGGCCGATCTGAGGCTGGATGAGGACGACCTGCGCCGTCTCGATGGGGCGCTGGTGCAGATCGGCGTGGCGGGAGCGCGTTATAACGAGAAGGCGATGGCGATGGTGGATCGCTGAGATTGCGGTCAGCCGTGGCGATTGACCAGAGTCGGCAAGGGCTTGTTTAACTCTTGCGAGGTGCTGCCGGCTGGCTCCAGCCGGCAGTCGTCGAGCGACGCGTCGACGGCATCGACCGGCCCATACCACTGGTAGACGCCGACGAAGCCGCCGGTGCGGAGGATCCAGGCTTTCTTCGTGCTGCGGTCCATGACGATGGTGTGGTGGAAGCCGTCGGCCACGTTGCCCGCGTCCGGCATGCGCACGCGCACGAACGGCCCGCCCTGTGTCGTGTCGGGCGCAGCGGATGCCGGGACCGCGATGCTGAAGCCCGAGAACGAGATTCCATAGCGCTTTGCCAGGGAGTCGGACAGCGGGCAGGCGAGCACCTGTGCCGACGACAGGCCGATGGCGGCGACCAAAACGACGTTCTTCATTGCGGTCTCCAGTCGGTGAAGGAAGTCGCTCCCAATCTCGGAGCGAGGTAACGATAGCAGTTCGGCCCCGCCAAAGGTGCACACATTTTCACAGGCGTGGCAATCGCTCGACACGGATAAGATCATCGTATTGGCCGAACACAGGCCAACTCGTGAAACTCGGCGCCGGATCGAAAGACGCGGTGGCCGTTTCCACCCGATGCGGGAAGAACGACTCGCGCCGGATGTGCACCGCACCGCCTGGATCGAACGAGTAGATCACGCCGCTGGTTGGCCGATCGGTGCCGGCCTCGAATTCCCGATGAATGGCCATTGTAAGAAACAGCTTCCCTGCCGCGACTTCCTTGAACGCATAGGTCAGCACCTCGCGCAGGTGGCGATCGAGAAAGCCGACGCCAACGATGTGGTCGGCGACGTTCAGGAAACAGTAGGGCTGTTCGGGACTGCCGATGAGTGCCGTGCAGGGAAGCTTGTCTCGGTGAGCAGCCTTGGCCTTGTCTTCCGACCAGGGCTCGGTCGGTTTTTTCTTCGCACGGAACCAGCTCTTGCAGTAATAGACGGATTGCGTCACAAGCCGATTCTCGTCTCGAGAAATTCCAGGTACTTGGGATCGTCTTCCATGAAGATATCGATCCCGCCGCCCATGTAGGCGCGCGTCAGTTCGTCGGCTGCTTTGTCGACATCATTCCGCTCAAAGTAAAGCTGCCCCAGACGCAAGTGAATGTACGGGTTGCCGAGTCCCTTAGGACATTGCACGGCGTTATAAAAACACTTGAACGCCTTGTCGAAGTCCGGCAAGTGAAAATGGACATCGCCAAGCGCCACATAAATCCATGTCGCCGCTTCCCACTGTCCAGGCTCCCCGGGCAGCAGTTTCAGCGCGGCGATGTATTTCTGCTTTGCGTCGTCCGGCCTCCCGGCCGACGCCAGCGCATCGCCTTCTTTGCACAGTTCGGCGATCCGCTCATGCACCGTGGCGGTCCGCTTCTTCCAGAAAAATGCCGACCCAGGCATCCAGCACGCCCCAGAAATCGACCGGCTCGGGATTCTCGGGATCTTCGTGCCACCAGATGACCCCCGTGGCTTCGCCATTGCCCACGCAATTCAGGCACAGGTAATCGCCGGCGCCGTTGTGGAATACGGCCACGGTTCGGGTGATATCGATGGGCAGGGCGCGCGCGGTGGCGTCGTCGATGTCGAACTTGTCGTCGGACAGGAATGCCCAATCCTCGACCGGCAACGGCCCCATCGAATTCGCCGGCAGGAAGGTCCAGCCATCGTGCAACTGCGTGTAGAAGTCGCGGAATTTGGCAGGCACCCAATCCCAGATCGGACGCATGCGCTCCGGCACGTCCGTGATCGGTGCGCGGCCGCGATAAAAGTTCAGGTCG
>CBIHRX010000212.1:0-12140 GCA_966212555.1 uncultured Massilia sp.
CGCCGAGGTCAAGCGCGACCTGCGCGGGCGCCAGATGCTGAAGGTGCGCGGCTGGCCGGGCGAGCTGGAGGTCAGCCGCAACCACAGCAATCTGTTCCAGCAGATGTAGGGCCGGATCAGCAGTAGTCGTCGTAGGCGGTCGGGTCGTCGTCGTAGCACGTCGGCTTGGACGCCGCCGGCGGCCGCGAGCCGCCCGTTCCGCTCGACGCCGGACGGGAACCGCCCGGCGACGTCGAGCGCGTTCCGCTGGAGGGGGCCGGCTTGTCCGGCACGCACGTCGCGGAACCGGTCGTGGTGACGCTCCTGACGGTGCCTCCGGCACTTGCGCCTGCGCCGCTGGTGCCGCCGTTGCCGGCCGCGGACCCGTAGGTGACGGTCTGCGACCATTTCACTTCCGGGTGCGAGCCCGGCGCGCAGTTGGCGGTCGAACCCGACGGCCCCGCGGACGCGGTCGAGGTGCCGGTCGGGCCCGTACCCGCAGAAATGGAAGTCAGTTCCGTGATTGCTAAAAGACGCATTACATCTCCTTCGATTGGATTGCCGTTGGATTGGCCGGCAATGTCAGCCATTGAAACCCGTACCGGTCAGGGCCGGCGGATGACCAGCGTGCGCGCCAGGTCCTGGCGCGCGGCGGCCAGCACCGGCCGCATGGCCTCGAAGTCCGCTGGGGTGCAGACCATGGTGCCCGCCTTGGTCAGGCGCAGGTATCGCTCGATGACGAGCGTCCGGCCGTCGAGACGGTAAGTCGCGCCGAATTGCAGGATGGCGCTGCCGGCCCGCGCGTCCGGCGGGATGGAAACCAGCTCGAGTCCGGCCGGCAGCTCGTAGCGTGCCACCTCCAGCACGTCATGCGGTTCGCACATGAACGGTTGGGACCGCACCGGCTCCGCGCCGTAGCCGTCCGCGATCTGCACGATGCCGGACAGGAGCGCGCTCGCCGCCGGCAGCTCGGCGATGGGCCCGGCGGGCAGGAACGCGTCGATCTCGCCCCGGTAGCCGTAGCGAAAGTCCGGCGCCGTGCCCTGCACGTCGCCCCGGTCCTCGGACGCCGCGCCGGTCCAGCCGTGCTGCCGCAGCAACGCCTGGCCGAACGTCCCGGCGGGCTCCGCAGCGCGCGCCGCGAACCAGTGCCGCGCCGGCCCCGCTTCCATGCCCGTCGTGCGCACGCCGTAGTCGAAGCGCGCCGCCCCGTCCGTCCGCAGCGCCAGGGCCAGGCGATGTTCGACGGCGCCCTCCTGCCGCGCCGGCGTATGGCCCGTGGCGCCGTCGTGCAGCAGCACCGTGGCCTTGTCCAGCCGGTCGGGCGGCAGGTAGCCGCCCGTGTAGTCCTTGTTCGCCGCGTCGACGTACAGGTCGAGTGCGGGGACGTACGTCAGCACGTGGTCGAACATGAGCGGATTGGCCTGTTCCGGCACGCTGTACAGGTCGAAGCCCGTGTGCGTGAGCGCGGGCGTGCTGTCGATGCCGGCGGCGGCGAGCAAGGCCTGCATCAGCACCACGTGGTCCTTGCAGTCGCCTTCCTGCGCGTCCAGGACGGCCGCCGCGTCGCGCGTGGGCAGCCACGCGCTGGCGCCCAGGTACAGGGCGCGATAGCGGATGTGTTCCTGCACCCAGCGCTGGATCGCCAGGACCCGCGCGCGCGGCGCGTCGAGCCCCGCCGTGACCTGGCGCGCCAGGCGGGCGATGCGCGGATCGGGCGCGGCATGCCGCCGGTAATGCGGCGCCAGCTCCGCCGCCAGCGCCCCGAAGCCGGGCAACGTGGACAGCCAGATGCCCTTGCGGTAGCGGCTGCGGTCGGCCGCGGCGTATTCGTCGCGTTCGTTGGCGCTGCCGTCGTCGGCCCAGCGGTAGCGGATCCGCCCGCCCGCGGCGGCCGGCGCGGCGGCGCTGAAGCCGCGCGCCACGGCGTGCAGCGGCGCCATCGAGCGCGGCAGGTCGACGGTCACGGTGCCCACCGTGTCTTCCGATCCGGCCGCCGGCTCGATGACGGTGTAGAAGTGATGGCGGAAGAAGACGGCGGGCGTCGTGCGGCGGATGGCCACGTGCAGCGTGTCGCCCGGCGCCAGCGCGTCGAAGTCCACTTCCAGCGTGCGCAGGTCGCGCAAGCCTTCGGCACCGGGCACGGGCCGGGCCAGCGTGCGGATGCGCGCCCCGGTCACGCGCCGGCCGTCAGGCCTGACGAGGTAGGCGTGCAGGACACGCACCTGTTCGTAGCGCCGGTTGAACACGAGACGCCGGGTGCGCACGGGCGCGATCCCGGCGCGCGCGTCGACGCGGATCCGCAGCGTATGGGTTTCGACGCTGCGCCCGTCGGCCTCGACGCGGTAGTGCAGGTCGTCCTCGAGCGTCCGGTAGGGGAACGCTTCGCCCGCCGCCGCCGTCCCCGCGCCGAGCAGGCAGGCGGACAGGCACGCCAACGCGCCCCGCGCCCAGCGTGGCATGCGCAGCGGGCCGCTCATGGGGCCGCCCCGCCCGCGCCCGCGGGCCGGACCAGGGACGTCGTCATGCTGGCGCGAATGGCCAGCAACGGTTCGAACATCATCTCCCAGATCTTCAGCCTGGCCTGGATGACGTCGGCCTCGAGCACGAACCCGGGCTTCAGGGGAATGGGCGCGCCGTAGGCACGGATGGCCTGGTCGTCCAGCGTCACCGATATGCGGTACAAACCTTCGACGCTGCCGGCCTGGCTGAGCAGTTGCTGCGACAGGTTGGGCGGCAACTCGTTCGGGAAGAACGGCGTGCCGGACACGGCCGTGATCCGTCCGGAATACATGCCGAATTTCTGGAACGGGTAGGCGGCGTAGCGGATGAACACGCTCTGCCCGGGCTGCACGAAACCGGCCGTCCGGCTGGGCGCGAACAAATGGGCTTCCAGCGCCTTGCCGTTCTGCGCCTTCGGCAACAGCGTCAGCAGTGTCTGGCCGGCGGCGACGGACTGGCCCGGCTTGATCTCGATGCCGGCCACCGTGCCGTCGCACGGCGCGGTGATGACCTGGGAGCGGCGGCCGTCGATTTCCAGTCCTTCCTGCTTCAGGCTGCTCAACTGCGTCTCGACGGTGTTGCGCTCGGCCGCCAGCTGCGCGTCCAGCGCCTCGACGTCGGCGCGCACGGCCATGCGTTCGCGCTGCAGGGTCGTGCTGTTGCGCTTCAGGGTTTGCAGCTGGCTCAACGCGTCCAGCTCCGCTTCGCGCTTTTCCTGCAGCCGCGCCTCGGGGATATAGCCGTCGGCCACCAGCCCCTGCAGGCGTTCCACGTCCTTCTTCGCCAGCGCCACCTTGCGCTGCTGCAGGCCGACCGATTCCTCGAGCTGGGCGAGCTCGACTTCGATGCCGTCGATCTTCTCGAGCGCGATGGCGCGCTGCTGGCGGATGTGGGCCATGCTGAGGCTGCGGGCGTTGCGCGCCAGCTGTTCGCGCCGGCGCACCTGCTCCGCCATCGCGGCCACCGTGCTTTCCACGGCGGCGCCGCTCAGGCTCTGGCGGTCCGTGTTGATCGCCAGCAGCGTGTCGCCCCGGTGCACCACGTCCCCTTCGCGCACGCGCCGCTCGGACACGATGCCGCCCTGCTGTGCGGCGATGTTCAGGCTGCCCTCGGTCGCGACCAGCATGCCCGTCAGGCGCGCCTTGCGGGTCACTTCGCCCAGCAGCGCGAACGCCGTCACCAGGACCAGGATCGCGACGGATGCCGCCGTCACCAGCGTGAAGCTCAACGGCCGCGCCAGCCGGACCGTGCCCAGCCACTGGGCCGATTGCTGGTGCCGGGCTTCTTCCCTGAATAGCTCCATCGTCGTGCCTACAACGAGATCGTGTAACGCTTGGCTTCGATGATGACGAGTGTCTTCTTGACGGAGAGCGACGTCTCGGCGGCCACCTCATCGTCGAGGTAATCGAACATGGTGGCCGGGTTATTGCCGAGATAAGTCGGTTCGGCCAGGTTCCCGTGATCCAGGCAGAGGCTCTCGAACTCGTCGAATTCCCGGTACGCCACGGGAATGCGCGTGACGCCGCGCGCGACGAGGCCCAGCGTGCGATGGTAGCCGTCGCGCAGGATGTAGCGGCCGCGGTGGAACACCACCTGCACGAACGACGGCTGCGCTTCGGCGCAGAAGCCGTAGCCCGGCATCGTGCGCCCGCCGCCCACCTGCTGGTTCTCGCTGAAGTGCGCGGAGATGTTCAGGTTCGGGTTGTCGGACGACAGCATCCAGTAGCGGTTTTCCTCCGACCAGTGCAGCTTGACGGCGCTGGCATCGGCCTCCAAGGGCAGGCAGACCGCGGCGATCGCTTCGATGTCGTCCGGCGCGATGCCGTCGAAGCGCTTGACGGCGTGGTCCAGGTGGACGATTTCCTGGACGGCGCATACTTTGCGCAGGTCCGCCATCCGGATCTTCCAGCCGTCGCGCTTGTACGCGGCGAATTCCGGCCGCTCCATCAGGCGCGCGGCGTAGTCCTCGAGCACGGCGGGCAAGTCGCCGATCGCGCCGTCGGACGAAAAACTGCCGACCCGCTCCGCGACGGTACGGCGCGCCGCGGCGACGCGCTGGATGATGTCGGGATCGCGCGCGCTGCCATCGCGCCCGGCCAGGATCCGTACCGCCTTTTCCTGCGGCATCCAGCCGATCAGCACGCGGGCCTGGCGGCGCGCGGATCGCGCGAAGTCCGGCGGCAGCGCCAGGGCCTGGTCGCCGATCGCCTCGTGTTCCTTGCGGGTGAATTGGTTCATGCTTGCCTTCCTGATCAATGAAAATGGACGCCGGCGCTCATGCCGCCGCGACGTCGATGGCCGGAGCGGAATGCGCGGCCGCGCGTTCCTTCAACTTCCCGTTGCGCAGCTCGAACACGCGGTCCGCGCTGGCGATGGTTTCCGCGCGGTGCGCGACAAAAATGCGGGTGATCTTCATCTCGGCGAGCCTGGCGTTCACGCGGCGCTCGTTGTCGCCGTCCAGGTGGCTGGTCGCCTCGTCCAGCGCCAGGATCACGGGCCGCTTGTACAGCGCGCGCGCGAGCAGGATGCGCTGCTTCTGGCCGCCGCTGAGCGACGAGCCCATGTCGCCCACGAGCGTATGGAAGCCCATCGGCATGGCGCTGATGTCGTCGTGGATGGCCGCGATGCGCGCGCATTCGTGGATCCAGTCCTCGTCCGGCTTGGGGTCGAAGAAGCTGATGTTCTCGGCAATGCTGCCCGCCAGCAGCACGTCTTCCTGCATCACCGTGCCGATCAGGCGCCGGTAGTTGCGCACGCCCAGCTTGGCGACGGGGATGCCGCCGTACAGCACTTCGCCGGTGCGCACCTTCAGCAAGCCGAGCATGATCTTCATCAGCGTCGTCTTGCCGCCCCCGCTCGCGCCGACGATCGCCACGCTCTGCCCCGCTTCCACGGCGAGGCTGGCGTCGCGCAAGACCCATGCCTCGCCTTCGCCGTAGCGAAAACCTACCTTGCGCAGTTCGATGCGCGGCGTGAGGTGGACGAGGTCGTTGTCCGGGACCTGGTCGCGCTCCGGCTCCGTCAGGGCGATGTCCGCCAGGCGTTCCGAGTGCAGGCCCAGCATGCGCAGCTCGACCGCGTAGTTGATCATGGCCGCGGTGCGCGTCGTGAACTGGGACGAGTAACTGTTAAAGGCGAGGAACATGCCGATCGTGAACGCGGCGCCGTCGCGGCCGATGCTGTCCATGATCAGCGTCGCGCCGATGCCGTACACGGCAATGTTCTGCAGGCCGAAGATCAGGTTGTTGCCGGCGCTGAACCAGAGATTCATGGCCGTGTTCTGCGTGTCGCGGTTCTGTACCTGCACGCGCAGGTTCTGCCAGCGCGCCAGGCGTTCCTGCTCGCGCCCGAACAGCTTGAGCGGCAGCATGGCGCGCATGGTTTCGAGGAAGTGCGAATTCTCGCGCGAGCTGACGTTCATGCGCATGCGCGCCGCTTCGCGGTAGGCGCGGTACGACAGCACCCGCAGCAGCGCATAGGCCCCCGTGGCGGCGAAGCTCACCAGCGACAGCATGGGCGAATACAGCAGCATCATCACGACCGCGACCAGGCCCGTCAACGCATCCAGCAACACGGTCACGGCGTTCGTGGTCAGGGTGTTCTGGATCGTACCGATCGAACTGAAGCGGTACAGCAGGTCGCCCAGGTGGCGCTTCTCGAAGTAGGCCAGCGGCAGTTTCAGCAAGTGGCTGAACACGTTGCTGTACCACTGCAGGGACAGGCCCTGGCTGAGGATCATGACCATCCAGCCGCGCGCCATCGAAATCGCCGCCTGGATCAGCAACACGAGGCCGAATCCCAGCATCAGCAGCGGCAGCAGCTCGCGGTCGTGGCCGCCCAGCACGTTGTCGACCACCATCTGGTTCAACAGCGGCGCCACGAGGCCCAGCAACTGCAGCAGCACGGACACGCAGAAAATCTGGAACAGCGACATGCGCAGCCCGAGCACGCGTCCCGTCAGGTCGGAGAGCTTGACCCGCTTGCGCGCGTCCGCCTTGCGGAAGCGGGCATTCGGCGTCAGTTCGAGCGCGACCCCGGTGAAATGCGCGGACAACTGCTTGAGGTCGAGCTTGTATTCGCCGACCGCCGGGTCGAGGATCGTCACCTGGTTGTGACGCACGCGCTTGAGTACGACGAAGTGGTTCATGTCCCAGTGCAGGATGCATGGCAGCTTCAGGCGGTCGAGTTCGTCGGTCTCGAGACGGAGGCCACGGCTGCTGAAGTCCATCGCGCCGGCGTAGCGGATCAACTGCTCGAGATTCGACCCTTTCAGCGACACGGCAAAGCGCCGGCGCAGTTCGGGCAGGTCGACCTGGTAGCCATGGGCGCAGGAGACCATCGCGAGGCATGCCAGCGCGCATTCGCGGGCTTCGGTCTGGAGAATAACTTTCAGGGGGAGAATGGGCGAAGCACTGTGCCGCCGGCGGCGCCACCGGCGGTTCGACTCGAGACCCTGCCGGGATCAGCAGTAGTCGTCGTACCCGGTATCCGGCTCGTACGACACCGACGGACGGGTCGGGGTCGAGCTCGGCGTCGTCGACTGGGCCGGACGGGTGCTCTGGTTCGTGCCGCCGGAGCGCGGCGGGGCGCAGGTGGCCGAGGCGTTGACGTTCTGGCTGCTGCCGCCGCCGCTTACGCTGCCGCCGACGACGCGGTTGCCGCCGCTGAGGCTACCCTGGGCACCGCTATTGTTCGACGACCAGTTGGCGATCGGCTGCTGGCCCGGCGGGCAGGTGGCGCTCGAACCCTGCGGACCCGCCGATGCGGAATTGCCGGTGGTCGGCTTGGCCGGGTCGGTGCCTGCGGAGACGGACGACAGCTCGGTCACTTTCAAAAGACGCATTATGATTTCCTTCGATTTGATTGCCACTTTGGATAGGCGGGCAATCTCGGCCTTTGAAACCTTATGCCTGGCCCACGAGGCGCAGCATGCGCACCCGGATGTCCGGCGTGACGCCGGCCCGGTCCATGCAGGCCATGACGAAAGCCGTGATGTCCCGTCCCAGCCTGTCGAGACTGTCGACCTGGGCCTGGGCATGCTGTCCCTGCATGTCGGGATGCGCGTCCGCCAGCCGATAGCGGCCGCGCGCGACGATCGCATCGATGCGCTCGCCCAGGCCGGACGGGTCTTCGTCGACACTTCCCGGCATGGCGCCCGATGGATCGCCGTGCGCAAGGAACGACAGGTCCGCGTTCAGGCGGCACGCCTGGAGCGCCAGGTACGCGTGCGCATGCATGCGCTGCCCGGCGGGATGCTTCCCGATGAAACGCGCCCGGCTGTCGACGTACGCCTCGATGAATTCGCGCCGCAACCCATCGTCGTCGAGGTTCGGCCGCAGTGCGCCGTCCAGGTCGGAGGCGGGCACGGCCGCCGCGTGGGCGAGGATCGCGTTCAGGTCGCCGTCGCGCCGGTAGATCTCGCGCATGCAGCGATACAGCCCGGACCGTGCAGCGGCCGATTCCGTGCGAATGAACCCGGCCGGCAGCCCGGTCATGCGCAACAGCGCGCGTTCGCGCGCGCGGCCGAGCGCCTGGCGAAATGCCTGCACCAGCTCGTCTTCCGGGATCAGGCGCGCCTCGTCCCGCGGCAGGCATGCCCCGATCCGCCGGCGCAGCGCGCGCACGACGGCGAGGACGGGTTCCTGCATCCGCCACTGGTCCGGCTCCTGCGCAACGTCCGTCGCGCGACGATAGCCCGGTATATGGCTGGCGCCGGCGCATGCCGCGACACGCCCGTCCAGGGCCAGCGCCGAGGGTCCCTGCACGCCCGGGAAGATGCGCTTGGAAAAACACGCCGCCAGCTGCTCGGCATGGCGGCACGCCATGAGGTGCAACCCGCTGTCGATCGTCTCCACGCCGCCCGTGCGCGGCACGTCGTCGCCGAACACGCGCTGGAAATCGTCGGCGATGTTCGCGGCGGACGCCGCGCCGTCCAGGTAGTCGGACGGACACAATGCGGCCTGGCGCAGCAGCTTCGCACGGCTCGGGCCCGCGCCGTCGCCGTCGGTCAGCACGAGCGCGTAGGCGGGTACCGCGCCATGGGGCAAGACCGCGGCCATGATCCGGCTCCAGACGACGGTCGCCGCCGCGTCGCCGACGGACATCTCCGGTCCGGCGTCTTGCAGGATGGCGGGCGCACGGTCGCGGACGGTCGCCAGGTCGATGCGACGGCTGTCGAACCAGGCGACGCATGGCGTCGCGGGACGGCGTACCGGTAGCGGTACGGACAGGGAATCGGAAAGAATCAGCATGCGATAACGAAATACGCGGTTTTAATTTTTATGAGGAATTCCGATTATTTCAATTCGATGATGGCGCGGTCTTTTTTATGACCGCTTTCATCAATTGATGGAACTCATCTTAGCAAAGGCATTCGCACAAATGTTCACAAAAAATAACATTTCAAGTAAACAATTTAAAATTTATTTTCAGCCTTTTCGCAGAATATGGGCGTAACGAATCGGGCGACTCATTCGAATCGCCACGCCGTTTTCCATGAGAACAAGCCCTAATTCACGGCTTCGTCCAATTCAGCATCCATATTCACGTGTACCGATACGCCATCCGGAAATTCGTTTCGGATTCGCTCCAGGGCGTCGCAGAATTTCCTTCCTTCGACCCGGATGCTGTAACTCGCCTTTATTTTTTCCCGCGCGTTATTCCCGATACGCCGTGCGGCGTCCTTGTCGTCAAACGCGGTGACGATCCGCGCCGCGAGATCGACCGGATCATTCGGCCTGGCCAGCAAACCGTCGACGTTATCGCTGATGAGTTCTTCGATGCCCGAAATGTTGGTCGTAACGACGACCAGTTTCATTGCCATTGCTTCTTTCAGGCAATTGGGCAGCATGTCGCGGTCACCATCTTCCGCAACGACGCAGGGCAATACGAATACTTCGGCCTGGTCGAGCAGATACCGGATCATATCCGATTTGAATGGACCGATGATTTCGATGCAATCCTGCAGACCCAGGCTGCGAATACGTTCCAGCAAGGCGTCTTTCAGAACACCGCTCCCGACGATCGACAAGTGGAATGCTTCCCCGGCCCGGTGCAGATGCGCGCAGGCGTCGATGAGGAGTTCCAGGCCTTTCTTCGGAACGAGCCTGGCCACGGCAATCATTTTTCGGGCTTTTTTCTTGTCGGTGCGGCCCGGCCGGAAATAGTCCGTGTCGATACTGCTGTGGACAACCTGCACCGGATGCCGCAACGCATGGCGCGCGGCGATTTCGCGCCGATTGAATTCCGAAATCGCAAAGACGCGCGTGGCCCCGTCGATCAGCCGATCGCGTCGTGTCAGATAATCGGTATCCGCCGACCTGAAATACAGGTCGCGGGAACGCAGGGTGACCGTATAAGGAACGTCCGGATATCGCGCCGTCAATTTGGCCAATGTCGCGCAATCCCCGGCGAACAGGAATGGACAATGAATATGATCGGGCGGAGCTTCGTTCACCCTGAGCAACACCTGGTTGCGCGCGAGCGAAAGATTATTCAGGCGCATGGCATTCAGCCAGATGCCGGCCCTGGCGCGCAGGCGCTCCAGGCCGGAACGACGACGGAGCGCGTCGTCGACTTCCGCCTTCAGGTCCCTGTCCGGGAGATAATTATGAAGAAAGCGGGACCGATAAGGCTTGTAGCGCAGCGCCTTGCGCAGGAAGACCCGGATGAGCCGCGCCTTGCCGCGCAAGGACAGCGCCGCGGCGTCGGGAAATACGACCTGCGCGAGCAACCCACTCCCCGCAAGCTTCGGATTCATGTTCGCCAGCTCGCAATGGCCCGCATGCACACGGACATCGTGGCCGGCCTTCGCCAGGTACAGGATTTCTTCGAGGATGAAGGTCTCCGTAGCCTTGGGAAAAGTGTTTCTGACATAAGCGATGCGCATGGTGGTCGATCGTTCCGCGGTTACGAATGCATCAGCAGCAAGCGAGCTTGTGGGCGAAATCGGCGGGATCCGCCAGCGTCCAGCGGTTCCCGAGCATGACTCTGGGCGAGGCCCGCGCCGCGTCGAGCACGGCATGCTCGTCGTCGCCGTCATCGTAGATATGCACGGGCAATCCGGACCGTTTGGCTGCGGCGGACACCAAGTTCTGTTCGGAATTCATCGGCAGGAATATCATGCCCATGCCTTTATCGAGGCAGCGCGCAATGCCGCCCATCGGACTGTGCCAGATACCGATTTCTACATCGTCGGGCAATTTATCCAGATTCACCGGCTCGGGACTCGCCGCCAATCGGCCGCCGGCGACGAGATCGCGCAGGCTGGATTCGGGAAACCCCGGCAAATAAGCAAGCACCCGATAACCCTGGGCGATCGCGGCTTTCAGGATCTTCATGCTGCCCGGATGTTCCGGCTTGAGATAAGCGAAGATTTTCGGTTGCCGGCCAGCGGGCCAGACCGGATCGGCTTTACCACCATCGCCGAATATCGGACCGAGATGTTTTTCCGGAGAATGCGGCCCGAAATGGTTGAAATCGCTCCAATTCCGGTACCAGACTTTTTCCCTGAACAGGCAGGAAAATGCCTTCAGCGGTTCGGCATCCAATATCGAAAGTGCCTGGTTCGCGACGTCGAGTACCCGCTGTTCCGATTCGACAAGCTGCGCCAATGTCGGGGCCGCGCTGATTCGCACGGCAGGCAATGGCGCGTGTATATCATCGGAAAGCGGAGGCATCGAAAAACCGTTATCGACACATGCCGCCTCGATGCCGAGGGTTTCGGCAGCCAGGCGCGCCGTCGGCGCATAATCGCAAACGACGCGATCCGCCTCGAGCAGGGAAAACATTGTCCGCCATGTCGCCAGCAAAGAAAGGAGACTCTGCGGTTTATCGTAACCGGCATTATGCAGCGCATCGGCGTGATTGACGGGCGGCGTGCGCCTGATGGCAGCGTGGATGCGAGGTGTCGGGAGCCATTCCACGCCGAGCGGACCCAATAACCGCTGGGCGTGGGTCAGGTCGTTCAATATGCACGTAACCTTATTCCCTTGCGCGACCATGGCCTGGACGATTTTCGCCATGGCGACGACATGGCCTAAACCGCCGCCCATTTCCCAGCAATAGACGATGTGTCTCATTATTTTTCTAATAATTATATGGTGCAACCGGCGAACGAATAGTCCGCTCTGGTTCGATCCTGGCATGTTACAAACGTATTTACCGCAAAATGCCGGGCAAGCTTGGATTCGCCCGCATTAAAAACCAATGGTAGCCGACGAAACCCTTGTGAATTCTCTCTAATTGTAATTTGACAAGAAAAATCATTTGCCTGAACAATGAGCCTGCTGAAAGCGCGTGGTGAATGGGCGTGTATTTGAAAAGGCTGTGTTCGCGTTTGATCGGTAAACCACCGCTTGCGGTCTAACCGACCTGGACCGCGACGCGCAACAGCGCCGCCGGCGTCGTCAACTGTCGCGCATCCAGCAGCCGTTGCCACCCCGAATAATTGCTCAGGTTCCCGATGAGTTAACTCGACGATTCGTATGACCTTGGCGACGACTTGAAGTTCACATAATTATCGCGAACGCAGCCATTGAAAAAGGCTGCGGCGCTGGTAGGATAGGGTTGCCGTCATCCGCCAAGGACATGCCATGCCTTCCCGCGCCATCCCCTGCCTGCGCTACCGCGACACCCCGGCCGCCATCGACTGGCTGTGC
>CBIHRX010000213.1:0-11893 GCA_966212555.1 uncultured Massilia sp.
CGCTGGAGCAGGCGGCGCACCTGATCCGGCACGCGCGCCGGCCCGTGTTCTACGGCGGCGGAGGCCTGATCAACGCGGGCGACGCCGCCTGCGCCGCGTTCGGCCGTCTCGTGCGCTGGAAGGATGCGCCGTGCACGCTGACGTTGATGGGGCTGGGTGCGTTTCCCGCGTCGGACCCGCGCTGGCTCGGGATGCTGGGCATGCACGGCACGCTGGAAGCGAACCTCGCGATGCATGAAGCGGATCTCGTGGTGTGCGTGGGCGCGCGCTTCGACGACCGCGTCACGGGGCGCCTCGCGGACTTCTGTCCCGGCGCGCGCATCGTCCACGTCGACGTCGATCCGGCGTCGATCGGCAAGGTCGTGCGGACGGACGTCGGCCTGGCGGGTGATTGCGCCGACATCCTCGATGGCCTGCTCCGGATGCTGGACGGCGTCGACCCGGCGCCGACCGCGGCCTGGTGGGACAGGATCGCGTCATGGCGCGCCGCGCGCTGCCTCGACGTGCCGGCGTCCGCCGCGGGCATCCTGCCGCAACGGCTGATGCGCACGCTGGCGGACCACGTGGCGCGGCGCGACGCGATCGTCTCCACCGACGTGGGCCAGCACCAGATGTGGGCCGCGCAATACCTGGGCTTCGATCGTCCCCGCCGCTGGCTGACGTCCGGCGGCGCGGGCACGATGGGCTATGGCCTGCCCGCGGCGATCGGCGCCCAGGTCGCGCATCCGGATGATCTCGTCGTATGTGTCTCGGGCGACGCGTCCGTGCTGATGAACATCCAGGAACTGGCGACGGCGGTGCAGCACCGGTGCCCGGTCAAGCTGGTCTTGTCGAACAACGGCTGCATGGGCATGGTGCGGCAGTGGCAGGAACTGCACTACGAAGGGCGCTACAGCCACAGTTATTCGGAGGCGCTGCCGGACTTCGTGGCGCTGGCGCGCGCCTTCGGCTGGCAGGGGGGCCGCGTCGAGGCCCCGGAAGAACTCGATGCGGCCGTGGCGGCGTGCATGGACGCGAGCGGGCCGTACCTGCTCGACGTGCGGGTCGAGCAGGCCGAGAACTGTTTCCCGATGATCCCGGCGGGGCGGGGGCATCACGAGATCCTGCTGGCAAAGGACACGTGGAATCCGTTCAACCGGACGAACGGCCGGTGAATCTTACGGCCGTATGGATGTCCAACTTCCCAATCCGGATCATCCGAGGAGGACATCATGGCCGAGATCACGATCAACGGGGTGTCGTTCGACCCCGCGCAGGACGCGCCCGCAATGCAGACTTTCGGCCTGCTCAGTTCGACGAATGCCGCGAAATCGGACTACATCCTCGTGCAGACGAGTGCGCCGCTGACCGCGTCGCAGAAAGCGGAACTGGAAAACGCGGGCGCCAGGCTGACAGGCTATGTCCGCGACGCCTACGTCTGCGAATACAGGGACCGGGACCTCGACCGGTTGCGCGCGCTGCCCTTCGTGGCGTGGGCCGGCGATTATCCGGACAAGGTCAAGGTGTCCCCCGAGCTCCACGCGGCGACGCAGGCGCCGAATGCCCGTCTGCTCAGCATGCTCAGTCCCGCTGGCGCGCCGGGCGGCGGCAAGGAGCGCGTCAACATCGTGCTGCATCGCGACGTGGACAGTGACGCCACGCTGGACAGGATCGCGGCGGTCGCGGGTATCTCCCGCGCGGGCCTGGATGCCAGGAACGGCACGGTCCGGACGGTCGTCGACGCCGACCGGCTCGATGCGATCGCGGGGATCGACGAGGTCCACCATATCGAGAAAGACCACGCCAAGCAGCTCTGGAACAACGTGGCGCGCGGCATCCTCGGTGCCGAGATCGTGGCGACCCGGACGTCGTTCGAAGGCGCCGGCCAGATCGTCGCCGTCTGCGACACCGGGTTCGACAACGGCGATGCCGCCGACCCGCATCCGGCGTTCGAAGGCCGCGTCAGGCAAATCTATGCGCTCGGCCGGCCGGGTGACGCCAGCGACCATAACGGGCACGGCACGCACGTGTGCGGGTCGGTGCTGGGCGACGGCCATTCGCAGGTCTACGGCCCGATCCGCGGCTGCGCGCCCGCGGCCACCTTGATCGTGCAATCGATCGAGAGCGCCGACAACACGCTGGGCGGCCTGCGCGACGGCGTGATCCCGATCCTGCGGCAGGCGTACGACGACGGCGCCCGCGTCCACTCGAATTCCTGGGGCGATACGAACAACCATTATTCGGCGGATGCGCGCGACGTGGACGATTTCGTCTGGCACAACCGCGACGTCGTCGTCGTGATCGCGGCCGGCAACGCGGGGCGGGACGGCAACCGCGACGGCGTGGTCGACAGCCATTCGGTGGGTTCGCCCGGCACCGCGAAGAACTGCATCACGGTGGGCGCCAGCGAAAACAACCGTCCCGGCTTCGCTTACGTCGACGGCGACCGCAGATACTCGACCTATGGCGAATGCTGGCCCCGGCAATTCCCCGTGAAGCCGGTCAGCACGGACACGATGGCGGAAAATCCCGACGGCCTCGTGGCGTTCAGTTCACGGGGCCCGACGGCCGACGGGCGCATCAAGCCGGACGTCGTCGCGCCGGGCACCGCGATCCTGTCGACCCGCTCGCGCTCGAGCGACGCCGGGAGCGGCTGGGGACTGTCGGACGACGACCTGTACCTGTTCGAAGGCGGCACGAGCATGGCCACGCCGCTCGTCTCCGGCTGCGCGGCCGTCGTGCGCGAATACCTGCAGCAGAACGGCGCACAGACGCCGAGCGCGGCCCTCGTCAAGGCGTGCATCGTCAATGGCGCCGAGCCGCTGCGCGGCCAGTACACGCCGAGCGAAACGGGCGTCGTGCCGAACCACCAGCAGGGCTACGGCCGCGTGAACCTGGCGCGGTCCGTCGACGCCGACGGCGGCAGCCGGCTGCTGCGCTTCTGGGACGAGGACCGGGCGCTCGACACGGGAGACGAGCAGACGTTCCAGGTGACCCTGCCCAAACCGGCGAAGAGCTTGAAGGTGACGCTGGTCTGGACCGATCCGGCGGGCGAGACCCTGCAGAACGACCTCGACCTCGTCGTCACGGCCGGTGGCGAGACCGGCTACGGCAACGCGGCGCCGGGTTCGACCATTCCCGACCGGGTCAACAACGTCGAGCAGGTGACGTTATCCGCCGTCCCCGCGGGCGACGTGGACATCCGCGTGAAGGCCTATCGCTGCGCGATCGAGCCGCAGCGCTTTGCGCTGGTGGCGCGGGCCTGTTACTGAACCGGCGTGCCGGTCACAGCGGCCGCAGCCACAGCGCCTGGCCGCCGGAAGCGGGCAGGTCGAGCTGCAGCACGGTAGAGGAATCGACCGTGCGGGTGCGGATGCCCACTTTCGTGCGCGTGGTCGCCGCCGGGTCGTCGGCATAGATCGTCGCCTCGTAGCGCTTGCCCTTCGGGAGGAAGTCGAAGCGCAGCGGGATGCGGCGCGCGTCGTTGTTCGTGATGCTGCCCACGAACCACTCGTCGCCCTTGCGCCGGGCGATCGTCACGTCGCGGCCCGGCGCGCCGTCCAGCACGCGCGTCTCGTCCCACGTGGTCGGGATGCGGTCCCAGAAGGCCAGCTCCGGCTCGTCGTGCGCGCGGTCGGGCGTGTCGTACCAGTACAGCGTCTGCAGCGGGCTGTAATAGACCACGGCCAGTGCCAGCTGGTGCGCGTGCGTCGTGCGGATGCGCGGGTCGTAGTAGCAGATCGTGTAGTCGGCCGCGCCGGCGAGGTAGCGCACGAAGGGCAGCACCGTGTTGTGGGTGGCGTCCGGCATTTCCTCGTTGCCGCGGATGCCTTCCGCCGTCATCAGGTTGGGCCACGTGCGCTGCTCGCCGGTGGGGCGCCAGTCGTCGTGGATGTTGACCATGACGTGGGCGGCGGCCGCCTGCTGGATCAGCTTCTCGACCCACGTCGTCCAGCGGTGCGAGCCCACCTGCACGAAGCCGAATTTCACGCCCGCGACGCCCCAGTCGCGGTAGGTCTGGAACAGCGTGTCGCCCTGCGCCATCAGGCCTTGCTGGTTCACGTACAGCCACACGCCGATGCCCTTGGCTTTCGCGTAGGCGATGATGCCGGGGAGGTCGAAGTCGGGAATTGCCACCTTGGTCGCGTCGGCGTCGAACGAGAATGCGTTGCCGTACCACTTGAAGTCGAACAGCACGTATTGCAGCTTGTGGCGGGCGGCGAAGTCGATGTTGGCCTTCGCGTCCTTCGTCGTCAGCGACATCACGCGCATGATCTTGCCCGGCTTGATCCACGACGTGTCGGCGATGCGCGACGGGGCGTTCAGGTTCAGGATGAAGTCGTTGTTCTCGATCAGCTGGCCGGGACGGCGCGCAATCATGATGCCGCGCCACGGGGTGGCGAACGGCGAGACCAGGTCGGCCGGGTCGTGCATGGCCGTCACCAGCGTGTCAGGCTTGTCGGGGCTGAGCTTGAACTTGGTGCGCGCGTAATCGACCATCTGGCCCTCGAGCAGGGCGACGGACAGGCCGTTCGGCAACTGCAGGGTCAGCGGGCGCTCGGCCTGGTCCGGCCAGTTGGAGAGCGGCATCAGCTGGTACGGGCCCTGGGCCCAGCCGTGGAACCACGCCTTCGTGCCGGCCGGCAGCGCGAATTCCGTGTCTTCGCCGATCACGCGGTAATACGTGCCTTTTTCGTTTTCCGGGAACGCGAAGCGCAGCGCCACGCCGGCGTCGTAGGCGCGCACCTCGACGGACAATTTATAGGTCGGGTTGTCGTCCTTGACCAGGTCGACGGTGAGGGCTTCGTAATGGTCGCGGACGTGCGTGCGCTCGCCGGTGACGGGCGTCCACGTGCTGTCGTGGCTGGCGCGGCGCACGCCCGTCACGCGCAGGTTCTCGAACCAGCGCGCGTGATGGTCGACGGGGAGGGCCATCGCGTTTTCGGACAGGTGGTTATCGAGCCGCAGTTCCAGCAGCGAGTCGCGGATGACGGTCTCGCCGTCGTCGCGCACGTTGTAGGTCAGGGCGCGCTTGCCGGCGGCGTCCAGTTTCTGCGCCAGTTCGAGCACGATGTGGCCGTCGGGCGAGGCGACGCGTTCGATCATGTCCGCGGCGGCGGCGTGGAGGGTGGCGCACAGGCACAAAATGAGGCTGAGAGGTCGCAAAAGCGAACGCATGTGGTCTCCTTGATTTGTTATCGATCACATGGTAGCAGAGATCCGTTGCCGGGTGCAATCATCCTGTGCGGGCAGCGAAGAGCGCGTCGAAACGCGGCCAGCAGGTTCGCGATCTGGAAGACCGCTTTCAATCGTCGTCCCGAAGGCGCGGGAAAGCCGTGGTCAAAACGCCCCGCGCCCGCGCGTCGCGTTCGTCGGCCAGGTCGCGCTCGAGTGTGGCGATGCACGATGTCACCTGCGGCGCGGTGCCGCCGACGTCGACCGGCTTCGCAGCCGCGCCGTCGATGCGCAGCCACAGCCCCTTGCGATGCAGGAGCGAACCCATCAAGTCTTTCGCCGCCCCGGCCGGCATCGCGGCCCTGACCGTGTGCGCTCCGGTCGGGTTGAGCGGGACGCTGAGCAGCGTTTCCGCGCCGGCGCCGAGTTCCAGCAGGCGGGGGGCGGGCGCCGCGCCGTCGTGGCGCAGTTTCACCGTGCCGACCAGTTCCAGCGTCGCCGTATTGGCCGCCACGCCGACGAGCAACCGTCCGAACTCGGCGGGATCCCCGGCAGAGGGCATCGTCATGAACACGCACGCGTCGATGCCGTGATCGCCGCCGGACGGCCAGAAAGCCAACTGCTCCGCCGCGCAGGCAACCCCGCCGATGCAGCACGTCGTGCCGAACGCCATCAACCGGGTCTTCATCCGCGTCATGTTTGCCCTTTCGTTAACAATGTGTCGTAGAGTACCGGGAAAATACGCGACAAGTTGCTCAGATATCGATAACATTGCCATTCGATTCTTATCCCTGGAAGAGACCATGCAACACAAGATAAAGACATTCCTCGCCGCCGCGCTGCTGGCCGCCGCGGCGCATGCCCAGGCGGACGGCGTGTTCCGTCCCGGCGCACTGTGGCCCGACGACAAGGGCGTGCACATCAACGCGCACGGCGGCGGCATCCTGGAGCACGACGGCGTGTATTACTGGTTCGGCGAGCACAAGGTGGCCGGCACGGCCGGCAACGTGGCCCAGGTCGGCGTGCACGTGTACAGCTCGCGCAACCTGAGCGACTGGAAGGACGAAGGCATCGCGCTCAAGGTGAGCGACGACCCGGCCAGCGACATCGTCAAGGGCGCGATCATCGAACGGCCGAAGGTGATCCGCAACCCGAAGACCGGGAAGTTCGTGATGTGGTTCCACCTGGAGCTCAAGGGCAAGCGCTACGACGCGGCGCGTTCCGGCGTGGCCGTGGCCGACAAGGTGACGGGGCCGTACGTGTATCAGGGCTCGTTCCGGCCGGATGCGGGCGCGTGGCCCGTCGACGTGAAGCCCGAGGACAAGGATCCGGCCAAGTCCTTCCTCGCGCGCGACTTCGCGGGCGGGCAGATGGCGCGCGACATGGCCTTGTTCGTGGACGGCGACGGCGCGGCTTATCATCTGTACGCGTCCGAGGAAAACCATACGATGCACGTCTCGCGCCTGACGGACGACTACCTGCGTTCGGCGGGGCAGTACGCGCGTATAAAACAGAACGGCGACGACGAAGCCCCGGCCATCTTCAAGCACGGCGGCAAGTACTATCTTGTGACGTCGGGCCTGACGGGCTGGGCGCCGAACGCGGCCAAGTCGTATGTGGCGGATAATATCCTGGGCCCGTGGCGGGCGCTGGGCAATCCCGTGCGCGGCACGCCGGAGCAGCAGAAGATCACGTTCGGCGGCCAGTCGACGTATGCGCTGACACTCCAGCGCAACGGCTGCACGCGGCATATCCTGATGCTGGACGTGTGGCGGAAAGAAAATGCGATCGACGGGCGCTACGTGTGGCTGCCCATCGAGTGGGAGGGCGGCAAGCCGGTCGTGCGCTGGCGCGACCGGTGGACGCTGGCGGACATGGACAAGCTGCCCTGCGACGGGCCGGCAGACTGACGGAGGACACGATGGGACGCTTGACCTTCAGTATCAACGTGACGCTGGACGGGTGCGTCGACCACCGCGAGGGCATCGCCGACGACGAGACGCATGCCTTCTTCACCCGTCTCATGGACGAGGCCGGGGCGATGCTGTGGGGCCGCGTCACCTACGAGATGATGGAGAGTTACTGGCCGGCCGTCGCCGGCGGCGCCACGGACGCGCCACCTGCGATGCGTGAGTGGGCCGTCAAGCTGGAGGACAAGCCGAAGTACGTGGTGTCCTCGACCCGAACAGACTTCCCCTGGACCAACAGCCACCACATCGCCGGCGACCTGCGCGCGGGTGTGCAGTCGCTCAAGGACGCGACCCCGGACGGCGTGCTCCTCGGTAGCGGCAAGCTCGCCACCGCACTGGACCGGTTGGACCTGATCGACGAGTACCGGCTGCTCGTCCATCCAAGGGTCGCCGGGCACGGTCCGACCCTGTACGAGGGCGGATTGCCTGGCACGCGACGGCTCGAACTGATCGCCGCGGCGCCGCTGCGCAACGGCGCGGTTGCCATGCACTACCGGCGCGCGCCCTGAGTCGAGGATGGGCATGGATCCCGTGCGCTCAACGTTCCGCCCGCGATTTGATGAACGACCCGGAAAACCTGGGATTCATTCCCGATACCGCTCCGCTATGTGTGCTCAAATGAAGCCGGCCTTCGCGGCCGCAGTGGCTGGCGCGCTGCTCGCCTGTGCGCTTGGTGCGCAGGCAGCGGAGCAGGCCGCTGCGCACGCAACGGTGCGGAAAACCGACCCGGCCAGGGACGGCGCCCCGATGACGGCCAGCTACTCGCAAAAGGACTTGTTGAAAAACTGGGCCCTGAGCGTGTGCATGGCAACCGTGGCGACCGACCCGGCGCTGCGCGCGGACGCCAATGCCACCGCCAGCGCGTACATGGAGTTCGGCCATCAGGCGCCGGAGGCGTATGCCGCCTTGCGTGAGCTGGCGGAGAACTATGCGGCGCGCCGCTACAGCGGCTCGGTCGAAGGACGGTTCGATACCATGAAGTGCATCGACCTGTTCCATAGCCACGAGCTGAACAGCCTGGCCACCAGACTGGCCAAGCCGTCCAGGGAGCGTTAAAACCTAAGCCGCCCCGTGGTCGGTGCGAAGCAAGCCAGCGCTACCGCTCGTTCCTTCTCTCCGCCTTCGCCGCATCTTCCGCCGCCCGCAGCGACGCCTGCGCGACGGGCAGATGCCAATCCAGCCTGATGGCCGCCAGGCGCAGGCCGAAGCACAGCGCGGCGCCGGCGCAGGCGCTCGCGGTGCCCGGCACGCCGAACGCGTCGCCCGTCACCATCACGGCCGCGCCGGCGAGGGCGGCAACGGCATAGATGTCCGAGCGCAGGACGGCGGGGATCTCGGACAGCAGCACGTCGCGCGCGACGCCGCCGCCGACGCCCGTCAGCATGCCGAGCAGGGCGGCCATCACGGGGTCCAGCCCGAACACGAGCGCTTTCTGGGCGCCGGCCACGCAGAACAGGGCGAGGCCGGCCGCGTCGAAGATCAGCACGGGACTCCGCAGGCGCTTGATGCGCGGATACCAGAAGAAGATCAGTACGCCGGCCAGCAGCGACACGGCCAGGTAGCGCCAGTCGCGGATCGCGGCCGGGGGCGTCGCGCCGATCAGGACGTCGCGCACGATGCCGCCCGAGTTGGCGGCGACGAACGACAGCACCAGCACGCCGAACAGGTCGAGCCGGCGGCGCACGCCGGCCACGGCGCCGCTCAGGGCGAACACGAACGTGCCCAGCAGGTCGAGCGTGAGCACGAGGGTCTTGATGGCGGCGCTGACGTCGAGCGATACGGGAGAAAACACGAAAACCTCGTCAAGGACGGCGAAAATCCGCCATTATGCCGCGCCCGCACGCTGAAAGGTAATTGAAGGGTTGCGTCGCTATAGTGGGCTCCATTCACCAGGCTGATCGTCCGTATCAACGGCGCCGATATCTCGCCTGGACAAGAAAGAGGAGCACACATGAACACGACGACTTACACTCCGGCAAGCGCAGAACAGCAGGCGGCCGGCTCATCCATCCCGCAGCTGTGCCTCAGGATTGCGCGTACGCGCATCGGCATCGTGCCGCTGCCGGTCTATGTTTTGCTGCTGGCGCTGATCGCGGGCTTCGTTGCTTCCGGCAAGGTGCCGAACGATATCTGCGTGTCGATCGCCATCCTCACCGTCGGCGGATTTTCCTGCGCCGAGCTGGGCAAGCGCCTGCCGTACTTCCGCAACATCGGCGCCGCCGCCATCTTCGCGACGTTCATCCCGTCGTATCTCGCCTTCAGCAAGCTGCTGCCGGCGCCCGTGCTGAAGAACGTCGTCGACTTCACCAAGTCCACCAACTTCCTGTACCTGTTCATCTCGTCGATCATCGTCGGCAGCATCCTGAGCATGGACCGCAACGTCCTGATCAAGGGCTTCCTGAAGATCTTCGTGCCGCTGGCCATCGGTTCCGTCGTGGCGGGCGCCGTCGGCACCGCGGTCGGCACCCTGCTGGGCCTGGGTCCGTACCATACGTTCTTCTACCTCGTCGCGCCGATCATGGCGGGCGGCGTGGGCGAAGGCGCGATCCCGCTGTCGATCGGCTATGCGGGCATCCTCGGCCAGGAGCAGGGCCATATCTTCGCCGAAGTCCTGCCGCCCGTGATGCTGGGCAGCCTGACGGCGATCCTGCTGTCCGGCATGCTGAATTCGCTGGGCAAGAAGCGTCCGCACCTGTCCGGCCAGGGCCGCCTGCAGCCGGGCGAGGAGGCCGTGGCGCCGCAGGCGGAGAGCCTGCCGGCCCAGTTCGACATCGGCAACATCGCCGCCGCGGGCATCACCTCGATCTCGCTGTACATGGTCGGCATGATGTGCTTCCGCCTGTTCGATTTCCCGGCCCCGGTCGCCATGCTGTTCGTGGCCGTGATGTTCAAGCTGTCGCGCCTCGTGTCGCCGCAGCTGCAGCAAAGCGCGTACGTCGTCTACAAATTCTTTTCGACGGCCGTCACGTACCCGCTGCTGTTCGCGATCGGCGCGTCGATGACGCCGTGGGACAAGCTCGTCTCCGCCTTCAACGTGGTCAACCTGGCCGTCATCGTCTCGACCGTCGCCAGCCTGATCGCCACCGGCTTCTTCGTCGGCCGCCGCATGCACATGTACCCGATCGAGACGGCCATCATCAACGCCTGCCACAGCGGCCAGGGCGGCACGGGCGACGTGGCGATCCTGACGGCGGCCGAGCGCATGCAGCTGATGCCGTTTGCCCAGATCGCCACCCGCATCGGCGGCGCGATCACGGTCACGCTGACCTTGTTGGCAATGTCGCAACTGCACTGAGGCATACGCCAACGCGAGTATCATGAGCGTCATGAAGTCCCTGCGTTATTTCCTGCTGTCCCTGCCGCTGCTGGCCGCGCTGCCCGCGCCGGCGGCGGAATGCCTCGTCCCGTCCAAGCCGGGCGGGGCGATGGACCTGACCTGCAAGCTGGCCCAGAAGGCGGTGCAGGCGAAGCCCGGCGCGCCGCAGCTGAAGCTGAGCTACCTGCCGGGCGGGATCGGCGCCGTGGCGTGGCACACGATGGTGTCGCAGCGCCGCGGGGAGCCCGACACGCTCGTCGCGTTTTCCGGCGGGTCGCTGCTGAACCTGGCCCAAGGCAAGTTCGGCAAGGCGAGCCCGGACGACGTGCGCTGGGTCGCGGCACTCGGCGTCGACTACGGCGTGATCGCCGTACCGGCCGATTCGCCGTACCGCTCGCTGCGCGACCTGACGGACGCACTGCGGCGCGACCCGGAAAAGATCGTGATCGGCATGTCGGGCACGATCGGCAGCCAGGACTGGATGAAGATGGCGCTGCTGGCCCGCCAGGCCGGCCTCGACCCGCGCCAGTTGCGCTTCGTTGCGCTGGAAGGCGGCGGCGAGGAATTCGTCGCGATGCAGGCCGGCTACGTGCAGGTGGTGTCGAGCGACGTGTCCGAGACGGCGTTGTACACGGCGTCGGGCAAGGCCCGGGTCCTGGCCGTGCTGTCGGACAAGCGCCTGACGGGCGCGATGGCGGGCATCCCCACTGCGCGCGAGCAGGGCTTCGATCTCGTGTGGCCGCTGATCCGCGGTATCTGGATGGGGCCGGACGTGTCCGACGCGGATTACCGCCGCTGGGTGCAAGCGTTCGACCGCATCGAGTCCGCGCCCGAATTCGCGCGGATGCGCGCGCAGATCGGCCTGTATCCGTTCGCGTTGACGGGCGATGGGCTGACCCGCTACATCCGCCAGGCCGTCGCCGACTACAAGCGCCAGGCCCGGCAGTTCAATCTCGTGCGCGAGCACTAGCGTCTTCGGCGGGCGCGACCGCGGAAGCCGTCTTTTGCCGCACGCGTTGCGCGGCGACGACACCCACCCCCAGCAGTGCCAAACTGAGCATCGTCCCGAACGACGGGGCCGCGAGCCAGCGCAGGGACTGGTTCGGCTGCTCCAGCGGGTTGTCCTGGGCCGGGTCCGACTGGGCTTCCGCCGCGTTGGCCGAGGTCGCCGGCTCGCCCGCGAAGAACGGCACGAGGGCCTGCACGAACGGGGCCAGGTCCTGCGTGCCCCGGCACGACAGCACGTTCGCGTCGCGCACGACGTCCTGGTTCAGCCATGTCGCGCCCGCGTTGACGGCGTCGTCGCGGATGCCGGGCCACGACGTGAGCGTCCGCCGCGGCGCGAGTCCGGCCGACACGAGGATCAATGGCGCCTGGGACAGCAGGGCGATGGGCTTGCCCGCCGCGTCGAACTGGCGGACGAAGGCACGCGCCGGGGCGGACTGGCGCAGGC
>CBIHRX010000214.1:0-11669 GCA_966212555.1 uncultured Massilia sp.
AAGACTAACAAAGAAAGTTTAACTTAGCGGCATTAGGGTCTGACCCCGGTTTTAGGAAATAAAAATGCCGCAGCGGCTTGTGGCCACTGCGGCAGACCATCGCGAGGATGGGTGGAGGAAGTTTATCGACAGGCGCTCAGGCGACTTTCTTTTCGTCGAAGAATTGTTCGTCCTCGGTCGAGCCGTGCAGCGCCGTCGTCGAGCTCTGGTGTTGCTGGATGGTCTGGGTCACGGCGTCGAAATAGCCGGTGCCCACTTCGCGCTGGTGCTTGACGGCCGTGAAGCCCTTGTCGGCGGCGGAGAATTCCGCTTCCTGCAGTTCGACGAAGGCCGACATGCCGCGGCGCGCATAGCCGTGCGCCAGGTTGAACATGCTGTAGTTCAGCGCATGGAAACCGGCCAGCGTGATGAACTGGAATTTGTAGCCCATCGCGCCCAGCTCTTTCTGGAACTTGGCGATCGTCGCGTCGTCCAGGTTCTTCTTCCAGTTGAACGATGGCGAGCAGTTATACGCGAGCATCTTGCCCGGGAATTTCGCGTGGATCGCGTCGGCGAAGCGCTTGGCGAATTCCAGGTCCGGCTTGCCCGTCTCGCACCACACGAGATCCGCGTACGGCGCATAAGCGAGGCCGCGTGCGATCGCCTGGTCGACGCCCGGCTTGACGCGGAAGAAGCCCTCGACCGTGCGCTCGCCCGTGCAGAACGGCTTGTCGTTCGCGTCGACGTCGGCCGTCAGCAGGTCGGCCGCTTCGGCGTCCGTGCGGGCGACGAGGATCGTCGGCGCGCCCATCACGTCGGCCGCCAGGCGGGCCGCCGTCAGTTTCTCGACGGCTTCGCGCGTCGGCACGAGCACCTTGCCGCCCATGTGGCCGCATTTCTTGACGGAGGCCAGCTGGTCTTCGAAGTGCACCCCGGCCGCGCCCGCTTCGATCATGGATTTCATCAGCTCGAAGGCGTTCAGCACGCCGCCGAAGCCCGCTTCCGCATCGGCCACGATCGGCGCGAAATAGTCGACGTCGTCCTTGCCTTCCGACCACTGGATCTGGTCGGCGCGCTGGAACGTGTTGTTGATGCGCTTGACCACCATCGGCACCGAATTGGCCGGATACAGCGACTGGTCCGGATACATCTCGCCGGCCAGGTTGGCGTCGCCGGCGACCTGCCAGCCCGACAGGTAGATGGCTTTCAGCCCGGCCTTGACCTGCTGCATGGCCTGGTTGCCCGTCAGCGCGCCCAGCGCGTTCACGTACGGCTCGTCGTTGATCAGGTTCCACAGCTTCTCGGCGCCGCGCCGCGCCAGCGTATGTTCGATCTGCACGGAGCCGCGCAGGCGTACGACATCTTCCGCCGTGTAATTGCGGACGATACCTTTCCAGCGCGGGTTGGACTCCCAATCCTGTTGCAGGGCGGCGATTTGCTGTTCACGAGTTGCCATGGCGATCTCCTGATGAAAAAACGAGGTTGGACAGTGATTCCGTTAGAAACATGATAGCGCCGGTTGTGCGCAGCACCAATACTCTTATATAAGACATATGACGGTTTTTATTTTCTTAAAAATCATATGGTTACGATGTATATTTCATGATGCGATAACATATTTCTCACAATGGAAACCGACGGACCCGGCCTTCTTGTGCGCTTTTCACATCTGCGAACAGGTTTTCACAATGTGAGATATCGATGCATGTTTCCGGAAAGCATGTCATTCATGCTGCCGCAAATCTGACGATTTTGTCTGATTAAACAACACATCCTCCTTAATAAATACGTACAAATTGACGATTTGCATCAAGCCGGGAGAGAATAATTTCCAAGCAATACCTAAAAATTCCGATAGGCAACTTCGCCACGAATCCTGAAAGAGTAGACCGATGACACTGCGACTGACCGCGCTGGCCGCCCTGCTGGGCGCAACGACAATGACGGCCCATGCCGGCGTCCTGACCCTGGATGGCGTGACGTTCACGTCGAACTGGAGCGGCAATGTGCTCACGCTGGAAATCGACGCCGCCAAACACAGCGGTGGCTGGAGCGGCGCCACGGGCCTGGCGGCGCTGGCCATCAAGGGCGTGGGCACGTACAGCAGCGTGAGCGTGAGCGGCGCGCCTGGCGGGACCAGTGCGTGGAACCTGTCGTCGTCCGAGCTGAAAGCGTCCGGCTGCTCCGGCACGGGCAACGGCGCCGCCGGCAGCCGCATGTGCTTCTACGGCCAGCAGATCGCGCTCGCCGACGACATGGTGTTCAAATTCACGTTCGCCGGCGCCAGCGTCGCGACGAACGAGCCGCACGTGAAGGTCGAGTTCGTCGACGCCAGGGGCAACAAGGTCGGGTCGCTGCTGTCGCAAGTCCTGCCGGCATCGACCACGAACACCACCACGACCACGCCGACGCCATCCGCCCCGGTCACGCCGGTCATCCCGGTGATCCCGAGCACCCCGGCCACGTCGACCGGCACGCAAACCAGCACCACGGCCGACACGACCGCGTCACCCCCGACCGATACGAAAACGCCGACCGGCACGCTCGACGTCGCACTGGGCAACGAGGGCACGCCGGCTTCCCTGCCGCCGCAGGAAGACCTGCCGTCGACGCTGCCCGCCGCGGGCCCCGACATCGTCCAATCCCCGGCCGGCAACGCCGCCGCCTCGGCGAACGTGCCGGAACCGGACAGCATCGCGCTGCTGCTGGGCGGCCTGGGCCTGATGGGCTTCGTCCTGCGCCGCCGCTCCCGCTGAGCACGGCCCGCCCCACCCGACGCCCCGCCCGGCCACGCGCCCGGCGGGGCGTCGTTGTTACAAACGATGAGTTAGTCGGCTAACAGAGCCATATCGCCTCCCCTTCTACCCTTGCGGCACGGATCTGATCCGTATGTGCCCGGCGGTCTCGCAGGACGCGAGCCGCCGGGTTCTTGCATTTTGTGGAGAAGGAGAACACATGACACCATTCATCCGCACTACCCTGTTGTCGGCGCTGCTGGGCGCCGGCACGATCGCGTCGGCCCAGGCCGGCACGGTGGAATTCCAGGGCGTCGACTTCACGTCGTCCTGGTCCGGCAACGTGCTCACCCTGGAGATCGACGCCGCCAACCCGACCGGCAGCTGGGCCGACGCCACCTCCCTCGGCGCCCTGCAGCTGAAGGACCTCGGCAGCTTCGACAGCGTGTCGCTCACGGCCGCGCCGGGCGGCGCCGCGAGCTGGACCCTGTCCAGTAACGAGCTGAACGCGAACGGCTGCGCGGGCGGCGGTCACGCCGGCGCGTCGCTGTGCTATGCCGGCGCCCACGTCGCCCTGACGGACGACATGGTGTTCCAGTTCACCTTTTCCGGGGACAACGTCGACCCGACGTCGCCCCAGCTCAAGGTGAACATGTTCGGCGCCAACGGCGACAAGAAGGTCGGCAGCCTGATGGGCGAACATCTCGTGGTCTCCGCCGTGCCGGAACCGCAGACCTACGCGATGATGTTCGGCGGCCTGGGCCTGCTCGGCTTCATGGCGCGGCGCCGCAAGCGCTCGTAAAAAAACGCCCTGCCGGCGCGGGCCGACAGGGCGTTTCCAAACCAGCGACCGTTTATTTCGCCAGGTCGACGGCCGGTTCTTCGCCGAACACCAGCTGGCTGCCGCGCACGCCGACCCGGATCGTATCCTTCGGCCCGAAGCGGCCCGCCAGGATTTCCTTCGACAGCGGATTCTCGATCTGCTGCTGGATCGCCCGCTTGAGCGGACGTGCGCCGTACACCGGATCGAAGCCCGCTTCCGCGATCTTCTGCAAGGCCTCGTCGCTGATGTCGAGCGCCATCTCCATCTTCTCGAGGCGCTGCTCCAGGTTCTTCAGCTGGATCTTCGCGATCGCGCCGATGTTCTTCTCGTCCAGCGCGTGGAACACGACGATCTCGTCGATGCGGTTGATGAACTCGGGGCGGAAGTGTCCGCGCACCTCGGCCATCACCGCCAGCTACACGACGGCCGGATCGTCGCTGTCCATCGACTGGATCTTGTGCGACCCCAGGTTCGACGTCATCACGATCACGGTGTTCTTGAAGTCCACCGTGCGGCCCTGGCCGTCCGTCATGCGGCCGTCGTCGAGCGCCTGCAGCAGGACATTGAACACGTCCGGATGCGCCTTCTCGATCTCGTCCAGCAGGATCACGCTGTACGGCTTGCGGCGCACGGCTTCCGTCAGGTAGCCGCCCTCCTCGTAGCCGACATAACCCGGCGGCGCACCGATCAGGCGGGCCACGGAATGCTTCTCCATGAACTCGCTCATGTCGATGCGGATGAGCGCGTCCTCCGTGTCGAACAGGAAGTTCGCCAGCGCCTTGCACAACTCCGTCTTGCCGACGCCCGTCGGGCCCAGGAACATGAACGAGCCGTACGGCCGGTTCGGGTCCGCGAGACCCGCACGCGAGCGGCGGATCGCATCGGACACGGCTTCGATCGCCTCGTCCTGCCCCACGACCCGCTCGTGCAGCTTCTCTTCGATGTGCAGCAGCTTGTCGCGTTCGCCCTGCATCATGCGGGCGACGGGGATGCCGGTCGCGCGCGACACGACTTCCGCGATTTCCTCGGCGCCGACCTGCGTGCGCAGCAGGCGCGGCTTGCCATTGGCGTCTTCCGGCTGCTCGCCGGCCGCTTCCGCATCCTTCAGCTGTTTCTCCAGCTCCGGCAGGCGGCCATACTGCAGCTCCGACACTTTCTGCCAGTTGCTCTGGCGTTTCGCCTCATCCATCTGCAGGCGGATACGCTCGATCTCTTCCTTGATGTGCGTCGTACCCTGCACGGCCGCCTTCTCGGACTTGAGGATTTCCTCGTAGTCGTTGTACTCGCGCTCCAGTCGAGCGATCTCGTCGTTGATCAGTTCCAGGCGCCGCTGCGACGCCTCGTCCGTTTCCTTCTTGACGGCTTCGCGCTCGATCTTCAGCTGGATCAGGCGACGGTCGAGCTTGTCCATCACTTCCGGCTTCGAGTCGATCTCGATCTTGATCTTCGAGGCGGCCTCGTCGATCAGGTCGATCGCCTTGTCCGGCAGGAAGCGATCCGTGATGTAGCGGTGCGACAGCTCGGCCGCGGCGATGATCGCCGGGTCCGTGATCTCCACCTTGTGGTGCAGCTCGTACTTCTCCTGCAGGCCACGGAGGATGGCGATGGTCGCTTCCACGCTCGGCTCGTCCACCATGATCTTCTGGAAGCGGCGCTCCAGCGCGGCGTCTTTCTCGACATACTTGCGGTACTCGTCCAGCGTGGTCGCGCCGATGCAGTGCAGCTCGCCGCGCGCCAGCGCCGGCTTCAGCATGTTGCCCGCATCCATCGCGCCTTCGGCCTTGCCGGCGCCGACCATCGTGTGGATCTCGTCGATGAAGACGATCGTCATGCCTTCGTCCTGCGCAAGTTCCTTCAGCACCGCTTTCAGGCGTTCCTCGAACTCGCCGCGGAACTTGGCGCCCGCGAGCAGCGCGGCCATGTCGAGCGAGAGCACGCGCTTGCCCTTCAGCGAATCGGGGACTTCGCCGTTGACGATGCGCTGGGCCAGCCCCTCCACGATCGCGGTCTTGCCGACGCCGGGCTCGCCGATCAGCACGGGATTGTTCTTGGTGCGGCGCTGCAGCACCTGGATGGCGCGGCGGATCTCGTCGTCGCGGCCGATCACCGGGTCGAGCTTGCCGCTGCGGGCGCGCTCCGTCAGGTCGAGCGTGTATTTCTTGAGCGCTTCGCGCTGGCCTTCGGCGTCCTGCGAATTCACGTTTTCGCCGCCGCGCACGGCCTGGATGGCCGATTCGAGCGCCTTGCGGGCGAGACCGTTTTCACGGGCGAGGCGGCCCGCGTCGGACTTGTCGTCCGTAAAGGCCAGCAGCACCATCTCGCTCGACAGGAACTGGTCGCCGCGCTTCTGCGACTCGCGGTCGGCGAGGTTCAGCAGCGAGACGAGTTCGCGGCCGACCTGCACGTCGCCGCCCGTGCCGGACACTTTCGGCAAGCGGTCGAACGCCGTGCGCAATGCCGCCTGAAGGCCGCCCACGTTGACGCCGGCCCGCTGCAGCAGCGAGCGCGCACTGCCGTCGCTCTGGCCCAGCAGCGCGGCCAGCAGGTGGACGGGTTCGATGTACTGGTTGTCGTTGCCGACCGCCAGGCTTTGCGCGTCGGCGAGCGCTTCCTGGAGCTTGGTCGTCAATTTATCTTGGCGCATATTCGGTTCCCTGGTGTTTGGGTTGGATTTCGGATTGACACGAAGTTAGGGATGGCGTAGCGACTTTTCAAGATGGGAACGCGCGGCGGCGGGCAGTAATTTGTGCTGATATAAAATGTCCCTCATGGAACATTCATTCTTGTCAGAGCAACGCCGCCTGCTGCCCTACATGGGAAAATGGCTGCTGCTCGCCCTCGCCGTCGGGCTGTTGTCCGGGACCGCCTCCGCCTTCTTCCTGTTCGCGCTCGAACTCGCGACCGGTACGCGCAACGCCCACCGCTGGCTGATCGCGCTGCTGCCGCTGGCGGGTTTCGCCGTCGGCTGGCTGTACCTGCGCTTCGGCCGCTCGGTCGAGGCCGGCAACAACCTGCTCATCGACGAAATCCACGACCCGAAGAAAATCATCCCGTTGCGCATGGCGCCGCTCGTGCTGGGCGGCACCGTGATCTCGCATTTGTTCGGCGCCTCGGTCGGACGCGAGGGCACGGCCGTGCAGATGGGCGGCGCGCTCGCGGACCAGCTCACGCACGTGTTCAAGCTGCAGATGGAAGACCGGCGCATCGTGCTGATGGCCGGCATCAGCGCGGGCTTCGCCTCCGTGTTCGGCACGCCGCTGGCGGGCGCGATCTTCGGACTGGAAGTGCTGGCCATCGGCCGCCTGCGCTACGACGCCCTGCTCGCCTGCCTCGCCGCCGCCATCGCCGGCGACCAGGTCTGCCTGCTGTGGAGTCACGCGCTGGGCATCCACCACACGCATTACGCCATCGCGTCCGTGCCGGCGCTGGGACTGTGGCCCCTGGCGGCCGTCGCCATCGCGGGGGCGCTGTTCGGCCTGGCGGGAAAACTGTTCGCGGACTGCACCCACGCGCTGTCGGCCTGGATGAAGCGGCGCGTGCCTTACGGTCCGCTGCGGCCGCTGTTGGGCGGCAGCGTCGTCGCGGCCGTCGTGCTGGCGTGCGGCGCGGACCGGTACATCGGCCTCGGCATCCCGACCATCCAGGCCGCGTTCGCGCAGCCGCTGGCGCCGTGGGACTTCGCCGGCAAGCTGGTGTTCACGGTCGCGTCGCTGGGCAGCGGGTTCAAGGGCGGCGAGGTGACGCCGCTGTTCTATATCGGCGCCACGCTCGGCAATGCGCTGGCGCCGCTGCTCCACCTGCCGTTTTCCCTGCTGGCAGGCGTCGGCTTCGTGGCCGTGTTCGCCGGCGCGGCCAATACGCCGATCGCGTCGACCCTGATGGCCATCGAACTGTTCGGTGCGGAGATGGGGGTGTATGCGGCCGTCGGATGCGTGCTGGCCTATCTGTTTTCCGGCCACACGGGGATTTACCGGGCCCAGCGCATCGGTCACGCCAAGCCCGGCAAGTCGTGATGGATTACGCCTGCTGCGCGTCGAGCACGTCGCCCGCGGCGGCCAGGTCGCGCACGTTCTTTTGCACGGCGACGATGGCGAACAGGGTCAGCACGAACGACATTGCATAAAAACCCTTTTCACTGAGCAGCAACGTCGCATTCCACAGGCCGACCGTCAACAGCAATACGGCTGCAATCATCGAAATCCAGCACAGGCCGACGTACGTCCCCGTCACCGGCAAGCCCTCGGCGCGGTCGCGCACGGTCTTTTGCAGCGATACGGCGGCAAAGCAGCCATACAGCAGGATCGTCAGGTAATAACCCTTTTCGTTGAGCTGCATCTGCGCATTCCATAAACCGACAAGGTAGGCAAGGATGCCGACGATCATGGCACCCCAGGAGGCGCCGACGAAGGCGGGGCTCGGGCGTGCGGACGTTTGCTTGGTCATGTTGTTCTCCGGTCAATGAAAATTAAGACATTGCCAGATTGCAGTTCCCGCGCATTGCGCGCAAGCGGATGACGCGCCGGTATCAGGCGATGGCACGCCAGGTCGCATATCCCGCGACGCAGCAGCCGATCGACCCCAGCAGGTGCAGCGCCGAATGGGCCAGGGCCCAGCCGTAATGGCCCCGCTGCAGCAGCACCATGGCTTCGCCGGAAAAGCTGGAAAACGTGGTCAGGCCGCCGAGAAAGCCCGTGATGACGAACAGGCGCCAGGCCGGAGACAGCGCCGGCAGCGCGTCGAAAAAGCCCAGCGCGAGTCCGATCAGATAGCCCCCGACGAGATTGGCGACGAGCGTCCCCAGCTGGATGTGGGCGTGCAGCTGGCCGAGGAAGAGGGTCAATCCCCAGCGCAGCCAGGCGCCGAGGGCGGCCCCGACGGCGACCGCGATCCAGCTCAGCGGCTGGCCCACTTGGCCCGGGCCGCGTCGTCCGTCACGCGCGCATCGACCCAGCGCGCACCGTTCGGCGTCTGCTCCTTCTTCCAGAACGGAGCGTCCGTCTTGAGGTAGTCCATGATGAATTCGCAGGCCGCGAACGCTTCGCCGCGGTGCGCGGCCGTGCAGGCGACGAGGACGATCTGGTCCAGCGGCCGCATCGGCCCGATGCGGTGGATCACGAGGACGCCGTACAGCGGCCAGCGCGCCCGGGCCTGCAGGGCGATGTCGTGCAGGGCCTTCTCCGTCATGCCCGGATAATGCTCCAGTTCCAGCTCGGCCACGTCGTCACCGTCGTTCATGTCGCGCACCGTGCCGACGAAGCTGACGACGGCCCCCACGCGCGCGTCGCCCGCGCGCAGGCGCGCGATCTCCGCGCTCACGTCGAAGTCCGCGGCTTCGACCCGGACTTCCGTCACATCCTTCTTCACTTGCCCTCCTTGGCCACACGCAGCGCGAGCTGCTCGATCCGGGACGCCGTGCGCGCATCGACGAGCGCCGGCAGCGCGCACAGGTCGCGCAGTTGCGCCGTCGCGCCACCGTGGGCGCCGCGGCCCGCGCTTTGTCCTGACTTGAGCGACGACTGCAGCACTTCGACCTGGAGCTTCAAGCGCTCGCGCGCGAACTCCGGCCCGCTGTCGATGCCGGCGCCGATTTCCAGGCGCAGCAGCTCGTGCAGGAGCTTGCCGCGGTTCTCTTCCAGCGTGCGCGCATACGCCGCCTTTTGTTCCACGCTTCCGCGCAGCGCCGCCAGCGCGGCATCGAAACGCGCGCGCAACGTGCGTTCCATGTCGGCGTCGAGAGACGGCAAGGCGGACCGGCGCGCATCCCAATCGGTGTCGTCGACATGGTCCGCCGCAACGGCCTGCTCCAGTTCCTGCACGAGCCGCAACTTGTCGCGCAGCATGCCCGCCTGGGCGACGCCGGCGGCGCGCCGTGCATGGTCGGCATGCTGCTGCACGAGCGCCACGGCCGCGTGATAGCGTTTTTCCACACGGGCTTCATGCGCGCGCGGCACCGGGCCGATCGCCTGCCACTCCGCCTGCGCCTCGCGCAACAGCTTGCCGACCGTGGCCGGGGTGACGCTTTCCGCCGCCGCTTCCAGCCGTGCGCTGATGGCTTCCTTGGCGGCTTCGTGGGCGCGGCGTTCGATGTCGGCCTCGTGCATCGTTTCCTTGCGGCGATGAAACACGTCGTCGCACACGGCGCGGAAGCGCTGCCACAGCGCCTGTTCGCTCTTGCGTTCGAGCGGCAGCGCGCGCGCATGCTCCTGCCAGCGTTGCTGCAGGGCGCGCATCGTGTCGATCGCGTGGCGGTCGTGCGGATCGATGGCGGCCGCTTCCTCGATGATCGCTTCGCGCTCGGCCATCTCGGCCTTGCGCTGATCCTCGAGCGGCCCCTGCAGCACGTTCAGCGCATCGGTAAACAATGCATCCAGGCGCTTCTTTTCCTTGCGGTCGATGGCACCCAGGTGGCTCCACGCGAGACGCAAGCGCTGCACCGTCCCGGCCACGTGTTTCCACTCGACGGTGCCTTCGCGCAGGCGCGCGATCTCGGCCTGCGCTTCGTCGACGAGCGCCTGGCCGCGCGCCGCGTTCGCATGGCGTTCGTCGGCCAGGTGGCGGAAGTGGGCCGCGGCCGGCGCATAGGCGGCCGTGCACGCGGCGTCGAACCGCTCCCACAGGCTCTTCGGCGCGGCGCCGGACAGGCTGTCGAGCGCCTTCCAGCGGTCGCGCATGCTGCCGACCTTCTTGGCCAGCTCGCTCATCGACAGGTTTTGCGTGGGCAAGGCCTCGACCGTCTTGATGAGTTCCTCGCGCGACACGTTGCCGCCCCAGCGCGCCCAGTCGGACAGGCGCTTGAGCTCGGCACGCAGATGGGCCAGGCGGTCCGACTGCGCGGGCGTGAGGCGCATGCCCTTTTCGCGCGCTTCCTTCAGGGTCTTGTCGTGATCGGCGGCGGCACCCAGCGAGCCCTGTTGCAGGGCGGCTTCCATCGCATCCATCGTATCGATGAAATGCTGGTCGGCGCCGCGCGGCTTGTTGTCCTTGCCGCCCTCTTTTGCGGGGGGTTTGCCGGCGCCTTCGTGTGCAGGTTTGGGCTCGCGCGGTTCCTTCGGCTTGCGCGTCTCGGGCTGCGGCACCGTGGCCAGCAGGGCGTCGAAGCGGCGCTGCATTTCGGCGGACTGGTCGTCCTGGGGCGGATGCGGCAGCGCTTTCCATTCGCGCCGCAGCGTCTCCGCGTTCAATTCGGCAACTGGTTTCGCCTGCTGGGCGTCGAGGAACGCGGCGCGCGCGGCCAGAGCGGCCTGGCCGGCTTCCTGCACCTGCAGGCCGGCACGCAGCTTGTCCATCGCGGCCGCGAATTCGGCCACGAGGGCGCGCGGCAGCGATGGATGTTCGGGCGAACGCAAGGCCGCGTCCTGTTCCTGCGCCAGCGCATCCAGGCGCTGCGCCAGTTCCGCGGCCGGCAGGCCGGCGCCGCCCAGCTGGCGCAAGGCGGCCACGCGGTCGATCATGGCGCGCTGCAGGGCCACCTGCGCCTCCAGGCGCCGGGCCAGCGCGGCGCGCGCCGCCTGGAACGCGGCATCGAGCTCCGGCGCGGAGATCACGGACCATTTACGGTCCAGCTCGGCCACGTGGTTCGGGGTCAGCAACGCGTCCTTGAGGAGGGATTCGGCGTGCTCGACGGCGGCCTGCGCACGCCGGTGCTCGGCTTCGCGGTGACGGTGTGCATCGAGGCGCGACTGCATCAGCTTGGCGACGCGGCGATCGGTGTTGCGCATCGCGGCGTGCACACGCTCGAGCTGCTCCGGGCTATGGACGAACTCGGCGGCAGCGAGCCGCAATTCGGAAAATTCGCATTGGAGGATGAATTCCACCGCCGCGGCTTCATCATCCCCGATCCGGCCCAGCTTTTCAGCCTGGGCCGCGCGTTGATGGTTGGACGAATGCGTGGCGGCGGACGCGGACGGTTCCGCTTGCGCCCCCGCCTGTCCTCCCTGCCCGGCCGGCTTGTCGCCGGGCTTGTCGCCCGGCCGCTTGAATAGGAACTCGAACATGATGAAATCGCACTTCCAAAATCGCCATCATAGCAAAGAACCCTGATGGCCCCGCGACACCTGCCTGGCGCGTGCGAGCAACATGTTCGACATTGCCCACTGACAAGAATTATGCGGTCAGTGGGCAGCGGTCAACGT
>CBIHRX010000215.1:0-11565 GCA_966212555.1 uncultured Massilia sp.
TGGCGCCGGGAGCCGTGCCAGTTGCAGCCGCGCCAGCGTCGGATAGAGCGGCGGGCTGATGAGGCGTGCGACGGCGAACGCGATCAGCGCGCACGCCATGAGGCTCAGCACCATCGCGTGGCCGTCGACCATTTCCATCACGATGATGAAGGCCGTCAGCGGCGCCTGCGTGGCGGCCGCGAGGAAGCCGACCATCCCCAGCGCGATCAGCGCCGGGACCTGCATGCCATACAACAGCAGCGCGACGTCGTTGCCGAACGCGGCCCCGATCGCGAGCGACGGCGCGAAAATGCCGGCCGGTACGCCGGACCACGTCGTGAGCCACGTGGCGAGGAATTTGAAGGGAGCGTAGGCGAACGGCATCGCCGCACTCCCCTCCACCATCGTGCGCGTGGTGGCATAGCCGGAACCGAACGCGGCGCCGCCCGTCACGGTGCCGATCAGCGCGACGCCGAGGCCGCACGCGGCCGCGAACAGCACGGGCCGGCGCGCGCGCCAGCGGCTGACGCGGTCGGGACTGCCGCCCGCCAGCGAGGCGATCATCAGGCGCGAGAACAGTCCGCCGGCCAGGCCGGACACCACGGCAACGAGCAGGCCCGGCAACAGCAGGTCGAACCCGATCGCGGGTGCGTGGATGACGCCGAAATAGGCGCCGTTGCCGTGCGCCGAGACGGCCACGAGGCCGGCCAGCACGATACCCGCGATCAGGAGGCCGCTGGAACGGTGTTCCGGTGCCCGCGCCAGTTCCTCGATCGCGAACATGACGCCGCCCAGCGGCGTATTGAACGCGGCGGCGATGCCCGCCGCGCCGCCCGCGACGAGCAGGCCGTGGATGCCGACGGCACTGCCGGCGGGGATCAGGCGGCGCGCCTGCAGCATGACGCCGGCCGCGATCTGCACGGACGGTCCTTCGCGCCCGAGCGACAGGCCGCCCAGCAGGCCGCCGGCCGTGAGCAGGATCTTGGCGGCCGACAGCCGCAGCGACACGAACAGGCCGCGCTCCGCTTCGCCGACCTTCGTATCGAGCGTGGCCATCACCTGCGGGATGCCGGAGCCGGCCGCGCCGGGTGCGAAACGGCGCGTGCACCAGACGATGAAGGCGGTGCAGAGCGGCGTCCAGACGAGCGGGCTCCACCAGGCCAGGGTGCGCAAGGCGGCGAAGCCGCCGTACGCCGCCTCGGCCAGCCACGTGAAGCCGACGACCGTGAGGCCGGCCGCGGCGGACAGCAGCACGACGATGGCGCGGACGGTCCACAGGCGCCAGTCGCCCAGTTCGCGGCGCAGGTCCGGTGCGGAATTCATCAATTTCCCCAATTAAATGCTTGTCTGAATATCATTTTTCGACGGCACGCCGGGTTTTCCGCTATCATTCTTGCATGTCCTCGTCTTCCGAAACCAAAACGGCTTCCGAGCCGTCGCTGGCGCCTTCCACGCGTGTGCTGCGCCAATTCCGCGTCGTCTTCAATTCCGTCAAAACCCATTTCCGCCAGGTGGAGCGGGAAGCGGGCGTCGGCGGCGCCCAGCTGTGGGCGCTGTCCGTCATCGACCGCCGTCCCGGCATCGGCGTGACCGAACTGGCGCGCGAGCTGGACATCCACCAGTCCACCGCCAGCAACCTGATCAAGAGCCTCGTCGAACGCCGCCTCGTCGCCACGAGCCGCGAAGGCACGGACCGCCGCAGCGTGTCGCTGCGCATCCAGCCGGCCGGCGCCGACGTCCTGCGCAGCGCGCCCCTGCCCTTCGCCGGCGTGCTGCCCGATGCGCTGTCGGCGCTCGACGCGGAGACGCTGGCGCGGCTGGAACAGGATCTGGGCAAGCTCATCGCCCTGCTCGAAGCGGACGAGTCGAGCGCGAACGTGCTGCTGGCGCAAATGTAAAAAAGAAGCCCGCGGCAAGCCACGGGCTCCAAGAGATACAAAGGTATCCTCATCGCTGATCGCGAAGGCGGCAACGAGCAGCCCCGCTCACAGGCTGATTGTCACATAAAAAGTATATTCGTGGCAATCACATTTGAGTAAATGCATTGCGGCCGGCGTCAAGCCTGGGGGACGGCGCAGCGCGAATGACGGCCTTCCACGGTACAAGTGTTGCGCTCCCTGCCGTCGCGGTCGTGGACGACGACCCGCCACGTGGCCGGCCCGGTCCTCTCCATCGTCATGAAGCCGAAGCCGTCGATCCACGAACTCATCGCCTCGAGCACGGCGCCCGGCGCCGGCGCCTGTCCGGCCGGCGGCGTCTGCGGCAGCGGCACGATGTCTTCCGCCGTGCCGGCGAAGCCCGCGACGAACTGGGTCGGGTGATCGCTGGTAAAACTGGTCTGCTCCCACAGGTGCACGTGGCCTGACAGCAGCACGTCGATCGTGGACGGCAGCAGGCGCGCATCGAGGGCGCCGAACACCTGCGTGAGACCGGCGTCGCCGCCGAACAGCGTGATCGCACCCGTGTGCGCATCCCGGTTCGCGCCGAACGCGTACAGCGGATGGTGGTCGACGGCGATGTTGTAGCGCTGGCGGCGGGCGAGCAGCTCGACCTTGCGCCACGTGTCCGTGTAGTGCCCGATGCGCGGATCGCCCGGCTTGAACCCCTTCCAGTTCGTGTTCGCGCTGTCGAACACGATCAGTTGCGCGCCCGCGCCCAGCGGCACGGCGTACGGGTCCGTGTAATCCGCGCGTTCGTCCATGGCCGGGTCGTCGCAGTTCGCGGCCGGGTCGTAGGCGTGGGCATCGAGGAAGCGCCACCAGCCCTGGCCGCCGCGCGAACACGACTCGTGGTTGCCGCGCGCGAGCACCCATGGCGCGGCGGCCAGCAAGGTGTGCGCGGGCGCGAAGAAATCGGCGTTCCACGCATCCCAGCCATAACCGTAAGGACTGCCCGCGCAGCCGGGACGGCCGGCCGGGCATGGGTCTTCGCGATAATGAAAATCGCCCACGTGCACGACGAGGTCCGGCTTCCACGCGGCGGCGCTCGCGGCCACGCGCGCGAACGGGTAGGCCTGCGGGTCGCTGCAGTCCTGGAATTCCTTGCCCTTCAGGCGGCAGCCCGTGTCGCCGATCACGACGATGCGCTTGATCTCCGCCGGCGGCAACGGCAGCGCCTGGCCCGCCACGCTGGCCTGTCCAGCGCCGGCCGGCAGCGCCGTTTCGCACGACAGCACCGGGCGCGACACCGCGTCGGCATGAAAACTGGCACTGTGGTCCTTGCCGCGCAGCGGGATCGCGCCGAACGGGGCACGGACGGCCATCGGCGCCGTGCGGCCGTCGATGGTGATCGCGGGACAGGCGGCAGCCGTCGTGACGGCGCGGGCGACCGGTGCGCCGTCCGCGCCCAGCACGACGAAGGCGGCGGCCGGCGGCGCGGATGGCACGTGTGCGCAGCCTGCCAGGACGGTCGCCGCGGCGAGCGACCGGAGGATCGAGTGGTGCATGAATGGTCCGGGTAAAGTCGGCAATCTACCACAGCCGCGCTACCGGTCGGTGCAGCGCTCCCGGCAGACGTCGGTGAGATTGTTCGCGATACTGTACTGGATCATGTCGCTCAGGCTCTTGCAGCGCAGTTTGACCATCGCGCGCGCCTTGTGCGTGCTGATCGTCTTGATGCTGAGGTTGAGGGTCGCGGCGATGCGGCTGACGCTGCGGCCGCCGACGAGCATGGCGAACACGAGAAATTCGCGGTCGCTGAGCAACTCGTGCGGCAATGCCTCTTTTCCTTCCCACATGTGCAATGCGACTTCTTCAGCGAGCCGCTCGCTCATGTGGATCTTTCCCAGGCTCACCCGGCTTGCGGCCTTGAGAAGTTCATCGGCGGGACGGCTTTTCATCACGTATCCCTTCACGCCGCAGCGGATGGCGCGCATCCCGAAATGAAGCTCGTCGAGCTCGGTGTAGACGAGCACATGGGCGCGCGGCGCCACGGCCCGGATCTGGCGCAGGAACGTCTCCTCGCTGCCGGCTGCCAGGACCGGGTCGACCAGGACGACATGGTATTGCTCGCTTTGCAATTTGCTGATGAGGTCCGAACGGCTCGTCGCCTCGCGCACCACCGTATCCTGCGCTTGCTTGTTGAACAGCGTACAGACGCCGAGCCGCATCGTCTCGCTTCGATCAGCCACCAGCATATGGATCATGCTGCCTCCGAATAGTTAAAGGATAGAAATGTGTAGGAAAACACATCCATAATTAACCAATTGTCACTTTTGGTCAATTTCCAAATTCAAATTCAATCCTAACTAATTCTCACTGTCGCGGAATTGCTGCGCTGCCGCGAGATTTCTTATGCATATGCGATAGCCCGGGGCGGGTTTGAGAAAAATCAAGTGCTGCATCGCATCAAGCCTTAAGCTTCAGCTTGTTCATTTTCAATAACTTCCTCGCAAGTTTTTGCGCCATGTCAAGAAAAAAGCTTATCGAATCCGCGAGCGTGCACCCGGAGATCCTCGCGATCGGCCTGGAGGTGACGCTCGATCCGAGCCGGCGGCGTCATTATTCGGCGCTCGTTCTCACGCTCGCTGATGCTGCGATGCAAGAAATGGTGAGAATCATCACTGCCAAATCGACGCGGCCGCCAGGCACTGCGGACGATGCCGGTCCCGGAAAATAACCAATGGTTACAAGCAAAATCCATTGGCGCAATGCATCCCGGGCACGCGCTGCGGGGAGCGGCCGATGAACGGGCCCTGGCATGGACGCCTGCGCAACCTCGTATTGTCCGCCGGTGCGATGCTGGCGAGGCCACTGGTCCGCGTGCGCGGCACCTGCGCCATGACGCCTCGTGCCACCGGGGAACCGCCGCGCGGCGGGTGCGAGCGCCGGGTCGATGCCAGGACCGCGGACCTCGTCCAGGTCGGGATCGTCTTCATGGAAGTCTTTGGGCGGGACAATGCGGAAGCGTTCTTTTGCGCCGCCGACATCGGACCGGCCGTCTACCGCAGGGTCATCGCGGGCCGGTTCCGCAAGACGGTGCGCGGCGGCGATCCCGAGCCGGAAAGCGTTCCGGCATGAGCCAGGACGATGACGAGCTACGGCATTTTTTCGGCATCAACCGCAGGAAGGATCACGCCACGGCGGACATCGTCGACATCGGCCTCCTGTTCATGCGGGTGTTCGGCAACGACAAAGGGTGGAGCTTCTTTCGCGGCACGTTGATCCAGCCGGAAGTGTGCTGGCGAGTCATGCGGCACAGGACGCGCGGCTCGCCGCCCGAGGTCGGTCCCGGACGCAAGGGCGATGTGGGAAGTCACCCGCCCTAGCGCGACGGCCCCATGCATGAGGGGAAATGCAGCTTTTCGGTAGGCAATATATTTCCTCGAGAAACAAGCGCGGTGATGTGAGCCTGAACGTCTGGCCTGTTGATTGTTTTGAATGTATAACGTACACTGGAGCTCGCTGTTATCGATAACCAAACCAATGGGGAGACATCATGAAACGACGCCAGGTCCTGGGCGGGCTGGCCGCCGCCATCCCGGGCTTTGCCGCAACCGCCCTTCTGCCGCGCCCGGCGCATGCGGCCATTGCTTCCGGCCCCTTCAGGCCCGACTGGGATTCGCTGGCGGCGTACCGCACCCCGGAGTGGTTCCGGAACGCGAAGTTCGGCATATGGGCCCACTGGGGCCCGCAGTGCGAGCCGGAATTCGGCGACTGGTACGCGCGCAATATGTACAAGGAAGGCAGCGACGCCTACCGCCATCACCTGCAGACCTACGGCCACCCGTCGAAGTTCGGCTTCAAGGACGTGATCCGGCGGTGGCAGGCCGCGCAGTGGGACCCGGACGCCCTTCTCGCCCTGTACCGCAAGGCGGGCGCGCGCTACTTCGTCGCACTGGCGAACCACCACGACAACTTCGACCTGTGGGACAGCCGCTTCCAGCCCGGCTGGAATTCGACCCGCATCGGGCCGAAGAAGGACTTGATCGCCGGCTGGGCAAAGGCGGCGCGCGCGCAGGGCCTGCGGTTCGGCGTCAGCGTCCACGCGGCGCATGCCTGGACGTGGTACGAGGTGGCCCAGGGGGCCGACAAGGCGGGCCCGTACGCCGGCGTCCCGTACGACGGTATGCTTACGGCGGCCGACGGCAAGGGCCAGTGGTGGGAAGGACTGGATCCCCAGGCGTTGTACGCACAGGCGCATCCGCTGAGCCGCAAGACCACCAGGCCCGCCGAATGGGGCGCGCAGTGGGACTGGGGCGGCGGGGCCGCGCTGCCGTCGCCGCGCTACGTCGAGAACTTCCACGACCGCACCATCGACCTGATCGACAAATACGATCCGGACCTCGTCTACTTCGACGACACCGCCCTGCCCTTCTGGCCGTTCAGCGACGCTGGCCTGCGCATCGCCGCCCACCTGTACAACCGCAGCATCGCCACGCGGGGCCGGCTGGAGGCCGTCGTCAACGGCAAGATGCTGGACGCGCGGCAGCGCCGTTCCCTCGTGTGGGACATCGAGCGCGGCCAGAGCAATGCGATCGAACCGCTGCCCTGGCAGACGTGCACGTGCATCGGCGGCTGGCACTACTCGCGCCCGGAGTACGAGCGCGGCGCGTACAAGAGCGCGCAGACGGTCGTGCACATGCTGGTCGACATCGTCAGCAAGAACGGCAACCTGCTGCTCAGCGTGCCCCTGCGGGGCAATGGCACGATCGACGAGAAGGAGCAGGCGATCGTCGAGGAAATCGGCCGCTGGATGGCCATCCACGGCGAAGCGATCCACGACACCCGGCCGTGGACGGTGTTCGGGGAAGGACCCGCGCAGCACCGGACGGCGCCCCTCAAGGACCAGGGCATGAACGAGGGGAAGAATGCACCGCTCACTGCGGCCGACGTCCGCTTCACGGCGAAGGGCGATGCCGTGTATGCGTTCGTAATGGGCTGGCCCGGCGGGCGCGACATCGCGATTGCGGCGATGGGCAGCGCGCAGGGTCACCTGAAGAAGCCCGTCGCGCGGGTCGAGTTCGTCGGCACCGGGCAGGCACTCGCGTTCCGCCAGGCGGCCGACGGGCTGAAGGTGACGCTGCCCGCCGCGGCGCCGGCCCTGCCCTACGCGTTCGCTCTGAAAGTCCTCACCTAGCCGTAGGGTGGGCACCCCGTGCCCACCGTGCACGCGGGCCCGCGAACGTCAGGTGTGCACGGGGTGCACACCCTACTTGACGCGCTGCTTTTCCAGCTTGCGCGCCAGCGTGCGGCGGTGCATGCCGAGCCGGCGCGCCGCTTCCGAGATATTGAAGTCCGTCTCGGCCAGCACGGCGTGGATCCGCTCCCATTCCAGCGTCTTGATCGACGTGGCGCGGTTCGTCAGTTCCAGTTCCGTGTTGCCGGCGACGTGGCCGAAGGCCGCCTCGATGTCGTCCGTGTTCGACGGTTTCGCCAGGTATTGGCGTGCGCCCAGCTTGATGGCCTCGACGGCCGTGCCGATGCTGGCGAAGCCCGTCAGCACGACGATCTGCATGTCCGGGTCGTGCGCGTGCAGCATCTGCACGCACGCGAGGCCGGAGCTGTTGCCTTTCAGCTTGAGGTCGACGACGGCATAGTCCGGCGAATGTTCCTTGAGTAGTTCCTGCGCCTCGTCGAGGCCGGGCGCCTGCAGCACGCGGTAGCCGCGCCGTTCGAACGAACGGCCGAGGGTGCGCGCGAAGGCGTCGTCGTCTTCGATGATCAGGAGCAGGCGGTCGTCGTTGTCTTCATCCATGGGCATGTCCCAATTCCTTGTCGAGCGCGATCGCGGACAGCGGCAATGTCAGCGTGACGGCGGCACCGCCTTCCGGGCGGTTGACGGCCTGCACGGTGCCACCCAGCGTGCGCGCCACGTTCACGACGAGGAACAGGCCCAGGCCGCCGCCGGGACGGCCCTTGCTGGACTGGTACGGCTTGCCGAACTGCGCCAGCATCGCGGGCGCGAAGCCGGGGCCGCGATCGAGCACGGTCAGTACGAGCGTGCCGTCGGCGACACAAGCGTCCACGCCGACCCAGTCGGGCGACGCTTCGAGCGCGTTGTCGAGCACGTTGTCGATCGTTTGTTTCAGGGCGGAGTCGAAGGCGACGGGTAAATCGTGTTCGATCCGGTTGCGGTATTCGAATTCGCGCACGGGGCGGCTGTGCTGCCAATCCGCGACGAGCTTGTCGAGGAAGCCGCGGATCGTCGTGCGCGCGGCCGATTCGCCGCGGGTCTCGCCGGCCGACAGCAGGATGCCGCTGACGATGGATTTGCAGCGTTTCAGCTGCGTCTCCATCTCCGTGATCTCTTCCAGCAGGTCCGGGTTCGCCTTGAACTCGCGCATGCGCTTCCAGTCGCCCAGGATCACGGACAGCGTGGCGAGCGGCGTGCCCAGTTCGTGCGCGGCGCCGGAAGCGAGGAGGCCCATGCGCACGATGTGTTCTTCCTCGGCCGCGCGCTGGCGCAGGTCCGCGAGCTGGGCCGCCTTCGCTTTCAGCGTGTTCGTGATGCGCGAGATGAACACGACGAGCAGCGCCGCGTTCAGGATGAAGCAGATCAGCATGCCCTGCACGTACAGGCTGGAGATGCCGCGCGCGTGGTCGAACGGCAGCGCGAGCGGTTTCGCGAAGACGGACAGGCCGGCCAGGCACGCGAGCGTGATGGCGACGATGGTCCACGTCGACCACGCTTCCAGCAGCACGGCCGACAGGATCACCTGCAGCAGGTACAGGAAGGCGAACGGATTCGTCGTCCCGCCCGACAGGTACAGCTGCATCGTGAGGCTGGCCACGTCGACGAGCAGTGCGAGGAACAGCTCGTTGTTCGTGACGGGCCGGTGTTCGTGCCAGCGCAGGTGGCTGGCGATGTTGAAGGCGATGAGGCAAGCGAGCACTTCGAGCATCTGCACGAGCGGCAGGCGCACGTCGAACACGAGGATCGCGCCGGCGATGGTGGTGATCTGGCCGATGACGGCGATCCAGCGCAGCTCGATCAGCTGCAGCATGTTCTTGTGGCCGGCCACGTACTCGACGGCGGCGACGTTGTCGGCGCCCCGTTCGAAGATGCGTTTCAGCAGGTCAGTCGTGTCGTTCATCATGCTCGTGTCGTTCGCCGCGGTGGCGCACCCACCACCACGCGCCGGCCACCATCAAGGCAAGAGCATACCAAGTGATCGCGTACACGAGGTGGCTGTTCGGAAATTTAACGACGGTGAGGCCGCCGACGGGCCGGTCGGGGCTGTCCGGCGGGTTCTGCTGCGCGGCGGCGTCGACGAAGAACGGCGCCGCCTGGATGCCGCGCGCGGCGGCGATCGCGGCCACGTCGCGGGTGTACCAGCGGTTCGCAGCCGGGTCGTTCGTGCGTGTAAACGCGCCGTTGCGCTCGTTCGTGCGCAGCAGGCCGGTGACGTCGGCCGGGGCGCCGGCACCCGGACAAGGATCGCTCGGCGCCCGCTGCGGCACGTATCTCGTGCGCGCGCCCGGTTCGGCGGGGATGAAGCCGCGGTTGACGAGGACGATGCCCTGTTCCGTGCACAGCGGCGTGAGCAGCCAGTAACCGCTGCCTTGTTCGGTCAGCGCCTGGACGGGCGTGGTGAGGTCGTAGAGATAAGTACCGTGCAGCGCGACGCGGCGGTACTCGTCGTATTCGGAGGTGATGCCGGCCCAGCTCGTGCGCGGCGGCAGCGGCGCCGGGGCGGCGTGCACGCGTGCTTCCACGCGTGCGATGAGGTCCAGTTTCCACTGCAGGCGGTAGACCTGCCAGGTGCCCAGACCCGCGAAGAGGACGATCAGCAGCAGCGCAAGGATTGCCAGGACGGCTGCCAGGACGGGAGAGGCTCCCTTGCGCCGGCCGGCCGGCGCCGCTGCATGATCGTCCCTCGCCATTACTGCATGTCGTGCATGCCGTGTACCGAACCGCCGTCATTGCCCATGTTGGGCATCATGTTGGCGTTCATGTGGTACATGACCCAGATGGAGCCGGTCAGGACGATGAACAACAGGATGGCCGTGAGGATCAGCGCCATCATGTTCCAGCCGCCTTCCGACTTCGAGTTCATGTGCAGGAAGTAGATCATGTGCACGACGACCTGGACGGCCGCGAAGCCGAGGATCACGAACTTGGTCGTGCCCGGGGCCAGCTGGTGGGTCATCACGAGCCAGAACGGGATCGCCGTCAGGATCACGGACAGGATGAAGCCGATCGTGTAATCCTTGAAGCTGCCGTGGGCGTGCAGTTCGTCGTCGTGGTGGCCGTGGCCATGGTCATGGCCGTGGGCGTGGTGGTGATCGCTCATGGCAGGACTCCCATCAGATAAACATAGGTGAACACGCCGATCCAGATGACGTCCAGGAAGTGCCAGAACATCGACAGGCAGGCGAGGCGGCGGTAGTTGGCGGCGTGGATGCCGTGCTTGCCGACCTGGAACATCAAGGTGACGAGCCACACGATACCGAAGGTCACGTGCAGGCCGTGCGTGCCGACCAGCGAGAAGAACGCGGTCAGGAAGCCCGAGCGCCACGGGCCGTAGCCTTCGTGGATCAGGTGCGCGAACTCGTCCAGTTCCAGGTACAGGAAGCAGGCGCCCAGCACGCCGGTGATGGCGAGCCAGACCAGCGTACCTTTGACGTTCTTCTTCTGCGCGGCCAGCATGGCGAAGCCGTACGTGATCGACGAGAACAGCAGGAACGCCGTGTTCAGTGCCACGGTCGGCAGCTCGAAGATCTCGGCGCCGGACGGGCCGCCCGCGTAGTTGCGGCCCAAAACGGCGTAGGTCGCGAACAGGCAGGCGAAGATGAGGCAGTCGCTCATCAGGTAGATCCAGAAGCCCAGCAGCGTGCCGTTCTCCGGATGGTGCTCGCGCACGTAGTAGCGCGAGCTCGGGTCGGCGCTCGCGGCGCCGGCGTGGGTTACGTTAATCTCAGACATGGGCTTCCAGCAAACGGGTGCGTTCTTCTTCCGTACGGGTCACTTCGTCCGCCGGGATGTAGAAGTCGCGTTTGTAATCGAACGTGTGGTAGATGGCGACGGCGAGCATCGCGACGAACGTCAGGCCGACCAGCAGCCACATGTGCCAGATGATGCCGAACGCCATCACGAACGTGATGCCCGGGATGACCGGACCGGCCCACGTGTTCTTCGGCATGTGGATCGCGACGAAGTCCTTCAGCGGACGCAGGTAGCCGTGCTTCTTCATGTCGGCCCACGAATCGTTGTCGTGCACGACCGGGGTGAACGCGAAGTTGTAGTCCGGCGGCGGCGACGACGTCGACCATTCCAGCGTACGGCCGTTCCACGGGTCGCCCGTCACGTCGGCCAGCGCCTTGCGGTTCAGGATCGACACGAAGATCTGCATCAGCATGCAGCCGATGCCGGCGGCGATCATCAGGGTACCGGCCAGCGAGATCTGGAACAGGTAGTGGATCGACGGATCGTCGAAGTGGCTCATGCGGCGGGTCACGCCCATGAAGCCCAGGATGTACGGCGGGGTGAACGCGACCCAGAAGCCGATCGACCACAGCCAGAACGAGTACACGCCCCATTTACGGTCGAGACGGAAGCCGAACATCTTCGGCCACCAGTAGTTCACGCCCGCGAACAGGCCGAACAGCACGCCGCCGATGATGACGTTGTGGAAGTGGGCGATCA
>CBIHRX010000216.1:0-11458 GCA_966212555.1 uncultured Massilia sp.
AGATTGTCGACTCGCCGATGCGCAGGCCGGCACGGATGATCTTGCCGGGACTGCCGGGCTCAAGGAACTGCGGTTGTGAATCGGGAATCGCCGTCAGCTGGAACAGCACGTCGGCGTGCAGGACGTCACGGTAGAAGGAAATGGCTTCGGCGCACAGGCCGGGAAAATAGATCGTTGGAATCGCTTGCATAAGAGTCGCTGGTTCGATGAAGTGAATGGTCCAGGGATGCGTGGTACACGATGTCCTCCTTTCTTTTATTGTTGGCGCGTCAAGAATAGCAGAAGGCCGTTCCCGCGCGAACGGGAACGACCCGGTATTTCACCTGCCGGGGCCGCCTTGAAGGCAGCCCACGGATCAGTGATTGATGATCAGGTCCGCGATGACGCCGGTGGCAATAGCCGCCAGCACATAATCGCCGCCTGTCTGCACCCAGTGGTAGCCCCGGGGCGGGGGCCGCAAATGGTGGTCGCGCCAGTTGTCCACGACATATTGGTGGTTCCGGTAGCGGGACGGCAGGCGGCCGCCGCGGCGGATGTCGTGATTGGGTCCGGCACCGTCCCAGCGGCGATTGCCGCCATGGCCCTCGTCGCCGTAGCGGCCGCCGCCGCGGGCGTTGTAGCCGTCGCCACGGCGGTCGTCGACACGGCGGTCGCCGCGGTCGTGGTCGCGCTGGCTGTACCGGCTGTCATCGCGATCGCGGTGGTAACGGTCCTGGGCAAAGCTCGATGCGCAGGCGGCGCTCAACAGCGCGGCCAGTAACGTGGACATGGCGAGGTGCTTCTTGTTCATAAGACCCTCCTGGTTGTCATTGCCTGGACTCCAGTAGACCACCGGACCAGGCCGTCACTCCGTACGTTGCATCACGAAAGCATGCAGATGGCATTAACCAGGGGCATTTCGACGCGATGGGACTTTTCGCGGATAATGACGGTCTATCCAGTTTCGAAGTAGCACCGCCGTGACCAAGACGCTCGCCGACCAGATCGAAGACCTGCTGCCGCAGACCCAGTGCACCAAGTGCGGCTATCCCGCCTGCCGCCCGTACGCGGAAGCGATCGCGCGCGGCGAAGCCGAGATCAACCAGTGCCCGCCCGGCGGCATGGAAGGCGTCGCGCGGCTGGCAAGCGTCACCGGCCGGCCCGTCATCCCAATCAATCCGGCCAACGGCGTCGAGCGGCCGCGCCCCGTCGCGTTCATCGACGAAAGCCTGTGCATCGGCTGCACCTTGTGCATCCAGGCGTGCCCCGTCGACGCGATCCTCGGCGCCGCCAAGCAGATGCACACGATCATCCCGAGCCTGTGCACCGGCTGCGACCTGTGCGTGGCGCCCTGCCCCGTCGATTGCATCGCGATGATCCCGCGCACGGACGACCCGGCGTCGGAACCCACCGGCTGGGCCGCGTGGTCGCAGGACCAGGCCGACGCCGCGCGCGCCCGCCACGACTTCCGTACGGAGCGCCTGCGCCGCGAGAAGGAAGAAAACGACGCGCGCCTGGCCGCCAAGGCCCTGGAAAAGATGCGCGCCGTGACGGCGGAAACCACGAACACGGCGGAAGAGCTGGCGGAAAAGGAACGCAAGCGCGCTATCATCGCTGCCGCCATCGAGCGCGCGAAACAAAAGGCCGCTTCGGACAAGAAAGACTGAAACATCGATGAATCCCGCCAAACGCCTCGAGATCTTCACGCGCTTTCGCAACGCCAATCCGCATCCCACCACCGAACTCGAATACACGACGCCGTTCGAACTGCTGATTGCCGTGCTGCTGTCCGCGCAGTCGACGGACGTCGGCGTCAACAAGGCCACCCGCAGGCTGTACCCGGTGGCGAACACGCCGCAGGCGATCCTCGACCTGGGCCTGGACGAACTCAAGACCTATATCTCGACGATCGGCCTGTACAACAACAAGGCGAAGAACGTCATCGCCACGTGCGAGATCCTCGTGAACCAGTACGGCGGCGAAGTGCCGCGCTCGCGCGAGGCGCTGGAAGCCCTGCCCGGCGTCGGCCGCAAGACGGCGAACGTCGTGCTGAACACGGCGTTCGGCGAACCGACGATGGCCGTCGACACGCACATCTTCCGCGTGTCGAACCGCACGAAGATCGCGCCGGGAAAGAACGTCGACGAAGTCGAGATGAAGCTCTTGAAATTCGTGCCGAAGGAATTCCTGCACGACGCGCACCACTGGCTGATCCTGCACGGCCGCTACACGTGCGTGGCGCGCACGCCCAAGTGCTGGAACTGCATCATCAACGACCTGTGCGAGTACAAGGACAAGACGCCGGCGCCGGAGGACGCGTGATCAGATGACGCGGCGCGGCGCGGCCGTCAGCGGATCGCCGCTGTTCGGCGTGCCCGTCGGCTCGATCAGCAGGATGTGGGCCTCTCCCTGCGCGCGGGGCCGGTGGCGCATGCCTTTGGGGACGACGAACATCTGGCCGGGATCGAGCGTCACCGTCGAACCGTCCTCCAGGTCGATGTCCACGCGCCCGTCGAGCACCAGGAAAAAGTCGTCGGTCTCGTCGTGCACATGCCAGTGATAGTCGCCGCGCAGCTTCGCGACCATCACGTCGTGGCCGTTGAACAAGGCCACCGTGCGGGGTTGAAATGCTTCCGTGAAAGTCGCCAGCCTGGCGGCCAGGTCGATTGCAGTGTGCATGCTGCCTCCCGATGAAAAGCCCATTGTGGGGCGCCGCCGGACGTCCGGTCTTGTACAATCGTTGCATGAACCAGGCCACTTTCGGGCAGCTGACCAACGGCGTGACGCTGATGCGGGCGGACTTCTCCGACCACGCGTTCGAGCGTCACAGCCACGATTGCTTCGCACTCGGCGCCACGACGTACGGCATCCAGCGGTTCCGCTGCAAGGGCCGGCAGTACGACAGCCGGCCCGGCGACCTGGTGCTGTTCAACCCCGACGACGACCATGACGGCTGCCGCGGGACGGCGGATGGATTCCGCTACACGATGTGGTACGTCCCCGCTGAATTCGTCGCCAGTTGCGTGGACGGCAACCGGTATTTTGCCCGCCCCCATGTAACCGACCGCCGGTTGGCCGAGGCGTTCGGGGCATTGTCCGCCAGCCTGGCGCAGACACGGGCCGAATCGCTGCGCGCGGAAACCCTGATGCGCGCCTTCCTGGGCACGATGCTGGCACGGCACGGCGAGCGGGCGCAGTCCGGCGCGGCGCCGTTCCGCGCCGCCACGCTCGCCCGGGTCAAGGACTACATCCGCACGTACTACGCGCACGACATCACCGTCGCGGACCTGGCCTTTGTTGCCGGCCTGTCGCGCGCGCACCTGACCCGCGCGTTCGCCGCGGCGTACCACATGCCGCCCCACGTGTATCTCAACGCCGTCCGGATCGCGCAGGCGCAGGTCCTGGTCCGCCGCGGCACGCCGCTCGCCGCCGTCGCGCTGGAATGCGGTTTCGCGGACCAGAGCCATTTGACGCGGCGGTTCAAGGGCAGCGTGGGCGTGACGCCGTCGGCGTGGCACAAGATGCAGCGAGTCCCATCATTCACTTCGTGAGGACCAGCGAAAAGAATATCCGCGTCGGCCCGTTCGACAGCTTGAAGAACAGCTTGTTGCGGCCCTTCCTGAAATGGACCACGCGCTTGCCTTCGTTCAGGTTGTAGTCGCGCACATACGTGTTCCTCGTCTCGTAGACCTGGCCGAAGAACGAGTCCTTGTTGACGTTCCCGCCTTCCCAGACCAGCCGGTCGTTGAGCCACAACCGCGCATCGTCGTCCGCGCCGACCCAGATCGTCAGGTCCTGCTCCGCGTCGAGCATCAGCTCCGTATAGCCGTAGTACACGGCGTCTTCCGCGTGCACGGGCGGCTCCAGGGGATAGCGCGCCATGTCGACGTAGTTCCATTTGACGAGGCGCCCGCCCTTGCCCCGATACGCGGCGTCCAGCACCACGCCCTGCTCGGGCGGATGGCGGTAATTGGCAAACAGCCCCTCGCCGTGCCTCCCGTCGAACGGGCCGATCAGGTACCAGCGGTTGACCCAGACGCGGTTCGCATATGTGCCGCCCGGGCCGATCATCCTGCCCGTCCCCTTGACCATGCTGGCCGCGTCGACGGTGGGAATGTGCGCGACGCCGCCGCCGAACATGGTGCCCGCGCCCCCGATGTAGGCCTGCGTCGCGCGATCCGGCATGTCGGGATTCGTGAACGCGGCGATCCGGTCCAGCGTCGTGCGGCCCACGCCGCCGGCTGTTCCGGTCCCGAGGCCTTGTCCGCTCCGGCCGTTTCCGTTCGAGCGGCCGTCGCCGTTGCCGTTGCCGTTGCCGTCGCCCGTGCCATTGCCTTTGCCTTTGCCTTGGCCGGTGCCAGGCTGCGCCGCACCTGCCGCGTCGGCCGCGACCTGCACGCCGTTCTGCTGCTGCTCCAGCTGGTGGCGGCGCTCTTCCAGCGCGACGCGCGCCTTCGCTTCGAGCTGTTCGATCTGCGCCGCTGCTTCGGCGGGCGTCTGCGGCTCGGCGGCAGGCGGTTCCTCCGCCTTCGCCTTCTCTGCCACCTGTTCCAACGCTTTTTCCTTCGGGATGTCGAGCAGCTTCGCGAGTTGCTCCGCCTTGGTGTCGCGCTCGATCTCGTCGATCTTGCGCGACAATTCCTTCGCCTGCTTCAGCAATTCTTCCGGCGCCTTCGGCTGCGCGCTGAACTGCACCTCGTCTTCCTTGTTCTCGGCCGGATGCGCTGCCGCGCTTTGTTCGAGCAGGGACTTGATCCGCTCCATGTCGTGCACGCGCTTTTCGAGGCGGGCCTGCGCCGTCAGCCGTGCACCCGATTCGACCTGGCGCTGCTGCCGCTCGCGCTGGGCGAGCTCGATACGCTGGCTGCCCAGGTGATACAGCGCGACGAGCGGCACCGCATGCAGCACGAGGGACAGCAAGACGAACGGATGCCGCCGAATCAGGCCGACCTTCGGGCCGAATACCGGGCGATCGTCGATGAACATCGTCAGCGCGTGTGCATCGACACGTGGGTCAGCCCCTCGAACTGGCACAGTTCGAGCACGTGCACGATGTCCTGGTAGCGCGTGGACTGGTCGCCGTCGATACGCACCGGCCGCGCCGGATCGCGCGCCGCCTCGCGCTTGAGCAGGTCGTGCAGGGCTTGCGTCGACACCTCCTTGCGGTCGACATACAGGCCGCCATCGGCATCGACGCCGATGACCAGCGGTGTCGGCGCCGCCGTGGCGCGATCGAGGCTGACCTGCGACGTCGGCAGCACGATCTTCATGTCCTTCTCCGGCTTTTCGCCGTCGGGGTGCCGGAACGACGTCGCCACCATGAAGTACATCAGCAGGAAGAAGATGCAGTCGATCAGCGCGATCAGGCCGATCTCGGGCTGCTCGTCGTCGCCGAGGTCAATGCGCATGGACGACCTCCAGCGTGCGCGCCGGCATGCCGTCCAGCACGCGGTTCAACTGGCGTTCCAGCGCGATGCCGATGCCGACCATGCGGTTGCGGAAGACGTGGTGCATGGCCAGCGCCGGCAGCGCCACCGACAGGCCGGCCGCCGTGTTGACGAGGGCCTTGGAGATGCCGCCCGCCAGCAGGGTCGGATCGCCCATGCCGTTGAACGCGATGACGTGGAAGGATTCGATCATGCCGATGACGGTGCCCAGCAGGCCGACGATCGGCGCGACGGTTGCGACGACGTTCAGCGCATACGCTTTTTGCTGCTGCAGCCGCAGTTCGACGCCCGCCATCTCCGCCACGCGCGCCGCCAGTTTTTCGGCGGGCAGATGGCGCTGTTCGACCATCCAGCCGAGGATGCGCGCAAGGCTGCTGTCGCCGTCGGCCACGCGCTCGCGCAACTGGTCGAAGCGTCCCGCGCGCCACAGCGTCTCTGCTTCGGCGGCCAGCTCAGGCGGCGCCACCTTCACAAGGCGGAAGTTGACGAGCCGCTCGAACGTCACGGCCAGCGCCAGCACGGACAGCGCGCCGATCGCGACGATACCCATGCCGCCGTGCAGCAGTTCGGAAGCGATGTTCAGGCCCTGCGCGCTGGCCGGGAACGCGGGGAGGAGCAGGCCAAGCAGGCCGAGGCGCGGCAATCGGAGCATCGTCTTCCTTTCATTGGAAACAACGGATCATGCACGAATGTAGCACAGCTGATTCTATGTTTGGAAACTATATTACACATTAAGCGCAATGAAAATTACCAGCACATAGCAATCTATAATGCCATACGCATGAAAAAAGGCGCCGAAGCGCCTTGGTATCCGCTGCGGGTCCCGTTCAGCGGAAGCTGAAATGCTTGTGCCCCAGGTAGCTGGTGAACACGGGCACGACGACGCCGACCCCGTGCGCGATCTCGCGCGCGAACATCGTGACGCCCAGCGCCGGCAGCACCCATTTCACGAGCAGCATGCTGATCGCCCACGTCTGCGCGACGGCGACGACGTTCACGAGAATGAACCAGCCGGCCGCATGGTGCGTCGCTTGCCGGCTCTCGCGGAACACGAACAGCTTCGCCAGCACGAACGCGGTGATCATGCCCGTGATGTAGGCGCAGATGACGGCCGGGGAGAACGGCATCGCGCGGTTGTACAGGATGCGCGAGCCGAAGTTTACGGCGGCCGCGAAGCCGCCCGTCAGCAGGAACACCAGGAACTGGCGCGATGCGAAGGTGGACGCGACGCCGCTCACGCCCCCGCCTCGCGCGCCATCTTGCGGCCGAAGTCGATGCTCTCCGAGATGCCGCGGTCTTCCGGATAATAGTACGACGTGTCCGCGACCCACAGCCCACCCACCGGCAGCTTCGCTGGCGGCAGGCGGTCGAGATAGCCCGGCTCGCAGATCGGCTGCGCATAGCGGTAGCGGCTCGCGCGCATGTCGACGAAGTCCGCGTCCTTCAGCGACGGATTGATCTTCATGAGGTAGCGCTTGACCTTGTCCAGGAACGCCTGGTCGGGTTCCGCGAACTTCGGGTGCTCGCCCGGCATGTAGAACGGCACATAGACGATGTGCTGGTCGCCCATCGGCCGCAGGTTCGTGTATTCGACGAGGCCGGGGATGTCCATCTCCTCGTCGTTCGTGTTGAGCCAGAAGTTTTCCGTCACGGGCTTCTTCAGCTTCGCGATGACGCACACGACGGCGATGTTCTTCTTGGCACGGAACGCATCGAGCGTGGCGGGCGGCAGGTCGGGCATCACACGCGGCACGTACGGCAGCGGGATCGTGCTGATCACCTTGTCGAACGCCTCGAACTGGCCGTTCGCTTCCACGCCTTTCACTCTACCGTCTTCGATGACGACCTTCGTCGCGGGCGTCTTCAGGCGCATGATGCCGCCGTGCTTCTCGATGTCGGCGCGCATGGCTTCCAGCAGCGTCGCCGAACCGCCATCCATGTAGCCCAGCTTTTCCTTGAACAGGTTGTAGCGCGAGCGGCCGATGCGACGGATGCGGCTCCAGATCCACGCGGCGGACAGGTTGTTGCTGTAGTCGTAGAATTTATAATCGAACAGACGGCGCCACAGCACTTCCCACGCTTCCGCGCCGACGGCACCCTTGATCCAGCCGCTCGCCTCGACGTTGTCGAGCGGCTTCCAGTCGTCGCGCTTGGTCGACAGGAACGCGTGCAGGCCGTAGCGGAACTTCGCCGCGAAGCTCAAGCCGCGGAACTTCAGCAGCGCGACCGGGTTGCCCCACTCCTGCACCTCGTTGCGGAACCAGTAGCCCATCTTCGTCGCGACCCAGTGCATCTTCGACGACAGTCCCAGTTCGTCCAGCACCTTCAGGAACGCGTGATCCGAGATCGCGTGGAAGTGGTAGTAGCGCTCGATCGAGGTGCCGGAAAAATCGAAGTGCGCGGCCATGCCGCCCACGCGGTCGTCCGCTTCGTAGACGACGGGTTCATGGCCGTCGCGCGCCAGTTGGTAAGCCACGGCCAGGCCCATCGGCCCCGCCCCGAGGACGGCAATACGCTGCTTCATTCAGAACTCCAGGACGACGTTGCTGTATTTGGGATCGTTGAAGGTTTCGTCGATGGCCTTCGCGAACGGGGTGCTCTGCACCTTGAACATGCCGGGCCAGTCGATCACCTCGAAGCTGTCGCGCGCGACGAGCGCCGCCAGCTGCTGCGTCGTGAACGGCGGGTTGCTGTCGAACTTGCCCCACACCCAGAGCAGCGCGTAGAACAGGCTGTACGGGATTTTCACGATGGGCGTCTTCGCGCGCGTCACGCGCTTGATCTCGCGGATGATGTCGATGTAGTCGACTTCCTCGTGGCCCGAGATGTTGTAGACGCCCGTGATGGACGGGTCTTCGATGCAGCCGATGATGACGTTGCAGAAGTCGCCCACGTACAAGGGCTGGCGCATGTAGCGGCCATGGCCCGGGATCGGGAACACGGGCACCTTGCTCATGAAGCGCGACAGCCAGCCCAGGTGCTTGCGGTCGAACCAGCCGAACATCAGCGTGGGCCGCAGCACGGGGCACGGGATGCCGCTCGCCAGCACCATCGCTTCCTGCTCGCGCTTCGAACGCGTATAGAAATCGTCGGCGACGGACACGACGACCGAGGAGCTGATCGCGACGAGGCGCGTGTTCGGCTGGCCCTTGATGATGTCGAGCTGGTGGCGCGTGGCGTCGACGTTGTTGCGCACGAAGTCGTTCCAGTCGTTGCCGCCGATCTGCGCCTGCAGCATGACGACGGTGGCACCGTCCGTGAAGTGGCGCGCCCAGTCGCCCGGTTCGGCGAGGTCCGCGTAGTCGACGGTGATGTCGGGCTGGACTTCGCGCAGCACGTCGAGGTTGGCGCGGTGCTTGTCCAGCACGACGATGTTGCGGTAGCCGCGCGCCTTCAGCCGCGCGATGAGGTTCTGTCCGACCAGCCCGGCACCGCCGGGCAGGATGATCTTGCGGTCCAAATCGGTCATGGATTGTCCTTCCTGATTCCGTACAGCGACAGGCCGAGCAGGCGCGTGTCGGGCGACATGCCGAACTGCTGCGGCGACGTCGGTTTGTCGATCCTGAGTTCGATGTGCTGCGGTGCCGTCGGCTCGGGGCCGAGGTCCAGCGTGAAGCGGTGGCGCACCTCGATGAAGTTGTACGTCGTCGTGCCGGCCGGCTTGCCGTTCGCGAAGGCCCGGACGTCCAGGCGCACTTCGCCGTTCGGCACGAAGCTGCCGAAGTCCAGCGTCAGCAGGCGGCCGCGCGCCGGGTCGGCGGGCAGGTTGAGCTCGGCCACGGCGCCGTCCGACCACACGAAGTCGCCTTCGAACTTGGACCAGCCCTTGCCGAGGATCTGGCGGAAATAATCCGGCGCATCCTTCACGGTCAGGTAGGCCGCATGGCGCGCCGGCGCGCCCTTGCGGTACAGCGCGAGGCCGAACGCCTCGACGTCGCCCTCGCCCCGTTCCGCGTTCGGCGCCTCGACCTGGTGCACGTCGAAGCGGCGGTTGTGCGCCACTTCGTCCGGCGTGCACTTGCCGGGTTTCGTGTTCGAGATATGCCAGTTGTCGTTCACGCACACGAGGTCCACGTGCTGGCGCTTCGCGTACGCCTGCAGGCCCAGCGTATTGCCCCAGATGACGCCCCACGTGCGCGGGTCCTGCTCGAGGTCCAGCACGATGCGGCCGTCGCCGGGCAGCGCGCGCAGCTTGTCGTACAGGTTCACGACGCCGGGCTGGTTGTAGAACACTTCGTACATCGGCGCCTGGCGCACCCAGTGCCAGGAACCCGCCAGCGCCGCGACCGCGAGCACGCCGGCGGCCACGTCGCCGGCGCGGCTGCCCAGCGCGCGGCACGCGTACAGCACGACGAGGGCCGCGCACATCGCGGGCACCGCGTAATAGAAGATCGCGATATACGTCTGGCTCAGGTCGTCGACGCCGGCCTTGGCGTAGTACAGCACGGCGAGCGTCGCGGCGCCGAAGGTCACGGCGAGCGCGCGCACGCCGCGCACGAAGTCCGAGCGGGCCGGCTCGACATGCCTGTCCTTGAACAGGAACGCGGCGAGCAGCGGGATGGCCAGCAGGCCCCACTTGGACGCGAAACCGAGGCGCCAGTACACGGCGACGAACTTCAGCGCCGCCGCAACGGGATTACCCTTGTTCAGGCGGCCGAACCTGACGTATTCCGCCAGGGGACCCGGCCATTCCCTGGCGGTGGCGATCAACAGCGGCACGAAGAACAGGAACAGGATGGCGCAGGCGGTGCGGATGGCGGCGCCGTTGCGCGCGAACCAGGCGCGCGACAGGATGCGGCCCGTGCGGTCGCGGCGCGTCACGAGCGTGTTCGCGACCAGCACGACGATGAGGGTCAGGCCCAGCATCGGCATGAACGACGCGTGTCCGTTGACCAGGAAGCCGCTCGACACGGCGAGCGCCTTCAGGGTGTCGGTGCGGCCGTACACGAGCGGCGCGATCGCGACGATCATCGCCGCGTACGGGAAGAAGTACAGGTGCGGGAACCAGATGCCGTTGACGATCGCGTAGTCGCTGATGGCCGCCCCCAGCACGAGCAGCGCCGTGAACAGCAGCGCCGGTGCGAGCGAACCCGTGATGCGGCGCACGAGCGCGCAGATGAGCACCATCCAGCCCGCGTTGTACAGGATCCCGCCCAGCAGCTGGCCGGACAGCGGCGACGGCACGAGGTGCAGCCAGTCGTGGAATACCAGTTCGCCGAACGCCAGCACGTACAGGATCGCGGGGCCGGGGTGGTTGAAGCCGACGCGCGAGTAGTTGCCGTAGATGAGGTGCAGGCGCTTGGCGTCCTGGATCAGCAGGCTGTTGGCGGCGAAGTCGCCCACTTCGCGGTTCACGTGGCGCAGCATGTTCCATTCAAGGCCGGCCAGCGCGGCGGCGATCAGCAGGAACAGCGCGATCCACGTCAGGAAGGACGGCGCCTGACGCGTGGCGGCTGCGGACAAGGTGCCGTGGCGCGGCAGTTCTCGGGTATCCATCATGTGCGCCTCCTCAGATGTTCATTTTGTTGAAGACGAACGCCGGCAGGTGGCGGATGATCATCATGATCACGAACCACTTGCCCGGCGCGTACACGACCGGCTTGCCGGCGGCGGAGCCATCCACGATCTGGCGCGCGACCTGTTCGACGGGCGCGAGGCCCTTCTGCGGCAAGTGCGCCGTCATCGGCGTGGCCGTCGGCCCTGGTTTGGCCAGCACGACCTTCAGATTGCTCCCGCTGCCGGCCAGGCGGTGCTGCAGGCCCTGCGCGTAGCGCGTGACGAGGCCCTTGGCCGCGCCGTACACATAATTCGAGCGGCGCCCGCGGTCGCCCGCGACGGAACCGATGATCGTGATGACGCCGCCCACGGGTTCCATGTGACCGGCAAAGGCTTCCGCGAACAGGACGGGCGACACGCCGTTCACGTCCAGCGCCTCGTACGCGGCGGCCAGGTCGCGCTGGCATTGCTGCTGGTCCGGTAGCGAGCCGTGCGCGATCAGCACCTGCTGCGGCATGCCGTCCGCGACGATGCCG
>CBIHRX010000217.1:0-11260 GCA_966212555.1 uncultured Massilia sp.
CAGACCGTGTGGATCGAGAAGGTGGCGCGCACCTTCATCCGTTCGCTGCGCTGGACGCCGATCTTCGAGACGTTCGAGATCGGCTGCGAAGTGTTTGCCGGCGGCGACATCCAGGAAGACATGTTCGTCGAGGTCAAGATCTGGCACGGCAAGCAATTGCTGGCGGACGACAACTACAAGCTGCTGGCGGGCGAGGCCAATCGCAAGATCGCGCTGTCCGACCCCGGCATCGACGACTCGCGCAACGAGCTGCTGTGGAGCCCGGAGCGGCCCACCTTGCTGGACGCGGAGGTGATCCTGCGCTGCGGCGACAAGATCGTCGACCACGTGAAGTCGTACACGGCGCTGCGCTCGTTCCACATCAACCGCGACCGCCTGCTGCTGAACGGCCGCCCGTATCCGCTGCGCCTCGTGCTGGACCAGGGCTACTGGACCGAATCGTTCATGACGGCGCCGTCCGACGAACACCTGAAGCGCGACGTCGAACTGGCCAAGCTGATGGGCTTCAACGGCGTGCGCAAGCATCAGAAGATCGAGGACCCGCGTTATTTATACTGGGCGGACAAGCTGGGCCTGCTCGTGTGGGAAGAGATGCCGTCGGCCTACCGCTTCGCCCCGCGTGCGATCACGCGCATGGTCAAGGAATGGACGGAAGCCATCGAGCGCGACTACAGCCACCCATGCATCATCGTGTGGGTGCCGTTCAACGAATCCTGGGGCGTGCCGAACCTGACGCTGACCCAGGCGCATCGCAACGCGGTCGAGGCGCTGTACCACCTGACGCGCACCCTCGATTCGACCCGCCCGGTGATCGGCAACGACGGCTGGGAAGCGTCGGCCACCGACATCCTGGGCATCCATGACTACGACTGCAACCCCGACAAGCTGAAGGCGCGCTACGAGGTCTCCGACCCCGTGCGCACGCTGTTCGACCAGCGCCGCCCTGGCGGACGCATCCTCACCTTGGACGGCTTCCCGCACCGCGGCCAGCCCATCGTGCTCACCGAATTCGGCGGCATCGCATTCGATCCGAACGCGACGCCGGAGGACGGCACGTGGGGCTATACCCGTGCCCATACGGCCGAGAGTTATCACGTGCTGTACCGAGACCTGCTGAAGGTGGTCAACGAGACCTTCATGTTCAGCGGCTTCTGCTATACCCAGTTCGCCGACACGTTCCAGGAAGCGAACGGCCTGCTCAACGCGGACCGTACACCCAAGCTGCCGTTCGAGGTGATCAGCGCGGCCACGCGCAACGTCACCCTCGAACCCAAGGACGTGGAAGAGGAGGGAGACCAGCCGGGCTGACGTCCGGCGCGCTCCGAACCCCGACGCGAGCACGGCACCCTCAGGGCGCCCGCCCCATCGCAGCGCGGCCAAGCTTGGTCTGACCACCCTTGGCCGCGCTGTGGACGGGTTCGTCCGTACCGCGCGCAGAGCGGCGGTCGGTCGGCCCACGCCACCGATCAACCGAACGCCCGGAAGGGCGACAAGGAGCCATCATGCCCACGATCGTCGTTTTCAGTCACCTGCGCTGGGATTTCGTGTTCCAGCGGCCGCAGCACCTGCTGTCGCGCCTGGCGCAGCATTATCCGGTCCTGTTCGTCGAGGAACCGGTCCACGATGACGGCACCCCGTTCATGGAACGCTCCAGTCCCGCGCCGAACGTGACCGTGTGCCGTGCGCACACGCCCATCCAGGCCAACGGCTTCCACGACGAGCAGTTGCGGCTGCTCCAGCCCATGGTGGCGCAGCTGGCACCGCCAGGAGAGGAGGTGGTCGCGTGGTTCTACACGCCGATGGCCCTGCCGCTGCTGCAATCGCTGCGGCCCGCGCTGGTCGTGTACGATTGCATGGACGAGCTGGCCTCGTTCCGCAATCCCCCCAAACAATTGCTGCAGCGTGAAAGCGCGCTGCTCTCCATCGCCGACCTCGTGTTCGCCGGCGGCCCCAGCCTGTACGAGGCGAAGCGCAACCGCCACCCGAACGTGCACTGCTTTTCCAGCAGCGTCGACGTCGTGCACTTCCAGCAGGCGCTGGACCGCACGCGCACGCATCCGCAGCAGGATGCCATTGCTCACCCGCGTCTTGGCTTCTACGGCGTGCTGGACGAGCGCTTCGATCCGGACCTCGTCGGTGCGGTGGCCGAAGCCCATCCCGAGTGGCAGATCGTGCTGGCCGGACCGGTCGTCAAGATCGATCCGGAACGTCTTCCACGCCGCCCGAACATCCACTACCTGGGCCAGCAGCCGTACGCCGCCTTGCCCGACCTGCTGGCCGGCTGGGACGTGTGCCTGATGCCGTTCGCCATCAACGAGGCGACGAAGTTCATCAGCCCCACCAAGGTGCTCGAATACATGGCGGCGCAGCTGCCGATCGTCAGCACGCCGATCGCCGACGTCGCCAATCCCTACGGCCACGTGGTCGCCATCGCGGAGACGCCCGACGAATTCGTCGCGGCGTGCGAAGCGGCACTCGCGCAGATGCCGGAGCAGCGCCGCCACATGGTCGACGCGATGCAGGCCGTCGTCGCCGCCACGTCGTGGGACAACACGGCCGCGCGCATGCGCGAGCTGATCGACACGGCGCCGCCGCACACGGACCGGCGCGCCACGCCGCGCGGCCTGGACGCTGCCGGCGACGGCGGCACGAAGGTGAATCCGCTGCGCGCGCACGAGCCGCACGTGGGCACGATCGTCATCGGCGGCGGCCCGACGGGCCTGTCGGCCGCGTACCACCTCGGCGCCGATACGCTGCTGCTGGACCGCAACGAGACCGTCGGCGGCTGGTGCCGCTCCATCGAGGACAACGGCTTCACGTTCGATCACGCGGGCCACATCATGTTCTCGAACGACCCCTACGTCCTCAAGATGTACGAGGTGCTGCTGGGCGATAACGTGCACTGGCAGAACCGCGAAGCGTGGGTCTACAGCAAGGGCGTGTACACCCGCTATCCATTCCAGGGCGCGTTGTACGGCTTGCCGCCGAAGGTCGTCACGGAGTGCATCATGGGCGCCATCGAAGCCCGCTACGAAAGCGCCGAGGGCAGGACGACGGCCGCGCAAGCCGTCGACGACTGCTGCGCCGACGGCACGACGGACGTGTGCAACACGGATCGGTCCGTCAAAGGCGAGGTCAGGAACTTCGAGCAGTTCATCTATAAAGTCTGGGGCAAGGGCATCGCGAAACACTTCGCCATCCCGTACAACCGCAAGATCTGGACGGTGCCGCTGTCCGAGATGGAAACGTCGTGGCTGGGCGGCCGCGTGCCCCTGCCGAACCTGGAAGAGATCATCCAGGGCGCGCTGGAACCGTCGCCGAAGCCGCTGGGCCCGAACGCCCGCTTCGGCTATCCGCTGAAGGGCGGCTTCCAGGCCTTGATGAATGGCTTCCTGCCGCACATCAAGGGCAAGATCGAGCTGAACGCCGATGTCGTCCAGGTGCTGCCGCGCGAACACATCGTCGCCTTGCGCGACGGGCGCCGCTTCCGCTACGACGACCTGGTGTCCACGATGCCGCTGCCGGAGCTGATCAAGGCGATCGGCGACGAGGCGCCGGAAGAGGTGAGGGCGGCGGCCAAGGGGCTGCGCCACGTATCGATCCGCTGCGTGAACATCGGCATCGACCGCGTCGCCACCGACAAGCACTGGATCTACTATCCGGAAGACACGATCTTCCACCGCATCTTCGTGCAAGGCAATGCGAGTCCGGGCTGCAATCCGCCGGGCGGCTTCGGCTTCACCTGCGAGATCTCGTACTCGCCCCATAAACCGCTGCCGGTCGACGGCGAGGCGCTGATCGCGCGGGCCATCGAGGATTGCCGCAAGGTCGGCATGATCCGGGACGGCGACACGATCCTGGCCGCGAACCAGGTCGACATGCCGTACGCCTACGTGCTGTACGACCACGCGCGCGCGCGCAACGTCGAGACGTGCAAGGCGTGGCTGAAGCAGTTCGACATCACCCTCGTCGGCCGCTACAGCGAGTGGGAATACTACAATTCCGACCACGCCCTGCTGGCCGGCAAGCGCGGCGCCGACATCGTGCATGCCAAGCGCGCGCGGGCGCAGAAGGCGAGTTCGGAGTAGGCGCGCCCGCCGGCTGCCCGGTGTCGTTCAGTGTTGGATGGCGCCGCCGGTCAGGCTGACCCGATCGCCGGTGCGGAAATCCGGCGTCGCCTGCTGCGTGACGACCTGGGTGCTGCCGTCGTCCATGCGCAGGGTCACGCGATAGACGCGGTCGGAAGAAGAACCGGTCGTGCCGCCCGAGCTGCTGCCCATGGCGGCGCTGGCGCTGGTATCGCCTTCGGTGGCGGCGCTGCTCGACCGGGGCATGACTTCGATGGCGGCGACGGTGGCGTTCGGGCTCGTGCTGGACGCGGACGTGCCGCCGGCCGACGCGCCGTAGCTGCTCTGGCTGCCGCTCGTCATGCCGCTGCCGGTCGTGGTGCCCTGGTCCTGCATCATGCTGGATGTGCCGGAGCCGCTTTGCGCGCCCGACGTGTCGTACCCGCTCGAGCTTCCCGCAGCGCCGGCGCTGCCGGACGACCCTGAGGAAGCGCTGCCGCCACCCCAGCTGCCCGACCCCTGCGATCCGGTGCCGCCGCCGGTGCCCGACATGCCGCCGCTGCTCGACGTGCCCGTGGCCGTGCCGCTGCTGCCGGTCTCGCCGGCGGCGCCACTGCTGCCGCTGCTGCCTGAGCCGCCGCCGCGCATGGAACTGCACGCGGACAGCCCGACTGCCAGCGCCAGCAAGCCCGCCAGGAAAACGCTCTGGTGTTTTTGCTTCATGATCAACTCCTTCTGAGGGGATAGTGTCAGGTTAGATGAGTGACGATGCCGCGTGCCACTTTGGTAAGAGGCGTGTTCGGTATCGGCGTTCGAGCTGCCTGTCGTTGAACATGAGCCACGTCAAAGTCGTGGCGCGCGCGGTCAGTGTCCGGCGTCGGCGGGGGCGCGCGCTGCCAGCATGGCCATCACGCTGCCCGCGACGATGGCGGCGCTGACGTCGACGGCCCAGTCGTGCGCGCTGGCGCCGCGATAGGGAAAGAAACTCTGCACGTACTCGTCGCTCGCGCCCATTGCGGCGATCGCCAGCACGGCCTTGCAGGCGCGTGCCAGCGGCGTGCCGCGGCTGCCGCTGAACCACAGCGCGGCCAGCACGGCATAGGCGATCGCGTGCAGGACGGCGCCCGGTGCATAGGCCCCGATGTCGGCGCGGGCGCCCGGGACATTGCCGACCGTAATGATCGTCAGGTACATCAGGACGGCGCCTGCGAGGCACAGCAGGCGCATGCGCGGATTCTGCAGGAGCGTGGATAAATGCGTCGTCATGGCAAGGCGGCTTCGAAAAGCGCTCACCTTACCATGCTCGTTGTGCACGTGCACATGACACGTGTGCGGTACCACGTACCGCCGCGGGACGGCCGGGCCTCAGATCGTGAGGGCCGGCGCGCCGTTCGGGTAGTGGGCGTCGAAGCAACTGGCGCAGTCGGCGCAGAACAGGTGGGCCACGCGTACGGAGGACTGGCGCAGGACCAGTTTCAGGTGGCCGCTCTGGCATTTGGGACAGATCTCTCGGACACTGCCGAAAGTCAGTACGTGAAGAGGTTGCCCTTCATCGTCGAGATGGTCGATGACCATGCGCGGATTGAGCTCGCTGAGAACCAGGCAGTCTTCCGGTTCCGCGTGGCGGCGGCGCGATGGTTCGGCGTGTTGCTGGGGGGGTGACATCGTCTCAGGTACGGGTAAAGTCATTGGACCGGCTCCTTGGAATAGTCTTGTCCCCACGCGACTGTAAAATCGCGAGGCGCGAAATTCATCATAGCGGAAACCTGAGATGGTTCAAGTACGACAACAAAAGAATTGTGCAGTGCGTGCCAAACACAACAACAAGGATACGGAACAAAAAAAAATGCCCGCCAACGGAGGACGGGCACAACCCAAGATCGGGCCAAGAGACGCAGAAATCGGTGCGGTGTGCCGCGCACGGCACACCTTCTACGATCACGCATATCGGTTGCGTGTATGCAGATGAACCCAGTATAAAGACACAATATGAAAAGACCATGACACATCTCAAGGGTGTGGCCCTTTGCGCCGGAACATTTTCGGATGGGACTGGTCACGTTGCGTGACCGGGATAAAAAAAAAGCCCGCTCGTTGCGGGCTTCAAACTATTTTCTTGGAGGAGAATAGTGGAGACAGGTGCCATTATGTTGCGGCGCGATATGCGTGTCCAATGATGAATTCGGATACCTGTCATCACGCGCGTTGATAATGGTTGGGCTCGCCATTCATTCCTTCACGGGCACCGTGTAATTCAGCGCCATGCGGCCGCCGTCCGCATACAGCGTCTGGCCCGTCATGTAGGAGGCGTCGTCGCTGGCGAGGAACGCGGCGATGGCGGCGATTTCCTCCGGTTCGCCGCAGCGGCCCAGCGGCGTGCGCGACAGGATCGTGTGGCGCGCTTCCGCACTGCCCAGCACGGCCTGCTTCGCCAGTTCCGTCAGGATCGTGCCCGGACCGATCGCATTGACGCGGATCCCATGCCGGGCCAGGCTGATCGCCGTCACGCGCGTGAGCTGGTTGACGCCGCCCTTGGACACGACGTACGGGATCTGGTTGGGGATCGTCAGTTCCGCGTTCACGCTCGACATGTTGACGATGCACCCTGCCTGCCGCTTGACCATCTCGCGCGCGACGGCCTGGCTGCACAGGAACATCGACTTCAGGTTGATGCGCAGGACGCGGTCGAAATCCTCTTCGGCCAGGTCGAGGAAATCGGCGGCATGCGTGACGCCGGCGTTGTTGACGAGGATGTCGATGCGGCCGAACGCGGCGAGCGTGGCGGCCACCATCGCGTCGACCTCGGCTTTCACGCTCACGTCCGTCTTGAAGAAACGAGCGGCGTCGCCCAGCGCCTCGGCCGCGGCCGCGCCTTCGGGGCGCACGTCGACGAGCATCACGCGCGCGCCCTCGCGCACGAGGCGTTCGGCGCATGCCAGGCCGATGCCCTGGCCGGCGCCGGTGACGATGGCGGTTTTCCCGGTGAGTTTCATGGTGACCTCGCTGCTGCAATGAAAAGAAAAGGCCGCCATTGTAGCGGCCTGGACGTTACAGCATCACCGGCCGGTCCGGCAATTCGTTCGGCCGCGCGCCGCCGGAGGGAAAATGCTGGCGCAGCAGCTGGTTCACCTGGGCGATCGCGGCCAAGGTCGCCGCGTGGAATTCGCCGCGGGCAAAGCCGCGCGTCATCGTGTCGCACACGCCTTGCCACGTGGCCTCGTCGATCTTGCGGTCGATGCCCCGGTCGGCAACGATATCGACCTTCCGGTCCGCAAGATTTACGTAGATCAGCACGCCGCAGTTGTCTTCGGTATCCCAGATGCCATAGTCGGCGAACAGGGCGACGGCGCGCTGGCGCGTCGTCACGCCGGTCCAGGCCAGCGCGACCGGCAAGCCCGTTTCGACGATCAGCCGCACTTCGCCGCGGTGCGTCTGTTCGCCGGCCGTGATGGCTTCCGTGATCGCCGTCAGGGCTTCCGGCGGGAATGCGCGCTCGGCCTCGTTGCGCGTGCTGAGCAGGTGGCGCAGGGCGCGCCGCAGGCGGTTCGGTTCTTCCATCACCAGTCTCCCGAGGCGCCGCCGCCGTCGAAGCTGCCGCCGCCGCCGGAAAAGCCGCCGCCGCCGCCATCCGAAAAGCCGCCCGAGAAGCCGCCGCCGCGCCAGCGGTCGCCGCCGTGCTGGTGGGCCGCGTTGGCAAGGATGTTGCCGAGGATGAATCCGGTCGTGCCGCTGCCCCAGCCGGTACCATAGCGGCCCGGCTGCGCGAGACGCGTGCGGCGCGGGCGGAACATCGAACGCAGGACGGTGATGCCGACGAGGATCAGGAAGATGCTGACGACGACGTTGGGTCCGTCATCCTCCTGCTGTTGCGCGGTCGGCTGCGCCTGCGGCGCGGGAAATTTTTCCTGGTTCAGCAGGGTGGCAATGGCGCCCACGCCCGCGACGAGGCCGCCGTACCAGTCCTGCTGGCGGAAGTGCGGGGCGATCGTGTCTTCCAGGATGCGCTTCGATTGCGCGTCCGTCAGCACGCCCTGCACGCCGCGGCCGGCTTCGATGCGCAGGCGCCGCAGCGCCTTCGGGTTGTCTTTCGCGACGAGCAGCAGCACGCCGTCGTCGACACCCTTGCGGCCGAGCTTCCATTCGTCGGCCACGCGGATGCCGTACTGTTCGATGGCTTCCGGCTCCGTCGAGGACACGAGCAGCACGGCGATCTGGCTGCCCGTCTTCGCCTCGTAGTCGGCCAGCACGCCTTCCAGCTTCTGGCGCTGCTCCGGCGTCAACATCCCGATCTCGTCGGTGATGCGCGCCCGCAGCGCCGGTACCGGCTTGAATTGCTGTGCGTGCGCCTGGCAGGCCAGCAGCAAGGTCAGCATCCAGGCCCACAGCAACCGCGGCAGGGCGTTCATGGCATCGCCTTATTTGCCGAAGTTGACGGTCGGCGCCGTCGAAATGGACTTTTCGTTCTCGACCGTGAACGACGGCTTGGCCTGGTAGCCGAACATCATGGCCGTCAGGTTGGTCGGGAAGCTGCGCACCGTCACGTTGTAGTCCTGCACGGCTGCGATGTAGCGCTGGCGGGCCACCGTGATGCGGTTCTCCGTGCCTTCCAGCTGCGACTGCAGGTCGCGGAAGCTGGCGTCGGCCTTCAGTTGCGGATAGTTTTCCGACACGGCCATCAGGCGCGACAGCGCGCTCGACAGCTCACCCTGCACCTGCTGGAATTTCTGGAAGGCTTCCGGGTTGTTCAAGACTTCCGGCGTGATCTGGAAACTGGTCGCGGCCGCGCGCGCCCGCGTGACGGCTTCCAGCGTCTCTCTTTCGTGGGTCGCATAGCCCTTGACCGTGTTCACCAGGTTGGGGATCAGGTCGGCGCGGCGCTGGTATTGGTTGACGACCTCTGCCCAGGCGGCCTTCGTGGCCTCGTCCTTGGCCTGGAACTGGTTGTAGCCGCAGCCCGACAGCAGGGTGGCGGCCAGTACGGCGGCCAGCAGCATGCCGGCCCAGCGCGTGAACAGGGAAGGTTTCATCTGGGGATCCGTAACTAGTTGTCGAATGGCCAAAATATAACCGAAATACCACGGTATTGGCGATACGCACGGGGCGGGGCGCTACAATAGAGGGTTTGCAATCAGATCAGAGAGGCCGCCCATGAACTTCATCGACAAACTGAACGCCGCCTGGAAGCGCAACGATTCCCTGCTGTGCGTGGGACTCGACCCGGACACGGCCCGCTTCCCCGCGCACCTGCAGGGCCGCGCCGACGGCATCGTGGAGTTCTGCAAGGCCATCATCGACGCCACCGCCGACCTGGCCTGCGCCTTCAAGCCGCAGATCGCCTACTTCGCCGCCCTCGGCGCGGAAGACCAGCTGGAAGCCATCTGCAAGTACCTGCGCGAGACCTATCCGCACGTGCCGCTGATCCTGGACGCCAAGCGCGGCGACATCGGCGCGACGGCCCACCAGTACGCGCGCGAAGCGTTCGACCGCTACGGCGCCGACGCCGTCACCGTCAACCCGTACATGGGCTTCGATTCGGTCGAACCCTACATGGAATGGAAGGACCGCGGCGTGATCGTCCTGTGCCGCACGTCGAACGCGGGCGGTTCGGACCTGCAATTCCTCGACGTGGGGGGCCAGCCGCTGTACCAGCACGTGGCGCGCCTCGTCGCGGACAAGTGGAACAAGAACGGCCAGTGCGCCCTCGTCGTGGGCGCCACGTTCCCGGAAGAACTGGCGCAAGTGCGCGCCATCGTCGGCGACATGCCCCTGCTCGTGCCGGGCGTCGGCGCGCAGGGCGGCGACATCGAGGCGACCGTCAAGTCGGGCCGTACGGCCGCCGGCCTGGGCATGATGATCAACTCCTCGCGCGCCATCATCTACGCGCAGCCGCAGGGCAATGAGGATTTCGCGGCGGCCGCGCGCCGCGTGGCGCTCGAGACGCGCGACGCGATCAACCGCTACCGGGGCTGAACGGCCGCGCGCCGCAGCGCCAGGTAACGCATCCCGACCGCCAGCGCCGCGAAGCCCGACGCGGCGGCAACTCCCAGCGCCCAGCGCGGCCCCGCGTGGTCGGCCACCCAGCCGACGATGGGCGCGCCGATCGGCGTCGTGCCCAACGCGATGCCGAGGCGCAAGGCCATCACGCGGCCCCGCATCGCGGGTTCGGTGGACAGCTGCAGCAGGCTGTTCGACGTATTCGTGAAGGTGAGGGCGGCCACGCCCGTCAGCGCCAGCGCCGCCGCGAACCACAGGTAACCCGGTGCCACTGCCGCCAGTGCGCAGCCGACGCCGAACACCCCGGCGCCGACGACGAGCGCGTCGAATTGCGTGTGCTCGCGGCGCGCGGCGAGCAGGGCGCCGACCACGCTGCCGACGGCCATCGTCGACGACAGCAGGCTGTAGCCGCGCGCATCCGTGTGGAATACCGAGACGGCCATCGTGCCGATGAAGATCGGGAAATTCAGGCCGAACGTGGCGATCAGGAACAGCATGCCGAGGAGCGCCATCAGGTCCGGCCGCTTCCCCACGTAGCGCAGGCCGTCCAGCATCCCGCGTCCGCCCGCGCTGCCGGACGCCCGCGGCTGCGCGTGAAGCTCGTCCTTGCGCAGCCATGTCAGCGAGCCCAGCACCGCCACGTACGACAACCCGTTGACGATGAACGCCCAGCCGGTGCCGACGCCCGCGATCAGGAGGCCGGCGGCCGCGGGGCCGATCATCCGGGCGGCGTTGAACGACGTCGAATTCAGCGCGACCGCGTTCGGCAGGTCGGCATCCCCGACGAGCTGCGCGACGAACGTCTGGCGCACGGGCGCGTCGAATGCCGACGCGCAACCGAACAGGAAGGCGAACATGTACACGTGCCACAGCGCCACGACGCCGGCCAGGGTCATCGCGCCCAGGACGAGCGCGAGCGTGCCCATGACGGTCTGGGTGACCATCATCAGCCGCCGCTGGTCGACGTGGTCGGCGACCCAGCCCGTCCACGGCAGCAGGAGCAGTTGCGGGCCGAATTGCAGGGCCATCACGGTGCCGACGGCCGACGCGTTATGGTGCGTCAGTTCCGTGAGCACGAGCCAGTCCTGGGCCGTCCGCTGCACCCACGTGCCGACGTTGGACACCACGCAGCCGGCGGCCCAGAGGCGGTAGTTGAAATTCTTCAGCGAGCGGAATGCACGGGACATCAGGGTGTGGAT
>CBIHRX010000218.1:0-11232 GCA_966212555.1 uncultured Massilia sp.
TCTTCTCGTTGCGTCTCCTGCCCTGGTGGTAAAATAAAAACCCGCGCCGGCGGCGGCTGGGGGCCCCCCCCGCGCGCGCCATGCGCGGCCCGATGGCGCGCCGTAGACCTTAGTTGACGATGTCCTTGGCCGCCTTCAGACCCATGGTGTTGATCTTGGCGTGCAGGGTGGCCAGGTTGATCGCGTTTTCGGCTGCGGCGGCGGCTTCGATTGCTGCGATCTGGGCGCCGGTGTTCAGTACGACGGGTGCGTCTGCCATGATGTTTCTCCTGATAGAAAGTGAGGTACTGCTGGAAATGTGTGGGCTGTTGCCGCACACGCTGGTTTGCCTGCCGTGCGCTTGGCACATGGCTGGCGGAACTACTGGATCGCCAGGCGGCACAACTGTGCCGCGGCGCGGAATCCGTCGGCCACCGCGCGCCCGGCCTGGGCTTCGGTGCTTGCCGTGTCGGTCGAGCGCGCGGCGCACGCATCGGCCAGGTCGTCGAGGGCCTGCGCCGCGGCGCGGACCTCGTGGTGACGGCGGGCCTGGCTGCCTGCCTGGGGCAGGTCGTCGAGCACGTCGATCAATGCTTCGGTCATGACTTCGTACATTGCGGTCTCCTTATTGCAAGGTGGTGTTGCCGGAAGCGTCGGCCAGGAAGTTCTTGGTGCCGTCGCTCGATTCGATGTAGCGCACGCTGTCCGCACTCAGGGCCGAATCGACCTTGCCCGCGACGGCCAGTTCGTCGATGCGTTCGACCTTGACGCCGACTGCGAGCGCCAGCGGCGCCATGTCGTTGCGGAAGCGCTCGACCACGTCGCGCACCGCGCCGGGCTGGCGCGCCGTGCCGGTGACCTCGAAGCGCGCGGCGCCGGCGTAGCGCACCTTGACGTTCGGTTCGTGCAGCGATTCGGCCAGTTCGCGGGCGATGTCGTCGGCCGGCTTGACCTGCCAGCGCAGGCGGCTGCCGGCGACGCTGCGCAGGCTGGCGTGCGCCCTGCGGGCCGCCGCGCCGTTCGCCACGATGCCGCTGGCGACGAAGCCGCTGGCCTGCTCGCGCACCTCGATGCCCGGTTCCTGCAGGCGTTCGAGCGCGCTGCGCACGTCGGCGATACCGGCCTGCGCGAGCGGATGGTTGGCCGCCTGCGACGTGGTGCCCACGGTCAGCGCCAGGGCGCCGGCGCCGACCGATCCGACCAGCATCGCCACCAGCCCGGTGCGCGTCCAGGAGGCGCGCGGGGCGGGCGGCACGCGCGCAGGTTCGTCCGGAGCGGCGTCGGCGGCGGCCGGTGCGGCGAGCATCGTTTCGAGCAGCTGCACGTCCGACGGCCACGGTGCATCCTGCGGACCGGCGCACAGCACCACGTCGCCGAAGCGGCGCGGGATGAAATCGTCGAGCGTCGACGGGGCATCGGCCGCGCCTGCGGCGGCGATCGTGACCCGGTCTTGTGCGTCGGTTGCCAGTTGCATGGTGCCCTCGTTCCAGTCTTGAATCAGGATGTCGGCCGTTGCTTCTGCACCGATCGACATCGTCGTTGGATTCAACTTTATCCGGGCGCCGGCGTGGAAGCCGGTCAGGATGCGAAGTTCTTTGTTCATGAGCGAATCTCCTTGTTCAATGTGATGCGATTGCGGCGGCGCTTACCAGCCGCGGCCGCGGCGGATCAGGGCGGCGAGCGCGGACACGCCGAGCGCGCGGCCTTCGCTCGTCCGGCGGCGGCCCAGGTTCAGCAGGACGATCGGCAGGAGCAGGTTGACCGACTCCTCGGCGTCCGTCAGCGGGCGTTTCGGACCGGCCGGCCTGGCCGCGGCCACCAGGCGGTCGCGCACGCCGGCCAGCGTGGTGGGGCGTGCGCGTTCGGCCTCCGGGAGCGCGAGGAATTCGCGCACGATGGCCAGGATCGGATACGTGGGGCTGGCGGCCGGGGCCGCGCCGGGCGCGGCGGTGCGCTGGGCCGCGGCGGACAGTGCCAGCAGCGCGCGTTCGGCGCGGGCCTGGGGATCCTTGCTCGCGGCCGCGGCACGCCATTGCATGAGCAGGCGCGCGTCGTCGCGGGCCGGGCGCGCCACCGCGCGCATCGTCCAGCGGGGCGCGTTGTGCGCCGCGTCGTCGCCGGCCGCCTGCTGCCGTGCGAAGCCGCCGGTGCCGCCGGGGTCGCGCCCCTGCGACGACGACTGCTGGTCGCGCGCGCTGCGTTCGCCCGTCTTCGTGACCTGCCGGTCGTCGCGCAGCAGGTGCTGCTCGAGCATCATCAGCAGGTCTTCGCTTTCGGCGCTCAGGTCGGCGCCGTGCGGATTGTCGGCGTCGCGCTTCTTGCGTCCGGCCACGCGCCGGCCGACCGTCTGGCCGAGCCGGTGGCGGCGCAGGTGCGGCACGAGCAGCTGCAGTCCCTGCGGCGCGGGCTGGTCGGTCTGGGTGGCCGGCCGGGGCGTCTCCGGCGTGGCGGGGAGGGGCGGCAGCCAGCCGCCGCCGCCGATGCGTGAGATGCTCATACGAACATGACCTCCCACAGGCTGCGCGCGAAGCTCAGTACCGCCATGCCGCCCCATGGCGCGCTGACCATGATGGCGACGGTGACGACCACCAGTTTCACGCTTTGCGAAATGCTCGAGTCCTGCAGCGACGTGATCGCCTGCAGGAAGGCGACGACGAGGCCCGTGAGCGCGGCCACGGCAACGGCCGGCAGGGACACCATCAGGCACAGCTTCAGCGCCTGGGAGGTCAGATGGGTGAGGTTATCGTATTCCATGACGTCACTTGTAGGTGGAGATCAGGCCGTGGACCAGCATCGACCAGCCGTCGAGCGAGACGAACAGCAGCAGCTTGAACGGGATCGCCACGTTCGTCGGACTGACCTGCGACAGGCCGAGCGCCATGAGCACGTTCGCCACGACGAGGTCGATCACGATGAACGACAGGTACAGCAGGAAACCGATCTTGAAGGCGGCGGTCAGTTCGCTCAGGATGAACGCCGGCGCCAGCACGATCAGGTCGTCTTCCTTGAGTTCGGCCGCGCGCCCGGGCGGCCAGATCTGGCGCGCCGAACGCAGGAAGAAGGCCTTCTCGCGCTCCGTCGCATGCGCCTTCAGGAAGGCGCGGAACGGCTCGCGCCCGGCGTCGAGCAGCGGCATGACCTGGGCCCCGGCCGCCGTCTCGCCCGGCAGGTGGGCCCGGTGCATGGCGTCCATGCCGACCGGCGCCATCACGAAGCACGACACGATCAGCGCGACGCCGTTGAGGACCGAGTTGGGCGGCACGCCCTGCAGGCCGAGCGCGTTGCGCAGGAGGCCCAGCACCACGACGATCTTGGTGTAGGACGTGACCACCATCGCCACGAACGGCAGGACCGCCAGCGCGAGCGCGGCGACCAGCAGCGAGCCGACGTCAGGCGCGGCGTTCATCGGCGTTCGCGATACGGCGGATGTGCAGGCCGAGCTGGTCGCCGATGGCGACGAGCTCCCCGAAGGCCAGGGTCTGGCCGTGCGCCACGAGCCGGATGTCGGCGTCGGCCAGCGCGACCGGCAGGGCAAGGACGTAGCCCGGCTGCAGGGCGGCGATCTGCCCGATCGGCAGGTTCACCGTCACCAGGTCGATGTGGACCGGCAGTTCGACGTCGCCGACGTCGATCGGGGAAGAGGCGGCGTCCGGCGCGGCGCGCAGGGACAGGTCGGAATCGTTGTTCATGATGGCGGGACTGCTCTCCAGGATGACGTTGCGGGAATCGATGCGCGCGCGCGCATGGACGGCGTGACCGTTGGCGGCGCCCCACAGCAGGGTGGCCTGGTCGAGTGTTGCTTGCTGTCCGAAGCCGGGTGCGGCCGGCCAGCCGAGCAGCACGTCGCCCGGGCGCAGCGTGCGCAGCAGCGCGGGCGTGGCGTGGCGGGTGCGCAGGCGCAGCCGGGTCGGCAGGGCCAGCGTGGCCAGCGCCGGGGGCAGGGTGCCGCGGCCGCGCGGGCCGATGCGTTCCGCCAGCGCGGCGGCCAGCGCGGCGGACACGCCGGCCAAGGTGGCGAAGGCGGTGGCGCCTTCGTGGTCGTATTCGAAGCGCAGCACGCCGGTACGTGCGGAAGGCGGGGCGCCCAGGCGCAGGTCCTGCACGGCCGGCCGCGTGGCGCCATGGCGCGCCAGCGCGTCCAGCGGGCCCGCCAGGTACAGGCTGGCCACGGCGGCGCGGCAGGCCGCCTCCGGTTCGAGGGCGATCGCCTCGAAGGCGGCGCCGGCGTCGACGTGAACGTGCAGCTCGCCCTGGTCGCAGGCGATGGTCAGCTGCGCCGTCTTGCCGGCGCGCGGCGGCCCCTCGGGCACGGCGCGCACGGTGCCGTGCAGCGCGCCGCGGGCGTCGTAGAGGGCGCGCGCCAGGCCGGCCAGCGCCGGCGTGTAGTGGCGCAGCCGGTCCGCCAGCGGGGTGGTTGCCGTTGTGGTTTGCATGGGCTTCCTCAGCTCACTTCCAGATGGACTGCGATATGCGCGCCGAGGCGCGCTTCCAGACGGCTGCGCAATGCGGCGCCGTTGTCACAGATTAGCTGGCGGGCCCCGGCGTCGCGGGCGTCGAAGCGAAGCGATAGCGTGCCGTCCGAAAGAAGCAGGTGGAGCCGGGTGCGGGGCAGGATGGCCGGGTCGAGTTCGACCACGACTTCCCAGCGCCCGCCGGCGTGCTCGAGCGCGGGGCCGGTGCAGAAACGGGCGATGCGGTCGGCGAGCTGGTCGGCCACCAGCTCGGCCTGCGCGGCGCGGGCGCAGTGGGCGACGAGCCGTGCGCCGAGGGCCCGGGTCGAATCGTCCCTGGCGGCGCCGGGCAGCGGCGGGCGCGGCGGCGGGGGCAGGGTGCGCGCCGCGTCGGCGCCGCCCTGGTCCGGCGCGTGCTCGCCGCCGTGCCGTTCCTCGCCGGCCTCGTCGTCGTCGCCGCGCGCGCCGTCGCCGGCCGGCCTCTCGCGGTCCGGCAGGTCGAGCGCCTGGCGGGCCTGCTCGAGCAGCTGGCCGAAGCGCGTGCCGGCCGCCGGCGGTTGCGCCACCACGATGCGCAGTTCGCGCGGGGAGCGGATGCGGGTCATGGGCGTCTCCTTTACAGGCCGAGCTGGCCGACGGGACGCAGGTCGATGTCGCCCAGTTCCTGGAACGAATACACTTGCAGCCACGCCAGCCGCTGCGCGATCATGCGGCGGAAATAGCGCCGGATGTCCATCGACGTGACGACGGCGAGGTTCGGCGGCGGATTGGCGCCGACGAGGCGTTCCAGCGAGGCCAGCAGCTGGTCGATCTGCTGCGGCTCCAGCGTGAGGTAGTTGCCGGCCGGGGTCTGCTTGATCGCCTGGCGGATGGTCTGCTCGACTTCGACGTCGAGCACGATCGCCGGCAACTGGCTGCCGCCGGCGGCGCGGTGGGCGATGAAGCGGCCCAGGTCGCCGCGCACGTATTCGGTGAGCAGCAGCAGGTCTTTTTCCTTGGCGCCCCAGTTCACGAGGCTCTCGAGGATGGCGCGCTGGTTGCGGATCGGGACGTGTTCCTCGAGCAGGCGCTTGAGGACCTCGGCGATGCGCAGCACCGGCATCACTTTCTGGACTTCCGCCACGAGGCCCGGATACTCGGTGCCGACCCGGTCGAGGATCCATTGCGTTTCCTGGACGCCGATGAACAGGTGGGCGTGCGCGCGCACCGCCGCGCCCACGGCGTCGGCCAGCGCGCGTTCGGGGCGATCCGGCCTGGCCGGCAGTTCGAGCGCGGGCTGCGGCACGTCGTGCAGCAGGATTTCGACCGCCATGCCGGCGAGGGACTCGGTCGTCCACACGGCGGCGCGCGGGAACGGCAGTCCCAGCTCGTCGACGAGGACGCCGCGGGCGGCCGTGAATGCACGGTTCAGCTCGGCGGCATCGAGGCGGTCGGCGAGCGCGGGGGAGAGGCGCACGGACAGCGGCGCGGAGAACGCCGGCGCCTGCGCGGCGATGGTCGGGGCCTGGCCCTTGGCGCCGTCGGCGCGCAGCGCGGACAGTTCCGGACCGGCGGCCGGCTCGCGGTCGAGGACCTGCTTGCCCATGATGCGCGCGCCGGCGAACAGCGCGGCCGCGAGCAGCAGGAACATCGGCCACGGGAAGCCCGGCACCAGCGCGAAGCCGATCAGCATGGCCGCCGCGCTGTAGAGGGCGCGCGAATTGGTGCTCAGCTGCTTGACGATCTCGGTGCCGAGCGAGCGCGGCTTGCTGTGCTCGTCGGACACCCGCGTGATGAGCACGCCGGCCGCGACGGAAATCAGCAGGGAGGGGATCTGCGAGACCATCGCGTCGCCCACCGACAGCACGGCGAAGCGGTCGGCCGCGTCCGCCGCCGACATGCTGTGGTACGTCACGCCGATGACGATGCCGGCCAGGATGTTGACCATGGTGATCACCAGGCCGGCGATGGCGTCGCCCTTGACGAACTTCATGGCGCCGTCCATGCCGCCGTGCAGCTGGCTCTCGATCGACAGCATGGTGCGGCGGCGCTGCGCCTCCTCGGCGGTCAGGTTGCCGGCGCGGACGTCGGCGTCGATACTCATCTGCTTGCCGGGCATCGCGTCCAGCGTGAAGCGGGCGCCGACCTCGGCCACCCGTTCCGACCCCTTGGCGATGACGATGAACTGGACGATGGCGATGATCAGGAACACGACGAGGCCGACGACGAGGTTGCCGCCGACGACCAGCTCGCCGAAGCTTTCGATGATGTGGCCGGCCTCGGCATGCCGCAGGATCGACTTGGTCGAGGCGATGTTCAGCGACAGCCGGAACAGCGTCGTGAACAGCAGCAGCGACGGGAACGAGTACAGCGACGTCGCGTTCGGGATGTACAGCGTCACCATCAGCAGCAGCACGCTGATCGTGATGTTGAGGGCCAGCAGGCTGTCGATCACGACGGTCGGCAGCGGCAGGATCATCAATGCGATCACCGCGACGATGAGCACGGCGATCGAGACTTCCCCTCCCAGGTCGTTCAGGCGGAATGATTTCATGGGTTACCTCTTGGTCATGGAGTTGCGTCCTGGGCGGGGGCGCGCGGCGCCCGCATGTCCTCGACCCACGCCAGCACGGCGGCGACGGAGTCGAACAGCGGTTCCGGAATGGCGTCGTTGACGGCCACGAGGAACAGCGCGCGCGCCAGCGGCGGGTTGCCGACGATCGGCACGCCGAAGCGCATGGCCTGTTCGCGGATCACCCTGGCGTCGCCGTCGACGCCCTTGGCGATCACGCGCGGCAGGCCCGTCTCGCCGGGGTCGTAGCGCAGCGCCACCGCGTAGTGGGTCGGGTTGACCACCACCACGTTGGCGTTGGCCACCGATTCGTTCGGCGGGGCGGAGGCGTTTTCGCGCCCGATCTTGCGGCGCTCGTTCTTGATGTGCGGGTCGCCTTCCGAATCCTTGTTCTCGCGCTTGACCTCGTCCTTGCTCATCTTGTGGTCGCGCACGAACAGCCAGTGCTGGATGCCGTAGTCGGCCACGCCGATGATCAGGTACAGCACGCCGGCCACGCCGAACACCTTGCACAGCACCCCCCAGGCGACGTCGGCGAGACCGTCGACAGGCTGGTAGACCACCCCCAGCACCAGCGGCACCAGCAGCATGCCGGTGCGGTACAGCACGGCGCCGATCAGCAGGGCCTTCAGGACCGCCTTGAGCAGGTCGATCAGCGAGCGCACCGAAAAGATGCGTTTCATGCCCGAGGCCGGATTGATCGCGTCGAACTTGAGTTCCAGCGGCTTGAACGAGGTCTGCAGGCCGACCTGGGCCACCAGCGCGCCGACCGCCGCGAGCGCCGCGACGGCCACCACCGGCAGCACGAGGATCAGGCCGTGGGTGGCCGCCTCGACGAGCGCGTCGGCCACGCGCAGGTCGTTCTGCGCGCGCTTGACGTCGAGCCCGCCGAGCAGCAGCAGGCGCAATTGTTCGGCCATGGGCCCGCCCGCGAGCGAGAAGCCCAGCCAGGCGCACAGCAGGATCGCGGCGAACGGCAGGTCGGTACTCTTGCTCGTCTCGCCGTCGCGGCGCGCGTCGCGCAGCTTCTTGTCGCTGGGTTGTTCGGTTTTTTCGTCGGACATGCGCATCCTCCTTCCGGCCGCCATGGTCGGCGCCGCGGCGCGGCCGGCCGGCGGCCCGGGCGAAGCGGCGGCCCCGCATGCGAAGTCCGGGGCGGGAGAAGGGTGGCCTTCGTTTGGCGCGCGGGGATTTCGGCTCCGGCCTGCGGGAAGGGGCGGGCGGCCGGTAAGGTGTGCGTCATGCCGCCGAGTCCAGCGCGGCCCATCCAACAGGAGCGAACCATGTCCGTGACCCAATGCAGTAACCGCCTGATTGCGGCGTTGATCGAAGTCTTGATGTTCGGCGCCAAGCATGGCCATCTCGAGCAATCCGAACGGGTTCTCACCGCCCTGCATGTCCTGCGCCCGAATTTCGTCGAGCTGCACGCCTACGACGCCTGGATGCTGATCCGGCGCCACGACTTCGCCGGCGCGCTGCGCTACCTGCGCGACCTCGAACAGCGCCCCCTGCGCGGCGCGTTCGGCCCCTATGTCAACGCGCTGCTGGCCGTGGCGCTGTACGGGCTGCAGGATCCGTCGTGGCGCTCGTACGCCAACGACGTCATCAACCGCAACGAGGACCAGGATTCCGTCGACATCGTGAATGCGCTGCTGGGCAAGGCCAGCACGCGCCGCGCCGGCGCCGGCGCCGAGGCGCCGGTCGACCTGGCCGAATTGCAGAAGATGATGCAGCAGCGCCACCTGCGCGCCTGAGGAGCCTGTCATGACGATGCCTATCCAGCCCCTGCCGCCGATCTCCACCCTGGCGCCGCCGTCCGCGCCGCAGGCGATCGCCCCGGCCGCTCCGTCCGCGCAGCCCGCCAGCGAGCTGGTGGACCTGTTCCGCAGCAAGCTGGACGCCGCGCGCCTCGCGCCGCCGGAAGCGTCGCGGGCACACGGCCCGTCGGCGATGACCGAAGCCATCACCCGCGAGGACAAGGCCTTCGCCGAATTCGGCGGCCAGATCGACCGGTTCGCCGCCGAGGCGCCGTACATGTCGCAGCAGGAACTCGTCGGGGCCTCCACGAAGATCCAGTTCGAGGCGGCGCAGATGGCGTGCAAGATGTACGGCGGCCAGATGGTGGCCCAGGGCGTCAAGACGTCGGTGCAGACTTTGATGAAGAACCAGTGATATGGCAAACCATGTGAACGTGCTGAAGGCGTGCGCGCTGGCCTGCGGGATGGCCTTGCTGCTGAGCGGTTGCAGCAAGCAGCTGTTCGCGCACCTGCCCGAGCGCGACGCCAACGAGATGCTGGCGGTGCTGCTCGAGGCCCAGGTCGACGCCTCGAAGCAGTCCGACGACGGCGGCAAGACCTGGAACGTGGACATCGACGGCGACCAGTTCGCCCGCGCGATGGACGTGCTGCGCGCGCACGGGCTGCCGCACCAGCGCTTCCAGAACCTGGGCGACATGTTCAAGAAGGACGGCCTGATTTCCACGCCCACCGAGGAGCGCGTGCGCTTCATCTACGGCGTGTCGCAGCAGCTGTCCGAAGTCCTGTCGCGCATCGACGGCGTGGCCTATGCCAACGTGCAGATCGTCCTGCCGAACAACGATCCGCTGGCCGCCACGGTCAAGCCGTCGTCGGCGGCGGTCTTCATCCAGTACCTGCCCGGCACGGACGTGGCCACGCTCACGCCCAACCTGAAGAATCTCGTGGTGCACGCGGTCGAGGGGCTTACCTACGACAACGTCAGCGTCACGATGGTGCAGGGCGTGGCGGCGCCGGACGCCTTGCGCGAGTCGAACAAGGGCTCCGCGGCCTGGCGCTGGGGCGGTGCCGCGCTCGGTCTGGTCGCCCTGGCTGCCGCGATGGCGCTGGTGGCGCGCCGCTTCGGCATCTCGCTCAAGGGGGCCGTCCAGCGCGTGCTGCGGCGGTCCGGGGCCCGCGCCGCATGAACGCCGCGCCGCCGCCGGAACGCCTGGCCCAGTGGCTGGCCGCCTACGAGCAGCGGGTGGCGGCGCTGGCGGCCGCGCTGGGCGAACGTGCCTGCGGCCGGTTCGGCGTGCCGGTGCCGCCGGACGCGGGACGCGCCTGGTACGGCACACGCGCCGGCTGGCTCGGCGCACCCGCGCCGCTGAGCGGCTTCGCCCCGCACGCGAATCGCCTGGCGCTGCTCGACGCGGACGCGCTGCGGCGCGTGCTGGCCGCCCTGCGGCTGTATCCCGCGCGCGGCGCGTTGCGGCGGATCGTCTCCGGCGCGCAGCGGCGCGCGCTGGCCGGCGCGGTAGGCGACCGGGCATTCGACGTGCTGGTGGGGCTCGGCCAGCAGGCGCCCGGCGCCGACGCGGCGCCGCCCGACGGCGACGATGCGCTGGCCGAAGGCGGCCACGCGATGCTCGTGGCGGACGGCGCGTTGACCCTGGACGTGGCGGCGCGGCTGGTCGCGCTGACCCTGCAGGGTGCGGCGGACGCGCGCCCGCCTGAAACCGGCGCGAGCACGCCTTTCCTGGCGGACGCCGCGCAGATTTTTCCGGAGTTCACATGGTTATTTGGTTGAGATCGCCGCGTGGCGGCATCGGCGTCGGGCAGGATGTCCTGCGGGCCGGCGACCTGGCCGGCCTGGTCGCCCTCGACGGCGCCGCCGAGGCATGCCGCGCGCAAGTGGAGGCCCTGATCGCCGCCGCCGAGGACGACGCCGAGGCGCTGCGCCAGGCCGCGCGCGACGAGGCCGCGCAGCTGGTCGAGGCGGCGCGCGCCGAATACGACACGGCGGAGCAGCGCGGCTACGAGGCCGGCGCGGCGCGCGCGCTGGAAGACGCGCAGGAGACGATGCTGCGCGGCGCGGAGGAGGGGCACGACGCGCTGCTGGCGCTGCGCGAGCGCATTGCCGACGTCGTGCTGCGCACGGTCGCGCGCACGCTGGGCGACGCCGACCGCGACGCGCTGTTCGCGCGCATCGGCGCCGACCTGTCGCGCCACCTGGACGACGCCTCGTACCTGGCGGTGCGCGTGGCGCCGGAAGACGTCGACGCCGCCACCAGCGCGTTTCGCGCCGTGTGCGAGGAGCACCGCTGGCCGCTCAATCCCGTGGTGGCCGCCGATCCCGACGCGGAAGCGGGCAGCTGCGTGTGCGAATGGGACCACGGCATCGTGACGGGCGGCCTGCCGCTGATGCTGGATGCGCTCGAACGCGCGATCGGCGCCCTCAAGGCCGACGGCGCGGAACCTGAAGAAGAAGCCGCCGACGCGGACGAGGAAGAGGAAG
>CBIHRX010000219.1:0-11132 GCA_966212555.1 uncultured Massilia sp.
AGATCAATAGCTCGGCAAGCAAGATCGCCGACATCATCGGCGTCATCGACGGCATTGCCTTCCAGACGAACATCCTGGCACTGAACGCGGCCGTCGAGGCGGCCCGTGCCGGTGAACAAGGCCGCGGCTTCGCCGTCGTCGCATCGGAAGTGCGTAACCTGGCCCAGCGTTCCGCAGCGGCCGCGAAAGAAATCAAGCAGCTGATCGGCGACTCCGTCGAGAAGATCGGCCGCGGCAGCAAGCTCGTCGGCCAGGCCGGCGAGACGATGGACGAGGTGGTTGCCAGCGTCAAGCGCGTGACCGACATCATGAGCGACATCGCCAGCGCCAGCGCCGAACAGAGTGCCGGCATCGAACAGGTCAACCTGTCGATCATCGAGATGGACGGCATGACGCAGCAGAACGCCGCGCTGGTCGAAGAAGCCGCCGCCGCGTTCCAGAGCCTGCAGGATCAGGCCGCGGAACTGCAGCGCGTCGTCAGCATCTTCAAGCTGGCCGAAGGCGAAGAGCAGGCCGTCGTGGATGCACCGGCGCCGGCCGCCACCGCCAGCCGCGCCGTCGTCGTCCGCCCGACCGCCAAGCCGCAGCTGAAAAAGCCGGCCGTGAAGGCCAAGGCGCCGGTCCAGGAAGAACGTGCGGCCGATGCGCCGGCATCGACCGCGAAGAAAGTCGCAGCGGCAGCCGCCAGCGACGATTGGGAAGAATTCTGAGCCAGGACGGCTCGTCCAGGGCCGGTGGAAAGCACCGGCATCAAAAAAAACTTTGTTTTTCGGGGGTAATAAAAATGTCCAACAAGAAATTTGCCATGAGCCTCGTCGCTCTGCTGGTCTCGGGTATCGCCGGTTCGGCGTTTGCAGGCGAAACGCCGGCATCGTTCGATCCGTCCAAGTGCAAGGTCGAATATCCGAAAGCGTCGCTGATGAACGAAGAGCAGGGCATCACGTCGATGTCCTTCCTCATCGCCGCCGACGGCTCGGTGGCCGATTCGAAGCTGGAAAAATCGAGCGGCTTCAAGGGCCTGGACAAGGCAGCGCTGAAAGGCCTGTCCGCCTGCAAGTTCAAGCCGGGCACCAAGGATGGCGCACCGGCCCAGACCTGGACCAAGGTCGACTACGCCTGGAAGCTGGACTGATCGTCCAGCGGGTGCCGGCCGGCCTGGCTCGGCGCCCCAGGTGAGGCTCTGCGTCCCCGGCATCTTGGCCGGGTGCGCGCGAGACCTGAGGCCTGGCGGCATCCAGCGATCCAACAAGGGCGTCCCCGCGGGGGCGCCCTTGTTGCATCCGGCCGGTGAACATCTGAAAATCTGTTACCGGCCTGTTGCGTCATGTATCGGTTGTAAGCGCCGGCTTCAATCCGGCCAATGCGGGCAGCGAATCGTTATAGTGGTCTCACAGCGCAACTTCACAGCGCATCGAAAGGAGAACCAACATGAAACGCATTCTCGCTGCTACCGCCCTTGCCATCGTCAGCACCGCCGCCGTCCTGCCGGCGCAGGCGTTCGCCCGGGATGTCGTCGTCGTGCGCACCGCGCCGCCGCCGCCGCGCCACGAAGTCGTGCCGGCCGCGCGCCACGGCTACGAATGGGCGCCGGGTTACTGGAACTGGAACGGCCACCGCTACACCTGGGTGCGCGGCCATTGGGAGCGGGTGCGTCCGGGCTATGTCTGGCATCGTCCGGAATGGCGCCAGGGCGACCGCGGCTGGCAACTCGAGCGCGGCGGCTGGCGCCACGGCGACCGCGACGGCGACGGCGTGCCGAACCGCGTCGACAACCGTCCCAACAATCCGCACCGCTCATGACGAGCGATCAGGCCAGCGGCGTGCCGTCCTCGAACATCTCGCTGGCCATCCGGGCGAGATCGTTCATGCCGCCGCCGGACGCGAGATGGGCGCGCAGCCAACGCGCCTGTCCGCCGTCCTTCATCAGATGCTCGATCACCTTGCACGCCTTGCCGAAGCCCGGATCCGTCGAGCGTTTCCGTAACCGTTCCAGGTCGGCGCGGATCGCGTCCCCGATGGGCATCGAGGCACCCGATTCCGGATCGATCCACGTCGCCTCGACGCCGTCGCGCGCCGCGTTGAAGCGGTTCCAGATGTACAGCTCGCGGCTGCTGCTGGTCGGCCACCGGCCCGGCTGGTCGGCCCATTCCAGGCACAGCTCGCGCGCATAGCACGCCAGCGCCGCCGCGTACACGGGTTTCAAGGGCGTATCCAGCACGCGCAGTTCGATCGTCCCGTACTCGGGTTTCGGGCGCACGTCCCAATAAAAATCCTTGATGCTGTTGACGATGCCGTGTCCGGCCAGCTGGTCGAAGTGGGCGCGGAAATCGTCCCACGTGCGGATGTCGTACGGCAGGATGCCGCTCATCGGGAACGCGCCCACGACGTTGCTGCGCGAACTGCAGAAGCCCGAGACTTCGCCCTGCCAGCACGGCGAATTGGCCGACAGCGCGATGAACAGCGGCGCGCGCTGCGTCAGCCAGGAACACAGGCGCATCGCCTCGTCCGGCGTGCCGGCGCCGATGTGCACGTGCATGCCGAATACCGTAAACAGTTTGGCCAGATAGCCGAACTTGCGCTCCGACGCGAAGTAGCGTTCCTTCGGGTAGATGCGCTGCTCGTTCCACTTCTGGAAGGGGTGCGCGCCGCCGCCCGAGATCGACGCGCCGACATCGAACGCGGCGCGCTGCACCGTCGTGCGGATGTGTTCCAGCTGCTCGGCCGCTTCGTCGAACGAGGTCAGGATGGCCGTCGCCACTTCCAGCATCGACGTCGTGATTTCCGGCGTGTGCACCCACGGCTTGTCGTGCTTGTCCAGCAGGCGCAGGATGTCGGGCGCGGCGGGGAACAGGTCGAACGTGAGGCGGTCGAGCACCATCAGTTCCAGTTCGATGCCCATCGTGCCGATCGTGGACGCCTTGAAATCGGGCAGGAAAGCCGGACCCTGGCCCGATACCGCCTGCGCCTGTGCATCCGTTTTCAGCTTGCCCAGCGCTTCGTCATTCAGTAGTTCGCTCATTGCGCGCCTCCTCGATAGGTTTCACCCGCCAGGTGCAGGCCGAGCCACGTGAGGCCGGGTGCCAGCAGGACGTTCAGGGCCAGCAGCGCGCCCATCACGGCGGTGGACGTCGCATCGAGCCCGGTGTAGGCATTCAGGGTGTTGTCGACGACGAGACCGCCGTAGCTCACCAGGGAGCACATCGACAAGGCCATCGCGTGCTGCTTGCGCACGTCCCAGGCCGTGCCCGGCCACAGCGCGAGGCGCGTGGCCGCGATGCGGACCGCGAACACCGTCAGCGCGGCGACGATGGTCCAGCCGTGCAGCAGTTCCTGCAGGTCGACGAGCGCCGCGGACATCAGGAACAGCAGCACGTAGCCGATGTCCTGCGCCGTCTTCAACTGGGCCTGGAACACGTTGTCGCGCTTCTCCGCGTTGCGCAGCAGGACGCCCATCAGCAGCAGCGAGAGCAGGGCGCTGGCGGACATCACGGAGCACAGGCCCAGGTCGATCAGCAGCGCGGCCAGCAGCATGCCGGGGCGCAGCGTCGCCGGCACCTTGCACAGCCGCGTGGCCAGCGCGTACACGCCGTAGGACAGCACGGCGATCAGGGCGCCCACCACGAGCTTGCCGCCCTGGCGCATCAGCTCCGTCCAGAAGTCGCTGTCCGCGTCCTGGCCGTGGCTGCGCGTCCATGCGAGCGTGACGCCGAGCGCCAGCAGCGCGACGAGGTTGCTCAGGCCGACCATGTTCGATGTCGCGAACGTGCTCGTGCCGCTCGCGTTTTCATCGGCCACCATCGAACTGTGGATGACGGGATTGACGGCGATGAGAATCGAGCCGATGAAGATAGCTGCCCCCCACGGCAGGCCGAGGAGGCCCAGCGTGACGGCGGCCGCGGCGCCGCGCGCGAGGGTGGCGAGCAGCAGGCTCGCGCCCTGGCGGCCGCTGCGCAGCAGCCACGCGAGGTCCATCTTGCGGCCGACCTCGAACAGCACGAGCGCGGCGGCGCCGTTGAGGAGTTCCTGGAACTGCGTCAGCAGCGCGCGGTCGATGAAACCGCCCCCGGTCGCGCCGAGCAGCAGGCCCGCGATCACGGCGCCGTACAGTTTCGGAATCCGGAAACGCTGCAGGGTCAGGCCGATCACGAACGCGACCATCAGGCCGGCGCCCAGCACGGCCAGCGGCGACAGCAGCCAGAGGGGCGTGGACAGTTCGTCATTCATGGCGCACCTCCCATGCGTGGGCCAGCGCGGTCAGTTCGCGCCCGATCACGTCGGCCCGCTGCTTCGCCAGTTCTTTCTGGCGTTCCGCGGATGCCGGCGCGAGGTCGCTGACGATGCGCGCGCGGACGATGCCGGCGTCGTCGCGCAAGGGAATCCACAACTGGCCCTTCACGCTCGCGCCTTCGCGCCACACCGCGATGAACTTCGCACCCGTGCGGTCGCCGGGGCGGCCCGGCTCCAGCAGCGTAAAGGGCTGCAGCCACTCGGCATTCGGGAAGCGGCGCGCCAGCAGCACCTGCATGCCGCTGCGCTGCTCCAGCCGCGCATCGTCGCGCGAATACGGCAGGTGGATGCGCGTCTGGCTGATGCCCGATGTCTCCAGGCGCAGGCACGTCTGGTCGGACACCCAGCGCCAGGCATCGCCATCGAGCACGCGCGGCTTGCCCTGCGACGCATCGCGCCACGCGACGTACAGCGGCGACGCCGCCGGCAGCGGATTGCCCGCGTCGATCGCGTGCGCGGTCTGCGTCACATCGCCCCAATGGCCGGCCTGCCAGGTGCGCGTGTCGGGTTTGTCGGACGGTTGCCAGCGCCACAGCGCGGCCGACCACTGGCCGTCGTCGCCGCGCCAGATGGCGGCCAGTTGCTGGGTGTCGGCCGCCCGGGCCGACACGGTCCGGCCGGACCAGGCGGTATTCCAGGGCGGGGCGTCCGCATGGATCGCTTGCGTAAGGCGATGCCACGCGATGGCGGCCGGCGTCAGGCAGGTCGCGGCCGGCGCCGGGATGCTGCGCCAGTACACCATCTCCACGCGCTGGCTCCAGGCGCAGCGGCGCATCGTCGGTTCGCCCAGGCCGGACAGGGCGGGGTTGGCGGGCGCGGCGCAGTCGCGGGGGTGGGACCCGCTCAATGCGGGGAAGTCGGCGATGGCCGGCGTCTTCGGCGTCTTTGGCGGCGGCTTGCGGCCGGCAGCCTGCGCCGGCGATATCAGGATGGCGCACAGCGCGCATGCGGCGGCGAGCAGGCGGCGGTGCGATGGTCGTATTGGGGTCATGGAGATCGGCCCTCGTCGAAAGACCTCGGTACGGGCCGGCTGAAAGCTTGGATTCGTCCGGCGCGCGGAGGCGGGCGGTCGCAGCGCGGCGAGGTCGGCCGGCGTCTGGACCCGTTGAAAGACTGGATGCTGCACGCATCCGCGATGCGGCGGGGCCGCACGGCGGCCAGGTCAACGTGATGCCTGCCGCTCGTTGTTATGAGTGTGTACCGCGGTCAAGTATAGGGCAAATAATTCATTTGCTCAAATATGATTGACGTAAGTACATTTCCGATTGGCATTTTAGGCGATGCGGGGAAAGGGTGGCGTACGGTTGGGTTGGGCGGTCGTACTGCTCCGGTTGCCATCCGCCGCTGCAGCTTCTATACTCAACCTGTACAATTTGTCGTACAGGTTTGTCGTTAGTTGAGGAGTGCCTTATGAGGATCATTAATTTTTCCGATGCGCGCAACAGCTTGCGGACTGTCATCGATCAGGTAGTGGAGGATGCCGACGTCACGGTCATCTCGCGCCGCGACGCGCCCGATGCGGTAGTCATGTCATTCGACTATTACAGCAGCCTCATGGAGACTGTCCACTTGTTGAGTTCGCCGGCAAACGCAGCGCATCTGGCGAAATCGATCGCCCAGGCACGTTCCGGCCAAGCGCAGGCTCGGGAAGTCATCGAAACCTCCGCGGCAGGGGAGCAGAAAGATGCGCAACCTGAAGTTCACGGATGAAGCCTGGAACAGCTACGTCCATTGGCAAACGCAGGATCGAAAAACGCTCAAACGGATCAATGACCTGATCAAGGATGCGCAGAGGGATCCTTTTGCGGGTATAGGCAAGCCGGAGGCGTTGAAGCACAGCCTGTCCGGGTGCTGGTCGCGGCGGATCGATGAGACAAACCGGCTCGTCTACATGATCCTCGACGAGGAACTGGTCATTATCTCGTGCCGCTATCACTACTGATCGGGCGGGCAGGAAAAGCAAAACGGGTTGCAGCGATGACGCTTGCAACCCGTTCTTTTAACTGCGAATTCTTTGGGGTGGCTGATGGGACTCGAACCCACGACAACAGGAATCACAATCCTGGACTCTACCAACTGAGCTACAGCCACCACTGTCTTACTTGCCGTCTCGTTGTTGCCGAGACAGAACGAGATTATATAGGGTCATTCGCATTCTGGCAAATCGAGATTTGCCCAGCAGTGCGACCGGCCGTCACGCCGCGCCGAACGTTGCCTCGTGCACGGGCGGATCGATACCGATCAGGCTGTTGAACGCGGCCGACAGCGCGGTGGCGCTGGCGCTCGTGTATGCGACCAGCGTCCCGGGCGTATCCGACGACGCCGAGCGCAGCAACCGCCCCGCATCCAGCAACCGCACCAGTTGGCGCGTGACCGCGTCGCCCGTGTCCACGAGCGTGACGTCGCGCGCACCGGCCGATGCGATCACGTCCTCGATCGCGGCGCGCACGAGAGGGTAGTGCGTGCAGCCCAGGACGAGGGTGTCGGCGCCCTGGTCGAGCAGCGGCGTCACGTAGCGTTGCAGCAGGTCGCGCGTGCCTTCCGTGTCGCCCAGTTCGATGCGGTCGACGAGGCCGCGGCACGGCTGCAGCAGGAACTGCGCGTGCGTCGCTTCCGTGATCTGGTCGCGCAGTTGCAGGAACTTGGTGCCGGCCAGCGTGCGTTCCGTCGCCAGTACACCGACCTTGCCGCTGCGCGTTGCCGCCGCCGCGGGTTTCAGGCCCGGTTCCACGCCGACGATGGGCAGGTCGGGGAAGCTGTCGCGCATCAGCTTCACGGCGGAGATGGTGGCCGTGTTGCAGGCGACGACGATCGCCTTGACGCCGCGTTCGACGAGGAAGCGGGCCACCGCCAGCGAGCGTTCGGCGACGACGTGTTCGGGCTTGTCGCCGTATGGGGCAAAGCCGGTGTCGGCCACGTAGATCAGGTGTTCGTGCGGGAGTTGTGCGCGGATGTGGCGCAGGATCGAGAGGCCGCCGAGGCCGGAGTCGAAGACGCCGACGGGGGCGTTTTCGGGGTGTGCTTGGGTGTTCATGGGGGAGATGGTATCCCGGCAGGAGCCGCTACGGGCATGCAAACTTGGATCCCCGCCTGCGCGGGGATGACGTGCGAACGGAGCAGGCCAGGTTCGCACGTCTCTTCTGCGCAGCCTTAAGCCGTTGCGACCGGAATGCCCTTGAGCGACTCGATCTTCGCGGCCCATTCCTTAGGACCGGTCTGGTGCACCGAGGTACCCGTCGCATCGACGGCCACCGTCACCGGCATGTCCTTGACCTCGAACTCGTAGATCGCTTCCATGCCAAGGTCTTCGAAGCCGACGACCTTCGCCGACTTGATCGCCTTCGACACGAGGTATGCCGAACCGCCGACGGCCATCAGGTAGGCCGACTTGTGGTTCTTGATCGCTTCGATGGCGGCCGGGCCGCGTTCGGCCTTGCCGATCATCGCGATCAGGCCCGTCTTCTCGAGCATCATGTCGGTGAACTTGTCCATGCGGGTTGCCGTCGTCGGGCCGGCCGGGCCCACGACTTCGTCGCGCACCGGATCGACCGGACCGACGTAGTAGATCACGCGGTTCGTGAAGTCGACCGGCAGTTGTTCGCCTTTCGCCAGCATGTCCTGGATGCGCTTGTGCGCGGCGTCGCGGCCCGTCAGCATCTTGCCGTTCAGGAGCAGGGTCTGGCCCGGCTGCCACGATGCGACTTCTTCCTTCGTCAGCGTGTCGAGGTTGACGCTCTTGCTCTTCTGCGTGTCCGGCGTCCAGTTCACGTCCGGCCAGGTCGACAGCGCCGGTGGTTCGATGTACGACGGGCCCGAGCCGTCCAGCACGAAGTGCGCGTGGCGGGTGGCGGCGCAGTTCGGGATCATCGCGACCGGCTTCGATGCGGCGTGGGTCGGGTACATGTTGATCTTCACGTCCAGCACGGTCGTCAGGCCGCCCAGGCCTTGCGCGCCGATGCCCAGTGCGTTGATCTTGTCGCACAGTTCGATGCGCAGTTCTTCCAGCTTGTTCTGCGGGCCGCGTGCTTTCAGCTCGTACATGTCGATGTCTTCCATCAGCGACTCCTTGGCCATCAACATGGCCTTCTCGGCGGAGCCGCCGATGCCGATGCCCAGCATGCCCGGCGGGCACCAGCCGGCGCCCATCAGCGGGACGGTCTTGAGGACCCAGTCGACCAGCGAGTCGGACGGGTTCAGCATGACGAACTTGGTCTTGTTTTCCGAGCCGCCGCCTTTAGCGGCAACCATCACGTCGACCGTGTCGCCCGGCACCAGTTCCATGTGCACGACGGCCGGGGTGTTGTCCTTGGTGTTCTTGCGCTCGAAGTGCGGGTCGGCGACGATCGAGGCGCGCAGCTTGTTGTCGGCGAAGTTGTACGCGCGGCGCACGCCTTCGTTGACGGCGTCCGTGATCGAGCCGCTGCCGAAGCCTTCGAAGCGCACGTTCATGCCGATCTTCAGGAACACGTTGACGATGCCGGTGTCCTGGCAGATCGGGCGCTTGCCTTCCGCGCACATGCGCGAGTTGGTCAGGATCTGCGCGATGGCGTCCTTGGCGGCCGGGCTCTGCTCGGCCTCGTAGGCGCGCGCGAGGTGCTGGATGTAGTCGGCGGGGTGGTAGTAGCTGATGTACTGGAGGGCGCTAGCGACCGATTCGATCAGGTCGTCCTGTTTAATGACAGTCATGTGGGTCTCGCTGTGGGGGTCTTGGATTACGGTGCAATCAGTGGTGCTTGGTGTCACTCTGGGTATTCATCATGATCCGGTCGGTGTAGGCGATCGCCATTGCCGACAGCAGGAACACGGCATGGATGCAGGTCTGCGCGATGATCGTCTTCGCGTCGTAGGATTGGGCATTGATGAACGTCTTGAGCAGGTGGATCGACGAGATGCCGATGATCGCCATCGCCAGCTTGGTCTTCAACACGGACGCGTTCACGTGCGACAGCCATTCCGGCTGGTCCGGATGGTCTTCCAGGTACATGCGCGACACGAACGTCTCGTAGCCGCCCACGATCACCATGATCAGCAAATTCGAAATCATGACGACGTCGATGAGGCCCAGTACGACGAGCATGATCGTCGTTTCGTTCAATTTGTTCGGCAGCGGCGCGCCCGGCACGGCGACGGCCTGGAAGATGTGTTGCAGCGCGGCTTCGTTGCCCATCGCGGCCAGCACGAGGTCCTTCAGTTCGACCCAGAAATGGAACACGTAAACGCACTGCGCGAGGATCAGGCCAAGGTAAAGAGGCAGTTGCAGCCAGCGGCTGGCAAACATGAAACTGGCGAGTGCGCTGCGTTTGCGCGGGCTGGAGGAGGGTTGCGAATCGTGCATCTATGCGGGCTTTCCAAAGCGGCGGCGGTCAGGACAGCTCAACATTCTACACCCGCCGCGCGTTGACGGCATCGCCTCGATGCATGCGGAAGGTTGGTAGAATGGCCAGAGGGGATGCCGCGTTGGGCCGTGTAAGGGCTCAGTAAGCGTGGGTGCTTAAGGTATTAGGCAAAATTACTACATCATCTATAGGAGACTAGTATGGCCGAGAACGAGACCCAACAGCAGGGATTGCAGGAAAACCGCGTGTTCCAGCCGCCCGCACAATTCACCGCCAATGCCGCGATCTCCGGCATGGAGGCGTACAACAAGCTGTGCGACGAAGCCGCCAGCGACTACGAAGGTTTCTGGGCCCGCCTGGCGCGCGAAAACGTCGCCTGGCACAAACCCTTCACGCAAACCCTCGACGAATCGAATGCGCCGTTCTACAAATGGTTCGCGGATGGCCAGCTGAACGCGTCGTACAACTGCCTCGACCGCCAAATCGAGAACGGCAACGGCGACAAGACGGCGATCATCTTCGAAGCGGACGACGGCGCCGTCACCCGCGCCACGTACCGCGAACTGCACGAGCGCGTGTGCAAATTCGCCAACGGCCTCAAATCCCGCGGCATCAAGAAGGGCGACCGCGTCATCATCTACATGTCGATGTCGATCGAAGGCGTGGCCGCGATGCAGGCGTGCGCGCGTATCGGTGCGACGCACTCCGTCGTGTTCGGCGGCTTCTCCGCGAAGTCGCTGCAGGAGCGCATCATCGACGCGGGCGCCGTCGCCGTCATCACGGCCGACGAGCAGCTGCGCGGCGGTAAATCGCTGCCGCTGAAAGCCATCGTCGACGAGGCGCTGGCGATGGGGGGCTGCGAGACGATCCGCGACGTCATCGTCTACAAGCGCACCGGCGGCAACATCGCCTTCCAGGAAGGCCGCGACCTGTGGCTGCACGACCTCGTCGACGGCCAGAGCGCGCAATGCGAGCCGGAGTGGGTGGATGCGGAACATCCGCTGTTCATCCTTTACACCTCGGGCTCGACGGGCACGCCGAAGGGCGTCCAGCACTCGACGGGCGGCTACCTGCTGTGGGCCGCGCTGACGATGAAGTGGACCTTCGACATCAAGCCGGACGACGTCTACTGGTGCACGGCCGATATCGGCTGGGTGACGGGCCACACGTACATCTGCTACGGCCCGACCGCGGTCGGCGCCACGCAGATCGTGTTCGAAGGCGTGCCGACGTTCCCGAACGCCGGCCGCTTCTGGGAGACCATCGCCAAGCACAAGGTCAGCATTTTCTACACGGCGCCGACGGCGATCCGTTCGCTGATCAAGGCGTCGAACACGGACGAGAAGGTGCATCCGAAGAACTACGACCTGTCCAGCCTGCGCCTGCTGGGTACCGTCGGCGAACCGATCAACCCGGAAGCGTGGATGTGGTACTACACGCAGATCGGCGGCCAGCGCTGCCCGATCGTGGACACCTTCTGGCAGACGGAAACCGGCGGCCACATGATCA
>CBIHRX010000220.1:0-11059 GCA_966212555.1 uncultured Massilia sp.
CCACTTCCCCCGCTTCATCGACTGCCGCCGCTTCGTCCGAAGCCGCTGGCGGCGGCCGGGGCGGTGGGCGGCCCCGCCCCCCTTGGGAGGGATTTACCACGCCCCCCCAGCGGGCCCCCCCGCCTGCGGGCGGCCTCGGGGTGCGCCCGCTACGTCCGCGGGCGGTGGCGTGGTCCGCCCGTGCCCACCTTTTGCGGTTGTAATCCAATCGGAAAAATTGACCATGCTGCTCATCCAATACAAATCCGCCGCCGGCGACCGCCGCGTCGGCATCCTGAACGGTGACACCGTCACCGCCATCACCGGCTACGCCACCACGCTGGAACTCGCGCAGGCCGCCATCGCACAGGGCAAGTCCCTGGCCACGCTCGCCGACGCATCGGCCACCGGCGACAAAGAATCCTACGAAGCGATCGCACAGGCGGGCCGCGTGCTGGCCCCGATCGACCACCCGGACGCCGCCCACACCTACGTCACCGGCACGGGCCTGACGCACCTGGGCAGCGCCGACACGCGCGACGCCATGCACAAGAAGATCGGCGGCGACGTCGAGACGCTGTCCGACTCCATGAAGATGTTCCGCATGGGCGTCGAAGGCGGCAAGCCGGAAGCGGGCAAGGCCGGCGTGCAGCCGGAGTGGTTCTACAAGGGCGACGGCTCGATCGTGCGCGCCAGCGGCCAGGACATGGAAATGCCGGACTTCTCGCTGGACGGCGGCGAAGAGCCGGAGATCGCCGGCCTGTACGTGATCGGCGCCGACGGCCAGCCGTACCGCGTCGGTTTCGCGATCGGCAACGAGTTCTCGGACCACGTGACGGAACGCCAGAACTACCTGTACCTCGCGCACTCGAAGCTGCGCAATTGCGGCGTCGGTCCGGCGCTGCTGGTCGGCGAGCTGCCGGCCCACGTGCAAGGCGTGTCGCGCATCCGCGCCGCCGACGGTTCCGTGCGCTGGGAAAAGGCGTTCGTGTCGGGTGAGCAGAACATGTCGCACACCATCGGCAACCTGGAATACCATCACTTCAAGTATGGCCTGTTCAACCGCCCGGGCGACGTGCACATCCACTTCTTCGGCACCGCGACCCTGAGCTTCGCCGACAACGTCAGCGTGCAGGCCGGCGAGACCTTCGAAGTCGAATCGCCGCAATTCGGCCCCGCGCTGCGCAACAAGCTCGCCGTCCATGCAACGCAATTCGCAAAAGTAAAGACCTTATGACCATCGCACAAATCACCGGCGAAGCCCTCATCGGCGGCGTCGCCCAGCGCGGCGCCGGCGGCTCGTTCAAGGCCTGGAATCCGGGCGCACGCACGCACATCGAACCCGCGTTCAACATGGTCGACATCGACCAGATCGACCGGGCGTGCAGCCTGGCCGGCACGGCGTTCGACGTCTTCCGCAACACGACCGACGAAGAGCGCGCCGCGTTCCTCGACACCGTCGCCGAGCAGATCATGGCCCTGGGCGATGCGCTGGTCGAGCGCGCGATGGCGGAGACCGGCCTGCCGCGCGGCCGCATCGAAGGCGAGCGCGCCCGCACCTGCAACCAGCTGAAACTGTTCGGCAGCCTGCTGCGCGAAGGTTCGTGGCAGGATCCGCGCATCGACCCGGCCCTGCCGCAGCGCACGCCGCCGCGTCCGGACCTGCGCAGCCGCCTGATCGGCGTCGGCCCGGTCGCCGTGTTCGCCGCGTCGAACTTCCCGCTCGCATTCTCCGTCGCCGGCGGCGACACGGCATCGGCCTTCGCGGCCGGCTGCCCGGTCGTCCTGAAGGCCCACTCGGCCCACCCGGGCACGTCGGAACTGGTGGCACGCGCCGTCGTGAAAGCCGTCGAGCTGTGCGGCCTGCCGGCCGGCACGTTCGCGCTGCTGACCGGCACGGGCAACGGCATCGGCCAGGCGCTCGTCGCGCATCCGGCCATCCAGGCCGTCGGTTTCACCGGCTCGCGTTCGGGCGGCACCGCGCTGATGGCCGTCGCCGCGGGCCGCCAGCAGCCGATCCCGGTCTATGCCGAGATGAGCAGCATTAACCCGGTGTTCCTGCTGCCGCAGGCGCTGGAACAGCACGCCGAGCGCATCGGCCGCGAATTCGCCGCATCGCTCACGCTGGGCGTCGGCCAGTTCTGCACCAACCCCGGCCTCGTGCTGGCGATCGACGGTCCGGGCCTGTCCACGTTCTGCGCCGCCGCCACGGCCGCGCTCAACGACACGCAGCCGGCCACGATGCTGTCGGCCGGTATCGCCTCGAGCTTCCGCCGCGGCGTCGCCGCGCTGGGCAGCAACGAAGCGGTGACCACGCTGCTGCGCCTGGAGCACGAAGACAACCAGGGCCACGCTGCGCTGTTCCGCGTGGAAGGCGACGCCTTCCTGGCCCGCAAGGAACTGCACGAGGAAGTGTTCGGCCCGGCCTCGCTGCTGGTCGTGTGCAAGGACGTCGAGCAGATGCGCGCCATCGTCGAGCACCTGGAAGGCCAGCTCACCGCCGCCATCCATCTCGAGGAAGGCGACATCGAAGCGGCGCAGGTCCTGCTGCCGACGCTGGAGCGCAAGGTCGGCCGCATCCTGGCCAACGGCTTCGGCACCGGCGTGGAAGTGACGCACGCGATGGTGCACGGCGGTCCGTTCCCGGCCACGGCCGACGGCCGCAGCACCTCGGTGGGCACGGGCGCGATCTTCCGCTTCCTGCGCCCCGTGGCGTACCAGAACCTGCCGCAGGCATTGCTGCCGGCGGTACTGCGCGACGAGAACCCGCGCGGCATCTGGCGCCGCCGCGACGGCGCGCTGGGCAAGGACTGACACGTCAACACGCCGCATACGTCACGCGTGGGCACGGGGTGCCCACCCTACGCAAGCGGCGACAGTAGGGTGGGCACTCCGTGCCCACGCGTAACGATTAGAATAAGAGTAAGGAGACGACGATGGGTACTTTAGCCAAGTACGGTAGCCTGGAAGGCAAACGGGTATTCGTGACGGGCGGCGGCAGCGGGATCGGTGAAGCGATCGTCGCCGCGCTGGTGGAGCAGGGCGCGCTGGTCGGCTTCGTCGACATCATGCGCGATGCCAGCGAGGCGCTGGTCGCGCGTCTCGCGGCTGCGGGCCACAAGGCGCCGATCTACCGTTACTGCGACATCACCGACATCCCGAGCCTGCAGGCCGTGATGGCCGAGATGGCCGCCAAGCTGGGCGACTTCGACGTCGTCGTCAACAACGCCGCGAACGACCAGCGCCACCAGATCGGCGAGGTCTCGGTCGAATACTGGGACGAGCGCATCGCCATCAACCAGCGCCCCATGTTCTTCACCGTGCAGGCCGCGCTGGAAGGCATGAAGCGCCGCGGCGGCGGCTCCGTCATCAACTTCAGTTCGATGTCGTGGCACGCCAAGAACCCGAACTACCCGATCTACGCGACGACGAAGGCGTCCGTCATCGGCCTGACGCGCTGCCTGGCGCGCGACCTGGGCCAATTCAACATCCGCGTCAACACCGTGACGCCGGGCTGGGTGATGACCCAGCGCCAGATCGACCTGTGGCTGGACGAGGCGGGCGAGGCCGAAATCAAGCGCTCGCAATGCCTGCCGGGCAAGCTGATGCCCGAGGATATCGCCGCGATGGTGCTGTTCCTGTCCGCCGACGACAGCAAGATGTGCGCGGGGCAGGAATTCATCGTGGATGCCGGCTGGGTTTGACGCCGCCGCCTTAACCACGTCGTTCCCGCGGAGGCGGTAACCCAAGCTCTATCACAGGATTCGCGAAACCTGGGTCCCCGCCTGCGCGGGGACGACGGGTCGACGGATCCCCGCCGCTTATTTCTGAAAACACCCACCGACCATAACAAGGGAGACATCATGAAACCATTCCAACCCACCATCCTCGCCCTCGGCCTCGCCGCCGCATTCTGCGCCGGCACCGCGTTCGCCCAGGTGAACGTCACCGTCGACGCGTCCAAGCCGGGCGCGGTGATCGACAAGGACGTCTATGGCCAGTTCGCCGAACACCTCGGCACCGGCATCTACGGCGGCCTGTGGGTCGGTCCGGATTCGAAGATCCCGAACACCAAAGGCTGGCGCAACGACGTCGTCGGCGCGCTGAAGGACATGCACGTGCCGCTGGTCCGTTGGCCGGGCGGCTGCTTCGCCGACGAATACCACTGGCGCGAAGGCATCGGCCCGCGCAGCAAGCGTCCGGTGAAGGTCAACACGAACTGGGGCGGTGTGCCGGAAAACAATGCGGTGGGCACGCACGAATTCTTCGACCTCGTCGAGATGCTGGGCGCGGACGCCTACGTCAACGGCAACCTGGGTACCGGTACCGCGCAGGAAGCGGCCGAGTGGATCGAGTACATGACGTCGGAAGGCAAGTCGACCCTGGCCGAACTGCGCGCGAAGAACGGCCACCCGGCCCCGTTCAAGGTCGCCTATTTCGCCATCGGTAACGAGTCGTGGGGCTGCGGCGGCAACATGCGTCCCGAGTACTACGCCGACCTGTATCGCCAGTGGCACACGTTCCTGAAGGCGCCGCAGCACCTGCGTCCGAAAATGATCGCCAGCGGCGGCACCCAGGACGACACCACGTGGACCGACGTCCTGTCGCGCGACCTGAAGGGCCGCACCGAGGGCATCAGCTTCCACTACTACACGCTGCCGACCGGTAAGTGGGAAGTGAAGGGCGCCGCCACCGGCTTCCCGGAATCGGAATGGTTCTCGACGATGTCGCAGACGCTGCGCATGGAAGACTTCATCCGCAAGAACGTCGCGATCCTCGACAAGAACGACCCGGAGAAGAAGATCGGCTTCGACGTGGACGAGTGGGGCACCTGGTACGACGTCGAAAAGGGCACCAACCCGGGCTTCCTGTTCCAGCGTAATACGATCCGCGACGCCGTCGTGGCCGCGCTCAACTTCAACATCTTCCATGCCCACGCCGACCGCGTGCGCATGACGAACATCGCGCAGATGGTCAACGTGCTGCAGGCGATGATCATCACCGACAACGAGAAGATGCTGCTGACGCCGACCTATTACGCGTTCAAGATGTACGTGCCGTTCCAGGGCGCGACGTCGCTGCCGGTCGCGCTGTCGAACAACACGACCTACGGCTCGAACGGCCAGGGCGTGCCGGGCATCAGCGCGTCGGCCGCCAAGGCCAAGGACGGCAAGACCTATGTCGCCCTCGTCAACACGAACCCGCATGACGCCACCGACGTGGTCCTGAACGTCGCCGGCCAGAACGTCGGCGCCGTGCGCGGCCAGCTGCTGACGGCCGATGCGATGGACGCCCACAACACGTTCGAGCGCAAGGACGCCGTCAAGCCGGTGCCGTTCAGCGCCAGCGCCAACGGCGGCAAGCTGACGATCAAGGTGCCGGCCAAGTCGGTTCTGGTCGTGGCCGTGGAGGGCTGACCGATGGCGCACGCATTCATACCGCGTGCGCTCGCTGCCGCCGTCGCATTGGCCCTCGCGGGCTGCGGCGGGGGCGGCGGGGGCGGCACTGCCGCGGTGACGCCACCGGCCGCGGCCACCCCGGCCACCCCGGCTACGCCGGCCGCGCCGGTCGAGCCGACCCAGGCTGCGATTACCTTCGCCAACGTGTCCGTGCACGACCCGGCCGTCATCAAGGTCGGCGACACGTGGTACGCGTTCGGCTCGCACCTCGCGGCCGCGAAGACGACGGACCTGATGAACTGGACGAAGATCGCCGACGGCGTCAACGACAGCAATCCGCTGTTCACGAAAGTGACGACGGCGCTGGCCGAGACCTTCGCGTGGGCCCAGGTCACGGACTTGTGGGCGCCGGACGTCATCCAGCTGGACGACGGCAAGTTCTACATGTACTACGACGCCTGCAAGGGCGATTCGCCCCGCTCCGCGCTGGGCGTGGCCGTGGCCGACAAGGTCGACGGCCCGTACGTCAGCAAGCAGGTCTTCCTGAAGTCCGGCATGTGGGGCGAAACGAGCCCGGACGGCACCGTGTACGACGCGCTGAAGCATCCGAACGTCGTCGACCCGAACGTCTTCCGCGACGCGGCGGGCAAGCTGTGGATGATCTACGGTTCCTATTCCGGCGGCATCTTCATCATGGCCATGGACCCGGCCACCGGCCTGCCGGTCGCGGGCCAGGGCTACGGCAAGCACCTCATGGGCGGCAACCATGCGCGCATCGAGGGCGCCTACGTGATGTACAGCCCGGCCACGAAGTACTACTACATGTTCACGTCGTTCGGCGGGCTGGATGCCACCGGCGGCTACAACATGCGCGTGGCACGGTCGACGAATCCGGACGGGCCTTACCTGGACGCCTCCGGCAAGGACATGGCGGACGTGAAGTCGGACCCCACGAAACCCCTGTTCGACGACGCGAGCATTACGCCATACGGCCAGAAGCTCGTGGGCAGCCACCAGTTCGCGCTGGCGACGGGAGAATCCGGCACGCCGGTCGGCTACGTGTCGCCGGGCCACAATTCGGCCCGCTACGAAGCGGCGACGAACCAGTACTTCCTGGTCTTCCACACCCGCTTCCCGGGCCAGGGCGAGTATCACGAAGTGCGCGTGCACGAAATGTTCATCAACGAGGACGGCTGGCCGGTGGCGGCGCCGCTGCGCTACGTACCGCTGGCGAAGAGCGCGACGACGATCTCGCCGACCGTGACGAGCGCGGACGCGGCCGGCGCGTACAAGATGGTCAACCACGGCAAGGACATCTCGGCCACGGTGAAGCCGTCCGTCGCGATCCGGCTCGAAAGCGCCGGCATGGTGACGGGAGCTGCGAGCGGGACCTGGACGCACAAGGGCAACAACAATGTGTCCATCGTGATCGACGGCGTCACGTACAGCGGCGTGCTGTCGCGCCAGTGGAACCCGAACGCGAACGCCTTCGCGGTCACGTTCACGGCGCAGTCGAAGACCGGCGTGTCGCTGTGGGGCATCCGCACGGGCTCGTAATCGAAAGGATCAAGCATGCGTAAAGCAGTGATGCTCGGCGTCGGCGCGGTGGCGCTGGCTGCGGCATGGATGGCCCAGGCGTCGCAAGTCGGTGTGCACGACCCCGTGATGGCCAAGGACGGCAACACGTACTACCTGTACAGCACCGGCCCCGGCATCACGTTCTACTCGTCGACCGACATGCTGCACTGGAAGCCGGAAGGACGCGTGTTCGCCGGCGAACCGGCGTGGGCGAAGCGCGCGGCACCGACGTTCAACGACCATATCTGGGCACCGGACGTGCACCGGCATAACGGCCGCTGGCTGCTGTACTACTCGGTGTCCGGCTTCGGCAAGAACACGTCGGGCATCGGCGTGACGACCAATGCCACGCTCGACCCGCGTGCGCCGAACTATCGCTGGGAAGACCAGGGGATGGTCGTGCAGTCCGTGCCGGGCCGCGACATGTGGAACGCCATCGATCCGAACGTCGTCGAGGACGACAAGGGACAGGGCTGGATGAGCTTCGGCTCGTTCTGGGGCGGCATCAAGCTCGTGAAGCTGGACGACAGCTGGACGAAGATCGCCGAGCCGCAGGAGTGGCACACGATCGCGCGCCGCGAGCGTCCCGCGTTCACGCCGGACGAGGAGGCGGCGCCGGCGGAGATCGAAGGGCCGTTCATCTTCAAGAAGAACGGGTATTACTACCTGTTCGTCTCGTGGGGCCTGTGCTGCCAGGGGCCGAACAGCACGTACCACGTCGTCGTCGGCCGTTCGAAAGACGTCAAGGGACCGTACCTCGACCGCCAGGGCAAGGACATGGCGCAGGGCGGCGGCTCACTCGTCGTCAAGGGCGACAAGGACTGGAAGGCGCTCGGCCACAACAGCGCCTACACGTTCGACGGCAAGGACTACCTCGTGCTGCACGCGTACGAGACGGCCGATCGTTACAAGCAGAAGCTGAAGGTGATGGACATCCGCTGGGACAAGGACGGCTGGCCGACCGTGGACCCGCAGGACCTCAACAAGTACAAGAGCGAAGAACTCAAATGAAGCCGATCCGCATCGCCGCGCTGTTGTTCACCCTGGGCGCGACGTGCGCCCAGGCCGCCGACCTGTTCCCGCTGCAGGACGTGCGCCTGGGGGCCAGCCCCTTCCTCGACGCCCAGACGACGGATCTGAACTACCTGATGGCGATGGAGCCGGACCGCCTGCTGGCGCCGTTCCTGCGCGAAGCGGGGCTGCAACCCAAACAGCCCAGCTACGGCAACTGGGAATCGTCGGGCCTGGACGGCCACATGGGCGGGCACTACCTGTCGGCGCTGGCACTCATGTACGCGTCGACCGGCGATGCGGAGGTCAAGAAGCGTCTCGATTACTTCGTCGCGGAGCTGAAGCGCGCGCAGACGGCGAACGGCGACGGCTATGTCGGCGGCGTCCCGGGCGGCCGTGCCGCGTGGCGCGACGTCGCTGCGGGCAAGCTCCATGCCGACAACTTCTCCGTCAACGGCAAATGGGTCCCGTGGTACAACCTGCACAAGGTCTACGCGGGCCTGCGCGACGCCTACCGCTATGCGGGCAACGAGGATGCGAAGGCGATGCTGATCGCCATGGCCGACTGGGCGCTGCGCCTGACGAGCCGCCTGACGGACGAGCAGATGCAGCAGATGCTGAAGGCGGAGCACGGCGGCATGAACGAGGTGCTGGCCGACGTCGCCCAGATGACGGGCGACCAGCGCTACATGGATCTCGCGCTGAAGTTTTCGCACCAGGCCATCCTGCAGCCGCTGGAAAAGCACGAGGACAAGCTCACGGGCCTGCACGCCAACACGCAGATCCCGAAAGTCATCGGCTTCAAGCGCATCGGCGAACTCACGGGCCGCAAGGACATGCAGGATGCCGCCGCGTTCTTCTGGCAGACCGTCGTCGACCACCGCACGGTGGCCATCGGCGGCAACAGCGTCAGGGAGCACTTCCATGACGACAAGGACTTTGGTCCCATGATCAACGAGGTCGAGGGGCCGGAGACCTGCAACACCTACAACATGCTCAAGCTGACGGAGATGCTGTTCGAGACGTCGGACAAGGCCTCCTACGCGGACTATTACGAGCGCGCGCTGTACAACCACATCCTCGCCTCCGAGCATCCGGGCAAGGGCGGCTTCGTCTACTTCACGCCGATGCGCCCGAACCACTACCGCGTGTATTCGCAGGTGGACCAGGCGATGTGGTGCTGCGTGGGCTCCGGTATCGAGAGCCATGCGAAGTACGGCGAATTCATCTACGCCCACGAAGGCGATGCCCTGTTCGTGAACCTGTTCATTCCCTCGACGCTGAACTGGCGCGAGAAGAACGTGCGCATCACGCAGGCGAACAACTTCCCCGACCAGGCGAGCACGCGCATCACCGTCGACGGCGACAGCCGCTTCGCGATGAAGATCCGTTATCCGGCGTGGGTCGCGCCGGGCAAGCTGGTCGTGAAGGTCAACGGCAAGCCGGTGAAGGTGAATGCGCAGCCAGGCAGCTACGTCAGCATCGAGCGCGCGTGGAAGAAGGGCGACCGCGTCGACGTGAGCCTGCCGATGACGATGCGCCTGGAGCAGATGCCGGACAAGTCGAATTACTACGCGGTGCTGTACGGCCCCGTCGTGCTGGCCGCGAAGACGAATCCGTTCCCGACCGAGCACCTGAACTTCCTCGCGGACGACTCGCGCATGGGCCACAGCCCGACCGGCCAGGTCTGCCCGCTGGAGGCCGCGCCGACCTTCGTCTCCGACAGCAAGGATTTCACGCGCCGCTTCAAGCCCGTCAAAGGCAAGCCGCTGACGTTCACGGCGCCGGGCGTCGTGCAGGGTGGGGCGGGGTCGTCGACGGAGTTCATCCCGTTCTTCCGTCTGCACGACTCGCGCTACATGATCTACTGGCAGCAGAGCACCCCGGCCGAATTCGCCCGCATGAAGGAAGAGAACGCGGCGAAGGAAGCGGAGCGCCTCGCACTGGACGCCCAGACCATCGACCAGGTGGCGCCGGGCGAGCAGCAGCCGGAGTCGGACCATGGCTTCAAGGGCGAGGGCGCGGATGCGGGCCTGAACAACGGCCGCCACTGGCGTCATGCGACCAAGTGGTTCAGCTACCAGCTGAACGATGCCAAGCACGAAGCGAAGGCGCTGCGCCTCACGTTCGCGCGCGCGGATGCGGGGCGCAGGTTCGATATCGTCGTCGACGGGCAGCGGATCGCGGAAGTGGAACTCCCGGCCGGTGAAGCGCAGGAGTTCTATACGCGCGACTATGCGTTGCCGCCGGCGTTGGTGCAGGGGGCGAACGGCAAGCTCGAAGTCAAGTTCGTTGCGAAGGAAGGCTCGATGGCCGGTGGGTTGTACGGGCTGCGATTGTTGCGTTGACCCAAAAAACACTACGTTGACCTAAAAACCGTCATTCCCGCGCAGGCGGGCATTGTGCCCCCGGCACAATTCCCTCCACGCTCTGCACGCGTCGCGATAACGCGTGCAAATTGGGTCCCCGCCTGCGCGGGGACGACGTTCTATCGTTACGTGTGAACGCTAGCGCTTCGCCTGCGCCCGCGCCCTGGCCATCTTGTTCAGCACCTTCCACCTCGCCCGCTCCGCAATCCGATCCAGCGGCGTCGCCGCCGCATGCCGCACCTCGCGCAACAGCTTGTGGTAGTTGCGCAGCCGATCCGCATCCACCACCCCGCGCACCGCGCAACCCGGTTCTTCCACGTGCGCGCAGTCGTGGAAGCGGCAGTGCGCAGCCAGTGTCTCGATGTCGTCGAACGCCGCGTTGACGTCGTCCTCGTCCGCGTCCGGCTGCCAGCTGCGCAGTCCCGGCGTGTCGATCACGCACGCGCCGCCCGCGCACATGTGCAGCGAGCGTGACGTCGTCGTGTGGCGGCCGCGGTCGTCGCCCTTGCGCACGCCGCCCGTCTGCTGGTGCGCGCCGGTCAGGGTGTTCGTGAGCGTCGACTTGCCCACGCCGGACGTGCCGAGGAGGACGAGCGTCTGGCCTTCTCCGGTCCACGGCGCGAGCACCTCGGCGGCGCCGGCTTCCTGCGGATGTACGCGCACGACGGGAACCGTTGCCGGCAGCCGCGCGCCGACCTGCGTTTCCTTCGCGTGCGCGTCGTC
>CBIHRX010000221.1:0-11021 GCA_966212555.1 uncultured Massilia sp.
TTGATGGCGAATACAAAAACGCGGCCGCAAGGCCGCGTTTCGGGGACGATTATTCCGTACGGTAGTTCGGGGCTTCTTTGGTGATCTGCACGTCGTGCACGTGCGATTCACGCATGCCGGCCGACGTGATCTCGACGAACTCAGCCTTCTCGCGCAATTCTTCGATCGTCGCGCAACCGCAGTAGCCCATCGACTGGCGCACGCCGCCGACCAGCTGGTAGATGATCGCGAGCACGCTGCCCTTGTAGGCGACACGGCCTTCGATGCCTTCCGGGACGAACTTGTCGGCCTTGCTCGACGCTTCCTGGAAGTAGCGGTCGGCCGAGCCTTCGGCCATCGCGCCCAGCGAACCCATGCCGCGGTAGCCCTTGTAGCTGCGGCCCTGGTACAGGATCACTTCGCCCGGCGCTTCTTCCGTGCCGGCGAACATGGAACCCATCATGACGGTGTGCGCACCGGCGGCCAGCGCCTTCGAGATATCGCCCGAGTAGCGGATGCCGCCGTCGGCGATGCACGGCACGCCCGTGCCCGCCAGCGCTTCGGCCACGTTCGAGATCGCGGTGATCTGCGGCACGCCCACGCCGGCGACGATACGCGTCGTGCAGATGGAGCCCGGGCCGATGCCGACTTTCACCGCATCGGCGCCCGCTTCCACCAGCGCGCGTGCGGCGGCGGCCGTGGCGATGTTACCGCCGATGACGTCCACGTGCGGGTACGTCGTCTTGATCCATTTCACGCGGTCGAGGATGCCTTGCGAGTGGCCGTGCGCCGTGTCGACCACCAGCACGTCGACGCCGGCTTTCACCAGCAGGTCCACGCGTTCCTTGTCCTTCTCGCCCACGCCGACGGCCGCGCCGACGATCAGCTTGCCCTGCGCATCCTTCGATGCGTTCGGGTGTTCGTGCGACTTCAGGATGTCCTTGACGGTGATGAGGCCGCGCAGTTCGAACTCGTCGTTGACGACCAGCACGCGCTCCAGGCGGAACTTGTTCATCAGGCGCTTGGCTTCGTCGGTGCCGGCGTCTTCCTTGACGTACACGAGCTTGTCGCGCGGGGTCATCTTGGCGCGCGCCTCGGCATCCAGGTCCTCTTCGAAACGCAGGTCACGGTTCGTGATGATGCCGACCACCTGCTTGCCCTCCACCACCGGGAACCCGCTGATGCCATGCTGCTGCGCCAGGGCCAGGACTTCGCGGATCTTCATCGTCGGCGGAATCGTGATCGGGTCGCGCAGCACGCCGGCTTCGAAACGCTTCACGCGCGCCACTTCGCGCGCCTGGTCGGCCGGACGGAGGTTCTTGTGGATGATGCCGATACCACCCTCTTGCGCCATCGCGATCGCGAGGCGGGCTTCGGTCACGGTGTCCATGGCGGCGGACAGCAGCGGAATGTTCAGCGAGATATTCCGGGTCAGCTTGGTACGCAGGGACGTGTTGGCCGGGAGGACGTTGGAGTAGGCCGGGACGAGCAGCACGTCATCGAACGTGAGTGCTTTCTGGAGGAGACGCATAGTTTATTTCCTATAGGCGCAAAAGCGAATTATACAGAAACTCCAGGAAAACGTCGCAAGCTTGCCAAAAAACGACTGAAATCACCCGTAACCGGCGATTGACAGTGGCCGCCGGGCATGGCGAAATCCAGCTATGAACCGTTACGCTCTCATGTTGCTCGCCACCCTCGTGGCCGTGCCCGCCTTCGCCCAGTACTCGTGGATCGACGACCACGGCACCCGCGTGTTTTCCGACCGCCCGCCGCCGCCGGGCACGCCGCCCTCGCGCATCCTGAAGGCACCGCGCGGGGCGGCCACGGAGCCGGCTGCACCCGCCGAGGCCGCCAAGCCGACGGCGCCCTCGCTGGCCGACCGCGACGCCGACTTCCGCAAGCGCGCCGCCGAGCGCGATGCGGGCGAGCGCAAGGCGGCCGAGGAAGCGCAGCGCAAGGCGGATAATGCCGAGCAATGCGCGGCGGCACGCCGCAGCGAGGCGGTGCTCGCGTCGGGCGTGCGGGTCGCGGATATGGATGACAAGGGGGAACGCGTTTTCGTCACGGACGACGAGAAGGCGCGCCGGCTGGCGCAGGTCCGGCGCGTGCTGGCAGATTGTTCGTCCCGGTAGCGCTACGCGTGGGCACAGGGTGCCCACCCTACGACCTTCAAGCGGTTGCCTGCTTCTTGGCCGCGCGCTTGCGCCGCGAATCCTTCGGATCGGCCACGAGCGGACGATAGATTTCCACGCGGTCGCGGTCGCGCAATGCCGTCTCCAGCGTCTTCTTCTTGCCGTAGATGCCCACGGGCTGCGTCACCAGGTTGATGTCCGGGAAGGTCGCGAGCACGCCGCTCTGTTCGATGGCCTGCCCGACCGTCGTGCCGGGCGGCACGCGCAGCGGGCGGATGAACTCGTTCTGCGGCAACGCGTACATCACGTAAACTTGCAATTCTGCGGGCTCAGCCATAGATCACCTCGGCACGCTTGCAGAACGAATCGACCATCGTGTTGGCGATCATGCCGAACACGGGCCCGACGAGCTGTTCGAGGATGACGCTCGAGAACTCATACTGCATGTCGAAGTCGATCTTGCAGGCGTCGGCGCGCAGGGACTTGAAGCTCCACGTGGCCTCCAGCATCTTGAAAGGCCCGTCGACGAGGTGCATCTTCATCTGGGTCGGACGCTGGTTGTGGTTGGACGTGGTGAAGCTCTGCTTGACGCCGTGGAAGTTGATCTGCAGGCAGGCCACCAGCTTCTCGTCGCTGCGCTCGAGCACTTTCACGCCGCTGCACCAGGGAAGGAATTTCGGATAGTCCTCGACTTTCGCGACCAGATCGAACATCTGTTCCGAGCTATACCCGAGGAAAACTGATTTGTGCACTACTGCCATTGGTCAACCGTTTGTTATGATGTTGGTTACGTTGCGTTGCGCTCAACATTTTGAAAAGCGCGACGACGGTAGTTTAACCGACGCGCGGAAATTAGCGATTTCATGAGTATTATTGACAATAAAAAAGCCTTTTTCGACTACTTCATCGAGGACCGCTACGAGGCCGGCCTCGTGCTGGAAGGATGGGAAGTCAAGGCGATCCGCGACGGCCGCGTGCAGATCAAGGAAGCGTACGTCGTCGTGCGCAACGGCGAACTGTACCTGTTCGGCGCGCACATCAGCGCCCTCACGACGGCCTCCGCCTGGAGCCATCCGGAAGCCCTGCGCACCCGCAAGCTGCTGCTGCACAAGGCCGAGATCGACAAGCTGGTCGGCAAGGTCGAGCGTTCCGGCTACACGCTCGTCCCCCTCAACCTGCACTTCAAGGGCGGCCGCGTGAAATGCGAAGTCGGCCTCGCCAAGGGCAAGAAACAGCACGACAAGCGCGACACGGAGAAAGACCGCGACGCCAAGCGCGAGGTCGAGAAGGCGATGAAACAGCATCGCCGTTGACGCACGCTCACTGTTTCGTGTTGCTCACAAAAGCAATCTGCCTGCCGTCCGGCGACCAGCTCGGCACATTCATCGTGCCCTGGCCGCCGTACAGGTAGGCGATGATCCTGGGCGTACCGCCTTCGACCGGCATCTCGCGCAGGTAGACGTGGCGGTAGAAAGGATGGTCGTAGGGATCGATGTCGTCCATGAATGAAATGAACACGATCTTCTTCCCGTCCGGCGACACGTGCGGAAACCAGTTGTTGTACCTGTCGAAGGTCAGCTGCACCTGGTTCTTGCCGTCCGCCGTCATGCGCCACAGTTGCATCAAGCCCGTCCGGTTTGAATTGAAATAGATCTGCTTGCCGTCGGGGCTGTACTCCGCGCCATCGTCCAGCGCCTGGGTCGTCGTCAGCTGCGTTTCCTTTTTGCTGACCAGGTCGATGGCGTACAGGTTGAGGACTTTGGGACTGTTCGCGCGCATGGCGGCGTCGCGCTGGCCCGTGAAGATCAGTTTGCCGTGGTCGGGCGAAAAGCCGTGCAGGTAGGAGTGTCCCTGGTCGGTATCGGTGATCAAGGTCGCCTTGTCGCTGCCGCCGATGGGGACCGTGTAGATGGTCGAATAATTGCTGCCATCGGGACGCTTGACGTGGCTGCTCAATCCCAGCAGTTTTCCATTCCACGACAGTACATGGTCATTATTGTTGTGGACCGCGGCGCCGGTGCCGATCTGCGCCGTCTTGCCGCTCGCGATATCGAAGCGGTACATCAGGCCGTTCGCGTTGTAGACCAGCGCCTTGCCATCCCGCGTCCAGTTCGGCGCCTGCAAGGATTCCGGCGAACGGTGCACGATGCGGCGGTTGTAGGTCGCCATGTCCAGGATCTCGATATTGCTGCCGATGTAGTCCCGGTACGGCACGAAGTCCTTGGCCGCCGGGACGACGATGCGCACGTTCGAGACCCGCATGGTTTCGTACGCGTCGTTGTTGTGCGCGCTGGCCGCGAGGCCCACGTACACCTTGTCGCCCAACTTCACGTGCGCCACGCTGGTGACCTGGAACGGCTCGCCGAAGCGCGCCGCGCTCATGGTGAGCACGTCGCCGCGGCGTTCGAGCTGGATCACGTCCGGCGCCTTGACCTGCAGGCGGTACTCGTTCGTATCCGCACCGTCTCGTTCGCGGAACTGCAGCGCCGCGAGTCCGTCGCCGTGGACCGTGGCGGCAACGTGGGCCGATGCATTCCCGAGTCCGGCGCGCACGTCCCAGCCGACCTTGCGGTGCGGATCGACGCCCTTGCCTTCGAAAGCGACTTGCGCGCGGACGATGAAGTCGCCCTGCATCCGGTTGTAGGCATAGTGCATCTGGTCGTCGGCGAACCACGTGTTCGTGCCGGACGCGCTGATGCGGTATTGCTGCAGCTTGTCGTCGTAACGGAATGCGCCGGCGCGCTTGACGGCGCCGATATCCTGGTGCGCCGTGAACTGGCCGGTGGCCTGGGCGAGTGAGCCGGTCGACATGGCGAGCAGCGCAAGGAACGTCGCGAACGACGTCATTGGTGTAGTCATCGGGTCTCCGTTGTGGATGTGATTATTTTTTTGCAACCCGACGATCGTCTGACATGTCGCGCTTTGGGTCAAGGCATTCGTGCTATCGAATCGGCCTCGGGCATCGCCGACGAGTGGTGGCTCGTAATGAGCCACTTCCCGCCTTCCCACCGATACGTGAACGTGTAGCGGGCATGCACGACCAGCCCCGTCGCGCACCGGGGCCGGAGCCCTAAGAGAGAACCCGGGCCCTGCCCCCTGGCGCCACCGCATTGCCCAGCTGGCACGCGCAGAAGCTGGCCACGAGTCCCACCGCCACGCCGCACGCGAGCTTGAAGGCGCTGTCGAACAGCAGCGGCGCGACGAGGCCGGAGACGAGGGCGAACGACATCATCTGGATGAACGCGAGCATCGACGACGCGAGCCCGCGGTTGTCGGGGAACAGGCCCAGCGCGCTCACCTGGATCGCGGGCATCGCGACGGCCAGGCCGAACGTGTAGACCATCAGCGGCAGCACGGCCCACGGCACCGTCACCGCGTTGCCCGCGGCCGCCGTGTAGCCGACGTTCAGCACGCACGCGAGCAGCATCGTGGAAAAGCCGATGGCGCGCATGCGCGGCGCCGGGATGCGCGCGGCGCGCTTGCCGCCCCACGCGGAGCCGATCACCATGCCGCTGATCAGCGGGATGAACATCCACGCGAACGCCGTCTCCGGCAGGTGCAGGATCTCCATCACGAAGTTCGCGGCCGAGCCGATGTACAGCGACAGCCCGCCGAACGCGAGGCCCACGGACAGCGACAGCAGCACGAATTGCGGATGCCCCAGCACCTTCAGGTAGTTGCGCGCAATGGCGACGCCGTGGAACGCGTGCCGTTTTTCGCGCGGCAGGCTTTCCGGCAGCAGCTTCCAGGTCGCGAGCAGCATCACGGCGCCGAACAGCGCGAGGAACACGAACGTCGCGCGCCAGCCGAACGTCACGTGCAGCCAGCCGCCCAGCACCGGCGCGATCGCGGGCGCGAGGCCGAACACCATCATGATGTGCGACATGATGCGCTGGGCGTCGGCGCCCGTGAAGCGGTCCTGCACGATGGCCTGGCCGATCACGGAGCCGGCGCCCGCCGACATGCCCTGCAGCGCGCGGAACAGCAGCAGCCAGCCGAACGTGGGCGCCAGCGCGGCGCCGGCGGAGGCCAGCGTATAGATTGTCAGTGCGGCCATGATCACGGGGCGGCGGCCGAACGAATCGGACAGCGTCCCATAGAACAGCATCATGAACGCGAACATGAAGAGGAAGACCGACAGCGTCTGCTGCACGGCCACGGGGCCGACGTCGAAGGCCCGGCCGATGGCGGGAATCGACGGCAGATAGGTGTCGATGGCGAGGGCGCCGACCATGCCGAGGCAGGCGAGGATGACGGTGAGGAGTCTTTGCATATGCATGCCTTGATCAAAACATCGGCACTGCACGATGCGAGCGTCCGAAGGACGAAATTGTAGCGGGATTTACATCAGCCGTGCAGGCGCGCCGCCGTTCGCGAGGCGGCGCGCCGGGACACCGAGGGCACGCAGGCGCAGCCAGTGCCGCCTGCGCGCACGCGATCGGAAGATCAGTCCGGGCGGTACAGCGACATGCCGAAGCGCTCCGTGCGCGGCATCCAGTTGCCCTGGTAGTCGGCCGAGACGAGCACGCGTTCGGCGCGGCCCACGAGCAGCTTGCGCGGCACGAGGCCGATCACGCGCGAGTCGGCGCTGTTGTCGCGGTTATCGCCCAGCATCAGGTATTCGCCCTGCGGCACGGTGACGGGGCCGAAGGTGCGCGGCGCCATCACGTCCGGCATGATCTGGATGTGGCGGGGTCCGCGCGCGGCCTTGTCGCCCCACGTCTCGGCCAGCTGCAGCGCACGCGTCGCCGCGCCGCCGACGGAATCGAGCGAATGTTCGACGACGCGGTAGTCGGCGCCCTTCCCGTTGATATATAAACGTTCGTTGCGCATCTCGACGACGTCGCCCGGCAGCGCGACGACACGCTTGATCAGGAGGGTCTTGTCGCGCGGGGAGCGGAACGTGACGATGTCGCCGCGCTGCGGCTCGCCCAGGTGCGCGAGCACGACGTCCGTCAGCGGGACTTTCAGATCGAACGCGAGACGGTTCACGAGCACGACGTCGCCTTCCAGCAGGTTCGGGTGCATCGACGCGGAGGGGATCGGGTTCCAGTCCGCGACCGCCGTGCGGAACACGCCGAACAGGACGAGAAACGCCAGAAAGCCCTTGTTGTTGCGCGCCCAGTTCTTCATTCAGGTCTCCCGCTCGTGGTTGTGTTCTTGTCGCTCTGCCGATGTTATACGCGCCCAGGCTTAACCGAGAATTAAGGCACGCGTATGCATCACCGGCGCCTGAACGCGTACCACGCGCCGACCAGCACGGGCAGCGCCAGCGCACCCGCGGCGATCGTGTCCCACACGCCATCCTCCAGCAGCCCCGCGACGAGGCCGAACACGGTCACGGCGCCCAGCAGCAGCGGCATGCCCCACAGGTGGCGGAACGAAGCGGTCATCGTAAGTCTCCTTCACGTACGAGCGCCGGCGCGACGTCCGCCTGCGCGCGTGCGGGCCGCGCCACGGCGCGGCCGCGCCGCAGCCACAGATACAACCCGCTGCCCAGCACGACGATCGTCGCCACGTCCAGCAGGGCCCACACGAATTTCATGCCGGCGCCGCCGTAGTCGCCGAAATGCAGCGGCTGCGACAGCAACAGCGTCTTGAGGTACCACGGCAGGTCGCGGCGGTCCGTGACGGCCGCCGTCTGCGCGTCGACCAGCACCGGCTGGTACAGGCGCGACGTCAGCGGCGCGTCGCCATGCATGTACACGCCGTAGTGATGCGGCGTCGCGAACGGCGTGCCGGGAAACGCGATGAAGCCGACGCGCATGCCCGGTGCCACGGCTTCCGCGTGGCGCACCGTCGCTTCCATCGACGCAAGCGTCGCCGGCGCGGCCTGGCCGGCGTACGGCTTCGTCATCTCGGCGATCTCCGTGACCTGCCAGACCTTCAGCAGCACGTCGGCCAGCGTATTCACGACACCCGTCGCGCCCACGACGAGCGCCCACGCGAGCGTAACGATGCCCAGCAGGTTGTGCAGGTCGAGCCACTTCAGGCGCGCCGTGCGGCCTTGCCGGACGGTCCCGAATTCCAGCTTGCGCATGAACGGCGCGTACAGCACGACGCCGGAGACGATCGCCACCAGCAGCAGCAACCCCATGAAGCCCAGGAACAGCTTGCCCCACACGCCGGCGAACAGGTCGACATGCAGGTGAAACAGGAACTGCATGACGCCGCCGCCCTCGATCGGCGGTTCGCCGACGAATTGCGCGGTGCGCGCGTCGATCGCGATGCTCTTGAAATCCGGGTCGTTCGCATGCGCGCCCATCGTCAGGAACCACAGCGCCGGCTCGTCCAGTTCCTGCGACATGTACATCATGACCTTGTCCGGATAGCGCGCCTGGCCCGCCGCGATCACGCGGTCGAGGCTGGCCGGCGCATGAGCGCCAGGCAGTGCCGGTGCCTCGATGTCGTTGCCGAGCAGGTGGCCGATCTCGTGCTTGTAGATCAGCGGCAGGCCCGTCAGGCACAGCAGCAGCATGAAGACGGTGCAAACGAGGCTGCTCCAGGTGTGGATCCAGGACCAGCGGCGGAGGTGTGCGGGAGGCATGAGCGGGAAACAGGGCGGGATTGTTGCGGCTGAGCCTAGATAATAATAGTTCTCATTTACGAACGCAAGAACGCTCCGTATAATGAGAATTATTCTCATTAATCAAACAACATTCCCATGAAGTCCGCACTGTTTCCCCGCACCATCCTCACGCCGATCGCCACCGGCGCCCTCCTCCTCGCCGCATCCGCGTCCGCACAGACGGCCGACGACAACATCGCCACCGTCGTCGTCACCGCATCCGCCGACGCGTCGGCGCAAGGCCTGCCGTCCGCCTATGCCGGCGGCCAGGTGGCGCGCGGCGGGCGTCTCGGCCTGCTGGGGAACGTGGACATCATGGACGCGCCGTTCAACGCCACCAATTACACGCACGCGCTGATCCAGGACCAGCAGGCCAGGAGCGTCGCGGACGTCGTGCAGAACGACCCGTCCGTGCGCGTGGCGCGCGGCTTCGGCAACTACCAGGAGCTGTACGTGATCCGCGGCTTCGCGGTGAACTCGGACGACCTCGCGTACAACGGTTTATACGGTTTATTGCCGCGCCAGTTCGTGGCCACCGAATTGCTGGAACGCGTCGAAGTGCTGCGCGGCGCGAACAGCTTCATCAACGGCGCGGCACCGGGCGGCGGCGGCATCGGCGGCATGATCAACCTGCTGCCCAAGCGCGCGCCGAACGCGCCCCTGAATGAAGTGACGGTGGGCGTCGAATCCGGCGGCCAGGCGTATGTCGCGGCCGACGTGGCGCGCCGCTTCGGCCCGGACGGCCGCGCCGGCATCCGCGTGAACGCCGTCCGCCGCGACGGTGACACGGCTGTCGACCGCGAGAAGCGCGCGCTGTCCGTGTTCTCCGTCGGCCTGGACTACCGCGGCGCCAACTACCGCGTGTCGGCCGACATGGGCTACCAGGACCACCAGCTGCGCAACGGCCGCCCCAGCGTGACCGTGGGCGCCGGCCTCGCGATCCCGGCCGCGCCGGAAGCCGACAGCAATTTCGCCCAGCCGTGGACGCATTCGAACGAGCGCGACACGTTCGGCACCCTGCGCGGCGAAGTCGACCTGGCGCCGCACGTCGTCGCGTGGGCGGCGGCCGGCGCGCGCGAAGGCCGCGAATCGAACGTGATCTCGTCGCCGACGACGACCGACGACAACGGCGGCACCGTGATGACCCGCTTCGACAACGAGCGCAAGGACAACGTGCGCACGGGAGAACTGGGCGTGCGCGGCGATTTTTCGACGGGCGCCGTGAAGCACACCGTCAGCGCCACCGCGTCCGCGTTCGAATCGAAGTCGGACAATGCGTACGCGTTCGGCGACTTCGCCGGCTGGACCTCGAACCTCTACCGCCCCCTCGACGTCGCGGCGCCCGCCGCCAACGCGTTCGTCGGCGGCTCGCTCGCGAACCCGCTGCTGACGGCCAAGAGCATCCTGTCCAGCTATGCGGTGGCGGACACGCTGTCCTTCCTGGACGACACCGTGCGCGTGACGGCCGGCGTGCGCCACCAGCGCATCAAGGCCTACGGCTACGACTACAACACGGGCGCGCAGAACAGCGCGTACGACGAAAGCGCCAACACGCCGGTCGCGGGCATCGTCTACAAGCCCATGAAAAACGTGTCGGTCTACGCGAACTACATCGAGGCGCTGCAGCAGGGCCCGACGGCGTCCGGCACCAACATCGACAACCAGGGCCAGATCTTCGCGCCGTACACGTCGCGCCAGAAGGAAGTGGGCGTGAAGTACGACAGCGGCAAGCTGGGGTTCAGCGCCGCGCTGTTCTCGACGGCGCAGCCGCTGGGCTATGTGCAGGACCGCCATTTCGGGCTGTTCGGCGAACAGCGCAACCAGGGCCTGGAACTGTCCGTGTTCGGCCTGCCGATGCACGGCCTGCGCGTGCTCGGCGGCCTCACCCTGCTGGACGCCGAACAGCGCCGCACGGCCGGCGGCATCGACGACGGCAAGGACGCGATCGGCGTGCCCGGCACGCAGCTGAACCTCGGCGCCGACTGGGACGTGCCGCAGGTGGCCGGGCTGTCGCTGAACGCGCGCGCCGTCTACACGTCGCACCAGTACGCGGATGCGGCCAATACGCAGCAACTGCCGTCGTGGACGCGCCTCGACCTGGGCGCCAGCTACATGACGCGCGTGCTCGATCGCGACGTCACGCTGCGCGCGCGCGTGGACAATGCGTTCGGCCGGAATTACTGGGCGTCGGCAGGCGGGTATCCGGGCTACGGCTACCTCGTGCCCGGCGCGCCGCGCACGGTGACCGTGTCGGCGACGGTCGATTTCTGACGCCGGCACGCGCATGGGCACGGGGTGCCCATCCTACCGAAACTGCTTGTTAGAACCGGACCTGGAAG
>CBIHRX010000222.1:0-10956 GCA_966212555.1 uncultured Massilia sp.
GCAGATCGAGAACGGCGGCTATTCCGGCTACGCGATGATCGCGCGCGACGAGACGCAGCGCATGCGCCACGACCGCGAGCGCGACCAGAACCTCACCACCGAGCAGCGGGGGCGCAGCGACGCCGAGAACGCGTCCGCGCTCAAGGACGAGTTCCTCGCCGTGATGGCGCACGAGCTGCGTCATCCGCTGAACCTCATCCAGATCAGCGTGGAATTGCTGGCGCGCCTGCCCGAGCTGCGCCAGGTGCCGGCCGTCGCGCGCTCGGCGGGCGTGATCCGCAACGCGGTGCAGAGCCAGGCCAAGCTGATCGACGACCTGCTCGACATGTCGCGCGTCCGCACCGGCAAGCTGGCGCTCGCGCTGGCGCCGCTCGACCTGGTGCCGCTCGTGCGCCGCGCCGCCGACGCCGTGCGCGCCGCGCCGGGCGGGGCCGAGTTGGCGGTCACGGTGGAGTCCGACGAGGAAACGCTGCGCGTGCTGGCCGACGACGTGCGCATCGAGCAGGTCGTCATGAATTTGCTGGGCAACGCCGTCAAGTTCACGCCGGAAGGCGGCACGGTCGCCGTGCGCCTGGGCCGCGAGGAAGGCATGGCGCGCATCGACGTCGTCGATTCCGGCCAGGGCATCGCACCGGACCAGTTGCCGCGCGTGTTCGACATGTTCGCCCAGTCCACGTCGCTCACGACGCGCGCCAGGGGCGGTCTCGGCATCGGACTGGCCGTCGTGCGCGACATCGTGGCGTTGCACGGCGGGCGCGTGGAGGCGTTTTCCGAGGGCGTCGGCAAGGGGGCGCGTTTCACGGTCCGGCTGCCGCTGGCGGAGTCCGGAACGCTCTCGCGGGACGCGAGGCAGGAGAGCCCGGCGCACGACATCGCCGGCGTGCGCATCCTGTTCGTGGACGACGCGCAGGACGTGGTGTCGACGTGCCAGGCGCTGCTCGAGTTGCAGGGCGCCGTCGTCACGGGGGCGACGAGCGCGCGGCAGGCGCTCGACATCCTGGCCGAGGCCGAGGCCGACGCCGACCTCGCGGTGGACGTGCTCGTGGCGGAGCTGTCGATGCCCGGCATGGATGGCCACGCGTTGCTGCAGGCGGCGCGGGCGCTGCCGGGCCACGCCGGCCTGCCCGCGATCGCCATCGGCGGCCTGGCGCGCGAGGAGGACATCGCCAGGGCGCGGGCCAGCGGTTTCAATGCGCATCTCGGCAAGCCGCTGTCCGTCGAACGTCTCACCGGCATCATCCGCGACCTGCTGCCGGCAGGCGTGGCCGGGACGGACTAGGCGGTCGTCCCCGGCGCCGCTTCCAGGTGCCGGCGCGGCGGGCGCAGGGCGGGCGGCAGCTGGTTGTGGATGCGCACGGCGGCCCGGGCCGCCTGGCCCGCCGCCACCGCGATCTGGTTCAGGCCCACGACGACGTCGCCGATCGCGTACAGGCCGGGCACCGTCGTCTGCTGGTGGTCGTCCACGACGATCTCGTCGCATTGTGCCGTGCGCGCGCCCAGTGTCGCGGCCAGGCCCGATCTGGCATTCTCGCCCAGCATCGGATAGAACACGTCCGCTTCATGATCCTGGCCGTCTTCCGTGTGCAGCACGGGTTTCATCGATGCGTCCAGCGTGACGGACCGCAGCGGCGAATCGATGAAGCGCACGCCGGCCGCGTCGAGACGGCGGCGGTCTTCGATGCCCAGCATCGACGGCGCGCCCCGCGCGAACAGCGTGACGTCCGCGCTGAACGTGCGCATGAACAGCGCGTGCCCGACCGGGTTCACCTCGGCCGTCGCGACGGCGATGCGCTTGTCGATTACGTCGAAGCCGTCGCACACGGGGCATAGCCGGACGGACCCGAATGCCACGGCCTCGCGCCAGTTCTCGATCGGCAGGCCGGCATCCGCGACGCCCGTCGCCAGCAGCACCGTGTGGGCGCGGATCTGCACGATGTCCTCTTCGCCTTCCGGCTGGTAGTCGCCGACGAACAGGCCGTCCTCGATGCGCAGGTCGACGATTTCCCCCGGCATCACGCTGCCGCCGTAGCGCTGCAGCTGCGACGCGAGGTTGCCCAGCAGGATGTGGCCGGGCACGCCTTCGGGAAAGCCGGGGTAGTTGTGCGAGACGGGAATGAGGCGCAGGCGGCTGTTGCCCTTGTCGACGAGGGCGACGTTGCGGGTGAAGCGGCGCAGGTAGATGGCGGCGGTGAGGCCGCCCGGGCCGCCGCCCACGATCAGCGTATCGTAGACATGCGCCGTGGCGAGTTCGGATGATGTAGGCATGTGCCGATTATCCGCAGGGTGGTTGCGGCTGGGCTATCGGCGCGTGTCCCGAGGCCGGGTCGGAACCGGCTTACAGCGTGTCGGAGCAGTCGCGCAGTTCGGGCTGCAGGGTGACGTGGTCGATGCCGTGCTTGTCGAGCAGCATGGTCTTGACCGCGCGGAGCACGTCGGGCCAGGCATTCAGGTCGTCGATTTCCAGGTGGCCGATCAGCGCGGGCTCGCCCGGCGACATGTCCCACACGTGCAGGTCGTGCACGGAGCGCACGCCGGGGATGCCCGCGAGATCGTCGCCGATCTTGAGGTAGTCGATCTGGTGCGGCACGCCTTCCATCAGGAAGTGGTACGACTCGCGCAGCACGCTCACCGTCGACTTGAGGATCAGCAGCGACACGAAGATCGACAGGATCGGGTCGATCCGTACCCAGCCCGTGAAATGGATCACGGCGCCCGCGGCGATGGCGGCGATCGAGCCGAGCAGGTCGCCCAGCACGTTGACGAGGGCGGCGCGCGTGTTGATGCTCTGCTCGTCGCGCGACAGCACGAACGCGACGGCGATGTTGATGCAGGCGCCGATCGCGGCGACGATCAGCACGGTCTTGCCGCCCACCTGTTCCGGATGGGCGAGGCGCTGGACGGCTTCGTAGACGATCCAGCCGCCGAGCAGAAGAATCGCGAGGCTGTTGACGCCGGCGGCGTGCCCCTCGGCGCGCACGACGCCGAACTACGGGCGCGCGCACGGGGGTCGCCGCGCGATCAGCTGGGCCAGCAGCGCCAGGCCGAGGGCGGCGGCATCGGTCACCATGTGGCCGGCGTCCGAGATCAGCGCGAGCGAATTCGACAGGAAGCCGCTGACGACCTCCACCAGCGCATACAACAGGGTCAGCCCGAGCGCGACGGCCAGCGCCCACTGGCTGCGGCCTTCGATCGTGTGGGCATGGCGGGCGTCGCCGTCGAGGTGGGCGTGGAGGTGGGCGGAGGAGGCTGGATGATCAGGCATGCTGGAATTATATCTGTAGGGTGGACACCCCGTGCCCACCTTGCAGATATCCGGCTGACTCCTTATAATAGCGGCATACGGGCGGTTAGTTCAGCTGGTTAGAATACTTGGTCGACATCCAAGGGGTCGCAGATTCGAATTCTGCACCGCCCACCAGAACACCAAAGACAAGCGCGGGGAACTACGGTTTTCCGCGCTTGTCGTCAGTAAGAGCGAGAAAGGCATAATCGGTTATGACACCGCGAACTACAACGACGTTGTGGGGAGATCGCTAGACGCGGTAGGGTGTCATTTTGTCTTTCGCAGCAGTTCGACGACACTGAAACAACGCGCCTGGTGCGCGTTTTTTTTCGTCCAAAATTTCCCGGTTTTAAACTTATCAACCTGAACGGGCGCATGGCGCCGATGGAGCTCACTATGTTGAATGTTCGCCTCCCGGACGGCTCGAGCCGTCAATTCGAAGGTCCGGTGACGGTCGCCCAGGTGGCGTCCAGCATCGCCCCGAGCCTCGCCAAGGCCGCGCTGGCCGGCAAGGTCGACGGCAAGGTCGTCGACACGTCGTTCCTGATCGAGAACGACGCCGACCTGGCCATCGTCACGGACAAGGATCCGGAAGGCCTGGACGTCATCCGCCACTCGACCGCCCACCTGCTCGCCTATGCCGTCAAGGAATTGTTCCCGGAAGCGCAGGTCACCATCGGCCCCGTGATCGACAACGGCTTCTACTACGATTTCTCGTACAAGCGCCCGTTCACCCCGGACGACCTGCAAGCCATCGAGAAGAAGATGGCCGAGCTGGCCAAGAAGGACGAGCCTGTCACCCGCAAGGTGCTGCCGCGCGACGAAGCTGTCGCGTACTTCAAGTCGATCGGCGAAGACTACAAGGCCGAGATCATCGCGTCGATCCCGGCGAACGAGGACGTGTCGCTGTACACCGAAGGCAAGTTCACCGACCTGTGCCGCGGTCCGCACGTGCCGTCGACCGGCAAGCTGAAAGTCTTCAAGCTGATGAAGCTGGCGGGCGCGTACTGGCGCGGCGACTCCAAGAACGAGATGCTGCAGCGCGTCTACGGCACCGCCTGGGCGAAGAAGGAAGACCAGGAGCAATACCTGCACATGCTGGAAGAAGCCGAGAAGCGCGATCACCGCAAGCTGGGCAAGCAGCTGGACTTCTTCCACTTCCAGGATGAAGCGCCGGGCCTGATCTTCTGGCACCCGAAGGGCTGGGCCATCTGGCAACAGATCGAGCAATACATGCGCAAGACCTACCAGGTCACGGGCTACAACGAAGTCAAGGCGCCGCAGATCATCGACGTCAGCCTGTGGCAGAAGACCGGTCACTGGGACAATTATCGTGAAAACATGTTCACGACCGAGTCGGAAAGCCGCACCTATGCGCTGAAGCCGATGAACTGCCCGGGCCACGTGCAGATCTATAACGCGGGCCTGCGCTCGTACCGCGACCTGCCGCTGCGCTACGGCGAGTTCGGCCAGTGCCACCGCAACGAATCGTCGGGCGCGCTGCACGGCCTGATGCGCGTGCGCGGCTTTACCCAGGACGACGGCCACGTGTTCTGCACGGAAGAGCAGATCGCACCGGAAGTCGTGGCGTTCCACGCCCAGGCGATGAAGGTGTACGAGGACTTCGGCTTCGAGAACATCGACGTCAAGATCGCGCTGCGTCCGGAAAACCGCATCGGTTCCGACGAGGTGTGGGACCAGGCGGAAGAAGCGCTGCGTTCCGCGCTGCGCGGCTGCGGCGTGACCTGGACGGAGCTGCCGGGCGAGGGCGCGTTCTACGGTCCGAAGATCGAGTACCACCTGAAGGACAGCCTCGGCCGTCCGTGGCAGGTCGGCACGATGCAGGTCGACTTCTCGATGCCGGGCCGCCTGGGTGCGGAATATGTCGCGGAAGACAATTCTCGCAAGGTGCCCGTGATGCTGCACCGCGCGATCGTCGGCTCGATGGAGCGCTTCATCGGCATCCTGATCGAGAACTACGCGGGCGCGTTGCCGCTGTGGCTGGCGCCGGTCCAGGTTGCCATCCTGAACATCTCGGATGCGCAGGCGGACTACGTCAAGCAGGTCGAGGCGAAGCTGAAAGCGGCGGGGCTGCGCGTACACGCTGATTTGCGGAACGAGAAGATTACCTATAAAATTCGGGAGCATTCCGTCCAAAAACTGCCGTACATCCTAGTTGTCGGTGATAAAGAGCGGGATGCCAACACTGTGGCCGTTCGCGCCCGTGGCAATGTCGACCTTGGCGTCATGTCGGTCGATGCGCTGCTGGAACGCCTCCAAGGCGAGGTAGCATCCAAGGCGAAGTAATCAAGCAAGCGCCTTGAGACGGCACTATCCATCTTACTTTCAAAGGAAACAACATAGCTACTGACAAGTCGTCACATCGCATCAATGGCGAAATCAACTACCCGGAAATGCGTCTGAACGGGGTAGACAACGAGCCGCTGGGCATTGTGAGCCTGGCCGAGGCGTTTCGTCTGGCTGAAGAAGCGAACGTGGACCTGGTCGAGATCGCGCCGAACGCGACCCCGCCGGTCTGCCGTCTGATGGACTACGGCAAGTTCAAGTATTCGGAGCAGAAGAAGGCGCACGAAGCGAAGCTGAAGCAGAAAATCATCCAGGTCAAGGAAATCAAGTTCCGTCCGGGTACGGACGAGGGTGATTACAGCATCAAGCTGCGTAACCTGATCAAGTTCCTGGAAGAAGGCGACAAGACCAAGATCACGCTGCGCTTCCGTGGCCGTGAAATGGCTCACCAGGATATCGGCCAGCGCATGCTGGAGCGTCTGCGTGGCGACCTCGAGCCGTATGGCCAGGTCGAGCAGTTTCCGAAGCTGGAAGGCCGCCAGATGATCATGGTGGTCGCGCCCAAGAAGAAGAAATAATTCTTCGACAGCTAAGCCGCGGGTTCGTTCTCGCTGTGACAGTCAAGCCGGGCCAGGCCCGGGCCCCGGGTTCGTCCCGCGGCCCGGGCCTGGCCTATTCCGTTTTGCGAACGCCGCTGCTGGGCACGGGGTGCCCACCCTGCCTGAACAGGGGCGCACATATGCGCCAAATTATGGTATGATCTGCGGTTCCCATGTTCGCAAGGACGGGGATGCAACACTGTAGTGGACCCGCTTCCGCTGCAGAGACAAGTGAAAGCAGGCATCCAAGAGCAGCGTTGCTGCCACCTGCAATCCTGTCACATATGAGGCTGCCTGTAAGAGGGCAGAAGACTATGCCGAAAATGAAAACCAAAAGCTCCGCGAAGAAGCGTTTTCGCGTGCGCCCGGGTGGTACCGTCAAATCGGGTATGGCGTTCAAGCGTCACATCCTGACCAAGAAAACCACCAAGAACAAGCGCCAGCTGCGTGGCACCCGTAACATCAATGCGTCCGACGTCCAGAGCGTCTACCGCATGATGCCGTCGGCCGTTTAATCTCACATTCAACTAAGGAGCTACTATGCCTCGAGTAAAACGTGGGGTTACTGCACGTGCCCGTCACAAGAAGGTTCTTGAGCTTGCCAAAGGCTATCGTGGCCGCCGCAGCAAAGTATTCCGTATTGCCAAGCAAGCAGTCATGCGCGCTGGCCAGTACGCATACCGCGACCGCCGCAACAAGAAGCGCGTTTTCCGCGCCCTGTGGATCACCCGTATCAACGCGGCGTCGCGTTCGCACGGCATGACCTACAGCGCATTCATGAACGGCCTGAAGAAAGCCGCGATTGAACTGGACCGTAAAGTCCTGGCCGACATGGCTGTCAACGACAAGCCGGCTTTTGCCGCTATCGTGAACACCGTCAAGGCAAAGCTGGCTGCTTAATCAGACAGCGAACGCAAGACCAGCATCGCGCCGCCGCACGGTGGCCGATGCGCAAAGGACGGGGCAAAGGTTTCACGACCGATGCCCTGTTTTTGTTTCTGGCGTCTCCCGCCCTCAAAACAGGAAAAGAATACGCATGGATTCCGCAAACCTCGCGCTGGAACAACTCGTCGTCTCCGCCCAGTCCGACTTTGGTGCGGCACAAGACGCTGCCGCGCTGGAAAACGCAAAAGCGAAATACCTCGGCAAGACCGGCCAGGTGACCGAACTGATGAAGGGCCTCGGCAAGCTCGATCCCGAACAACGCAAGGCGCAAGGCGCCCTGATCAACGCCGCCAAAGAAAAAATCGAACAGGCGTTGACGGCCCGCCGCGAGGATCTCGCCAACGCGCAATTGATGGCGCGCCTGAACGCGGAAGCGATCGACGTCACCCTGCCGGGCCGCGCCCGCGCCAAGGGCGGCATCCACCCCGTCATGCGGACCTGGGAACGGGTCGAACAGATTTTCCGCTCGATCGGTTTCGATGTGGCCGACGGCCCCGAGATCGAGACCGACTGGACCAATTTCACCGCGTTGAACAGCCCGGAAAACCACCCGGCACGCTCGATGCAGGACACGTTCTACATCGAAGGCAACGACAGCACGGGCAAGCCGCTGCTGCTGCGCACGCACACGAGCCCGATGCAGGTGCGCTATGCCCGCACTCACACGCCGCCGATCAAGGTGATCGCGCCGGGCCGCACGTACCGCGTCGACAGCGACGCCACGCACTCGCCGATGTTCCACCAGGTCGAAGGCCTGTGGATCGGCGAAGACATCAGCTTTGCCGACCTGAAGGGCGTGTACCTGAATTTCGTGAAGGCGTTCTTTGAAACGGACGACCTGCAGGTGCGCTTCCGTCCGTCGTACTTCCCGTTCACGGAACCGTCGGCCGAGATCGACATCGCGTTCGGCTCCGGACCGCTGAAGGGCCGCTGGCTGGAAGTGTCGGGCGCCGGCCAGGTGCACCCGACGGTCGTCCGCAATTTCGGACTGGATCCGGAAAAATTCATCGGTTTCGCGTTCGGTTCGGGCCTGGAGCGCCTGACGATGCTGCGCTATGGGATCAACGATTTGCGCCTGTTTTATGAGGGCGACCTTCGCTTCCTGAAACAGTTCAACTAAGGCAAAGAACATGCAATTCTCTGAAAACTGGCTCCGTTCCATGGTCGATCCGAAGATGAATTCGGACGAACTCGCGCACCTGCTCACGATGTCCGGCCTCGAAGTGGAAGAGGTCGAACCGGTCGCGCCCCCGTTCTCGAACGTCGTCGTGGCGGAAGTCAAGGAAGTGGCCAAGCACCCGAACGCGGACCGCCTGAACGTGTGCCAGGTCGACGTCGGCACCGGCACCCTGCTGAACATCGTCTGCGGCGCGCCGAACGTGCGCGCGGGCATGAAGGCCATCTGCGCGATGGCCGGCGCCGTGTTGCCGCCGGGTCCGGACGGCAAGCCGTTCGAGATCAAGGTCGGCAAGCTGCGCGGCGTGGAATCGCAGGGCATGATGTGTTCGGCGAAGGAGCTCAAGATCTCGGAAGAGAGCAGCGGCCTGATGGAGCTGCCGGAAGACGCGCCCATCGGTCAGAACATCCGCGATTACCTGGGCCTGAACGACCTGAAGTTCACGATCAAGCTCACGCCGAACAAGGCGGACTGCCTGTCCGTGCTGGGCGTGGCGCGCGAAGTGTCGGCGCTGACCGGCGTGCCGATGACGCTGCCGGCCTTCCGCCCGGCCGCGGTGAACACGGACGAGGTGCTGCCCGTGAAGATCTCGGCGCCGGACCTGTGCGGCCGTTTCGCCGGCCGCGTCATCCGCGGCCTGAACGCGAAGGCGGCGACGCCGGAGTGGATGAAGCGCCGCCTCGAGCGCAGCGGCCAGCGTTCCGTGTCGGCCCTCGTCGACATCTCGAACTACGTCATGCTGGAAGTGGGTCGTCCGTCGCACGTGTTTGACCTGGACAAGATCCACGGAGGCATGGACGTGCGCTGGGGCCGCCAGGGCGAAACGCTGAAGCTGTTGAACGGCAACACGGTCGACATCGACGCGTGGGTGGGCGTCATCGCCGACGAGAAAGAACTCGAGTCGCTGGCCGGCATCATGGGCGGCGATGCCACGGCCGTGTCGCTGGACACGACGAACATCTACCTGGAAGCCGCGTTCTGGTGGCCGAACGCCATCCAGGGCCGCGCCCGCCGCTATAACTTCTCGACGGATGCCGCGCACCGCTTCGAGCGCGGCGTCGACTACGCGACGATCCCCGAGCACCTCGAACGCATCACGTCGCTGATCGTGGAGATCTGCGGCACGGCCGAGACGAAGGTCGGCCCGGTCGACGACCAGGCCCCGAACCTGCCGCAGCGCAAGCCGGTGACCCTGCGCACCGCGCGCGCCGCGAAAGTCATCGGCGTGCCCGTCACGGACGACATGGTCGCCGACATCTTCACGCGCCTGCACCTGCCGTTCGAGCGCGAGGATGGGCTGTTCCACGTGACGGCGCCGTCGTACCGCTTCGACATCGAGATCGAGGAAGACCTGATCGAGGAAGTGGCACGCGTCTATGGCTTCGAGAACATCCCCGCGCTGCCGCCGGTGGCGCCGTCGGCGATGCTGATCGAGCCGGAAAACACGCGCTCGCTGTTCGCCATCCGTCATGAACTCGCCGACCTGGGCTACCAGGAAGTCGTGAACATGAGCTTCGTCGAGCAGCAGTGGGAAGCGGATTTCGCGAACAATGCCGACCCGATCCGCCTGCAGAACCCGATCGCCAGCCAGATGAGCGTGATGCGCTCGTCGCTGATCGGCAGCCTCGTCGCCAACGTGCGCTACAACCTGAACCGCAAGGCGGGCCGCGTGCGCGTGTTCGAAGTGGGCGGCGTGTTCCTGCGCAACCCGCAAGCGCAGGACGGCCCGCTGGCCGTGGCCGGTTTCGACCAGCCCAAGCGCGTCGCCGCCATCGCCTACGGCCCGGCCGCGGACGAGCAGTGGGGCCAGGCGACCCGTGCCGTCGATTATTTCGACGTCAAGGGCGACCTGGAAGCGCTGTTCGCACCGCGCGATGTACGCTTCGGCAAGACCGAACACCCGGCGCTGCACCCGGGCCGCTCGGCCGCGGTGGAAGTGGACGGCAAGGTCGTCGGCGTGATCGGCGAGCTGCATCCGCGCTGGCTGCAGAAGTACGACCTGCCGCAGGCTCCGGTGCTGTTCGAGGTGGATGCGGACGCGCTGCGCGCGCGCGACGTGCCGCGCTACGCCGAGATTTCCAAGTTCCCGGGCGCCACGCGCGACCTCGCGCTGGTGGTGAAACAGGACGTGCCGGCCCAGGCGCTGCTCGACGCTTTCCAGGCGGAACTGGCGTCGAACGCGCTCGGCAAACTCGTGCAAGCCGTTGTTTTGTTTGATGAATACCGCGGCAAAGGTTTGGAACAAGATGAAAAAAGTCTTGCTTTCCGCTTTGGCTTGCAAGATACTCAATCGACGCTGCAGGACGATGCGGTCGAGGCCATCATGGCCGCGCTGGCATCCGCCGCGCAACAAAAACACGGTGCCAAACTGCGCGCCTGATAAGGGCTGATGCCTAACAGGGGCTCGGGAATGCGTTTTCGAGCCCCCATCCAGAACAAGGTAGGGCTTTAAAATTAACAACAACGACGTTGATTCCGCCGTGCTCCAGGAAGCGCTGGCCGCCGATCTGCATCGTGCGATGCAGGTGGCCCGGGTACGGAAGGAAGCGGAAAAGGAGTTGCCGACCCTGACCAAGGCGGAGCTGGCCGAACTGCTGTTCGAGCAGGTCGGTCTGAACAAACGCGAGGCCAAGGACATGGTCGAG
>CBIHRX010000223.1:0-10915 GCA_966212555.1 uncultured Massilia sp.
AACGACGGCCGGCGCGGCGTAAAACCTGGCGGGCGGGCGCCGGCCGGCGCACGCCTCCTTGTCGAACAACTCAGAAGTTCACGCGGAACTGTGCACCGTAATTGCGCGGTTCGTTGACGATGCCGGTGAGGTTGTCGAAGTCGATCGCCGCCACCACCTGGACCCGGTTGGTGATGTTGCGGGCGAACGCGGCGACCTCGTACTTGCCGTTGTCCCACTTGTAGCCGACCCGCAGGCCGCCTTCTAGCAGGGCCTTCGCCTTGTACTCCTTCGCTTCGTACAGGAACATGTTGTACTCGGTGCGGTACGACCAGTCCGTCAGCGCGTACAGTTCACCGTCGGCCAGCGGATGCGAATAGCGCAGCGTGAAGTTCGTCTGCCATTTCGGCGAACGGGGCAGCGGCAGGCCGTTCAGTTTTTGCGTGTACGGGAACGGGCCGGGCGTGCCGGTCGGGGTGCAGCCGTTCACGCCGTTCGTGTTGGGCTGGTTGCCGCAGGTCTGCACGAACAGGTTCGGGTCCTTGATCTCGGTGTCGTTGTAGCTGGCGCCGATGCTCGCGCGCCAGTCGTCCGACAGGATCGCCTGGAAGTCCAGCTCGACGCCCTGGCCCGTGACCTTTTCCGCGTTGATCAGCTGGTTCATGTTGATCGTGCCGCTGCCGGCCGTCAGCTGCTTGTCGTTCACGCGGTACTGGAATGCCGTCGCGGACAGGCGCGCGCGGCGGTCGAGCAGGTCGGCCTTGATGCCCGCCTCATACGACAATGCCTTTTCCGCGCCCGCCAGCGACGGCTTGTCGCCGAGGCCGTTCAGGCGGCCCTGCATCGACGGTGCGCGGTAGCCGGTCGCCACGCGCGCGAACAAATTCGTGTCCTCGTCCAGCGCATAGGTCGCGGATGCGTCCCAGCTCACGTTGTGCGAATCCCTGTGCAGCGGCAGCGGGCCGCTCGTCTGCGGCGGTTCGAAGCGCTGCGCGACGAAGTCCTTGTTGTCGCTCGTGTAGCGCAGGCCGCCGCGCAGCTTCAGCTGCTCGGACACCTTGTAGTTCAGCGTGCCGAACACGGCCCAGGAACGGGCGTCCTGCGTCTGTGTCGCGTAGGCGTCGTTCTGCGGATTGCCCGGTGCCAGCGTGTTGAAGCTGATCGAATCGATGCGGATGTGTTCGTTGAAATAGAACACCCCGGCCATCCATTGCAGCGGGTCCTTCGTGTTCGATTCCAGGCGGATTTCCTGCGTCGTCTGGTCGTGTTCGGGCAGCAGGTCGGCCGTCTCGACGGTGAACGGGATGAACGCGTTCTGGTTCGGATAGTTCGGGCCCATCGGCGGGGCATACACGGCGCCGAAGCCGCCGTCGACGTCGCCGCGGCTGTAGAAGGACGCGTGTTCGTAACCCGTGATCGAGTGCAGGGTCATGCCGTCCAGGTCCCAGCGCAGGCGCAGGTTGGCGCCGTTGGTGCGCAGGGTCTGGTTGTTGCCGCCGTCGGTCGGGTAGCTGTCGTAGTCGAAACCGTCGACGAGGTCGTTCGTCCCCTTCTTGATGATATTGGCGCGGAACAGCGTCGCATTGCCCCGCATGTCGCGGCCGTGGACACCCACCAGGGCGGAGAAGTCGCGGGTCGGCTTGAACAGCAGCTGGATGCGCGCGGCGTTGTCGTCGTAGCCCTCGAAGTCGCGGGTGTACGCGTTCGGCTGCGGGTTGTGCACGCGGTCGTTGCGATGCTGCGACTGCAGCGAGACGCGCAGCGCGGCCGTGTCCGACAAGGGCAGGTTGTACGCGCCTTCCGCGTTGATCGTGCCGTAGTTGCCGGCGCCGAGCACGGCATAGCCTTCCGTCTTTTTCAGGACCGGTTTCGCCGAATCGAACTTGATCACGCCGGCGGGCGAGTTACGGCCGAACAGCGTCCCTTGCGGACCGCGCAGCACTTCGACCTGGTCCACGTCGAACACGGGGAAACCCTTCAGCATGGGGCTTTCCTGCACGATGTCGTCGACGACGAGGCCGACCGGCTGCGATGCGTTCAGGTCGAAGTCGGTATTGCCCTGGCCGCGGATGTAAAAGCGCGGGAACGAGCGGCCGTAGTCGGATTCGACGTTCAGCGACGGCGAGCGGCCGGCGAGAAAGCGGATGTCGGCGCCGCCGGACGTCAGCACGTCCAGCTTTTCGCCCTTGATGGCGGTGACCGACATCGGGACTTCCTTGAGGTTTTCGGCGCGCCGCTGGGCCGTCACGATCACGGTTTCCAGGCGCTGGCCGGACTTCGGGGCGGCGGCGGTGTCCTGCCCGGTGGCGGCCTGGTCGGGTTCGTCGGCCAGGGCGATCATGGGAAACGCGCTCGTCACGGCGGCGGCGAGCAGCGTGCGGGCAAACATGCGGGAGGGGCGTACGGTCATGTGTATCTCGTCCTTTTCTTGGTGCTTGTTTTTATTGTCTTTGTCATTTGGCAAAGATTGCTCATCCTAGCAGTAAAGACATTTGGAAAAGATGGCGATGTATATATTTTGAAAACGTATAAATCGCTTAACAAAACGGTATTTGCCCGTGCCGGCCAACTGTTGCATAGTGACGGGTTCGGGTTCACGATCGTATGTGCGGATTCCAGAGCGAGGGTAGGCGCGAGGGCCGCCGCCGGACAGCGCGCGGCTTGTCCGGCGTATGATTCAAGCAACGTTTGGCGTGTTGTTAATGGCCAACATCGACGCTAGTTCTGGAGATCGGGCGGGATGTCATAGCTGAAGGTCTTGGTGTCGAACATCAGCTTCCAGGTCTGGGCTTCCACCGGCGTGTCGTCCAGCGTGCCGCCCGCCGTCACCGTGATGGGGACGGGAATATTGCCGTTGACGGTGGCCGTGCGATAGGTCCAGCGGCGCTTGTCGCAGCGCGAGGGCGGTATCCCCCCATCGTCGCCGTCATTCGTGTTCGCGACCTGCGCCAGCCAGGCGGCGTACGCGGCCTTCGCGTCCTCGCAGGATCCCTCCGGCCTGGCGTCGCGTGCGGCGAGGAATTCTCCCAGCACGGCGATCTGGCCGTCGTGCGGCGCCAGCACCGTATTCATCGTCGTGACGGCGTCGCTGTCCGGATCGGCATCCCAGCGCGTCTTGACGACCCAGCCCCACAGGTTCTCGCTGAGGGCTTCGAAGCGGACCTGTTCCGGCTTGACCGGCGCGTTCGACAGGAAGCGGATCTGGGTATTTTCCTGGGCCAGGCCGCCGTCCTTGCCGTCCGGGTGCACATAGAACACGCCATAGACCGCCTGGCCGTCGCCGTTCACGGCGGCGCCGCTGGCGACGAAATACAGCTCGTCGCCGTCCGCCCCGTCCGGAATCTTCGCCTGTTGCACGACGCGCATCAGGTAAGTGACATTGTCCTCGCCCACGTACAGCCACCCCTTTTTCGTTGCCGAGTACTTGCCATAGGTCTCGCCCATCACGTTGTCGATGACAGCCGCTTCGTCGATCGTCACACGTTTTTGCGCCTGTTTCGCATTCAGGTAGTAGGCCAGCGCGATGAGCGCGAGCGCCAGCGCGCCCACCGCCGCAAGCACGTACAGGACGACGCGGCCCCAGCGGCGCCGCGGCCGGGCAGGGTGGACGGGCGCGGCCGCTGCCGCCGTGGACGGTTCCTTCAGGTCTTCCATGAGGTCCTCGAAAGTGAAAAAATGAAACTGCTAAATTGCAATTGTCAAATTTTACATTATCGAGGGTAACCGTTGTCAAGAAAACAAAACGCCCGCGCGAGGGCGGGCGTTGGCGGGCCGGCGGGCAGCGTCAGCGGTGCTGCGCCAGCTCCGGCGACGGCGCGACGGGCGGGGCAGCCGGCGGCGGCATGGTCGGCTTGACGGCCAGCGCGGCCTGGCGCGCGGCGCTGCCGTTGGCGCAGTAGCGGTTCTTGCCGGCGCGTTTCGCTTCGTACAGCGCGTAGTCGGCGATGCTGATCAGGTCGACGACGTTCTCGGCATCGTCCGGATACAGGCTGATGCCGATACTCGTCGACAGTTGCAGCGTGAGGTCGTTGATGAAGAACGGCTCGGACAGCGCCTCCACGAGCTTGGCGGCCGGTCCCTGGGCATCGGCCAGGCTGTGCACGTCGGCCAGCAGGACGATGAATTCGTCGCCGCCCAGGCGCGCCACCGTGTCTTCCTTGCGCGAATTCGACAGCAGCCGCTGCGACACCATTTTCAGGATCTCGTCGCCGTAGGCATGGCCGTACGTGTCGTTGATCGCCTTGAAGCCGTCCAGGTCGAGGTACATCACCGCGGCCTTGTGGTGGTTGCGGTTGGCGTGCTGCAGGGCCGTTTCGATGCGGTCTTCCAGCAGGCGGCGGTTCGGCAGGCCGGTGAGGGCGTCGTGCAGGGCCAGTTCCTGCTGGGCGCGGCTGTACTGGGCCAGTTCCTTGTACAGCAGGCGCACTTCCAGCATGTTATGGATGCGCTTGTGCACTTCGAGCAGGTCGAACGGCTTGCTGATGAAGTCGCGCGCACCCGCTTCCAGCGCGGCGATCTTGAAACTGGGTTGCGCCGTCAGGGCGAGCACGGGCAGGTAGCCGCCCTGTTCGATTTCCTTCAGGCCTTTCATGACCTGGAAACCGTTCAGGCCCGGCATTTGCAGGTCGAGCAGGATCAGGTCGTAGTTATGTTCGCGATGCAACGGGCATACCTGTTCCGGCAGCATCGTCGAACTGACGTCGGTGTAGCCTTCCTCGCGCAATATCTCTTCCATCAATTCGATATTGTCGGGGGAATCATCTACGACCAGGATCTTCGCGTTCAGGATGTCTTGTCGGCTGGGCATGCGTACTCTCGTCAAATCAAGGCCGGTATTATCTGTTCCATAACTAACACCAGCTCTAGCACAACATTACATAGTCTAGCAAAACGCCGAGAATTTCTTGTAGGACAGCGCCGCGTCCTTGGGTAGGAACATCTTTCGTATTACACGAGTCCCTGCTAGCGTACGCCATTTCTGCCCGCAGTGGATGCGGCAGCACGATTCACGAGCGGGGAGGAGGGGCCGACGACGGAAGCAACTGTTGCAATTAGTTCACTCGGCTCGACCGGTTTGGAGATGTGGGCCGAAAATCCGGCCTCCAGCGCGCTCAGCCGGTCTTCCGAACGGGCGAATGCAGTCAGGGCGATGGCCGGAACCTGGCTGCCTTCCTCGCGGCCCAGGTGGCGCACCCAGTCGAGCAGTTCGAAGCCGTCCACTTCCGGCATGCCCAGGTCGCTGATCAGGAGGTTCGGCACCCGTTCCTTGAACAGGGCGAAGGCGTCGCGCGCGCTGGCGGCGATGCGGACGGACGCGCCGCAATCGCTCAGGATGCGCTTGATGAGTTCGCGCGCGTCGCGGTCGTCGTCGACGACGAGCACGTTGACGCCGGACAGGTCGAGCATCGTCATTTCCGGCGTGGCCGGCGTCGGCAGGATCATGGCGGCGCGCGCGCTACGCGTCGCCGGCGGCTGCTGCTTGGCGAGCGGCAGTTCGATGGTGAAGCTGGCACCCTTGCCCTCGCCGGCGCTCTCGGCGCGGACGGTGCCGCCGTGCTGTTCGATCAGCTGCTTGACGATCGCGAGACCCAGGCCGAGGCCGCCATGGCGGCGCGTCATCGATGCGTCCGCCTGGCGGAAGCGTTCGAACACGTGGGTGATGAATTCCGGCCGGATGCCGACGCCGTTGTCGCGCACGGTGATGGCGACGTTGGCGTCGTTGCGGGCCAGTTCGATGCCGACCCGGCCGTCGCGCGGCGTAAACTTGATCGCGTTCGACAGCAGGTTCCATACGACCTGCTGCAGCCGCGCCGGGTCGCCCGCGACGAGACCCGGGTCGGCGGCATAATGTTTTTCGATGCGGATGTTCTTGGCGTCGGCGGCGGGGCGGACCGTCTCGATGGCCGCGTCGATGAAGCTCGCGGGCGCCACGGCCTGCATGTCGAGCAAGACCTTGCCGGACGTGATGCGGCTCATGTCGAGCAGGTCTTCGATCAGCTGCGCCTGGGCGCGGGCGTTGCGTTCGATCGTCTGCAAGCCCTTCTGCAAGTCGTTCTGGTCGCGGCTGCCGCGGCGCAGCACCTGCGCCCAGCCGAGGATCGCCGACAGCGGCGTGCGCAATTCGTGCGACAGCGTGGCGAGGAATTCGTCCTTCATCTGGCTCGTGCGCTCGGCCTCGGCGCGCGCCTGGCGCTCGCTTTCGAGCAGCACCTTGCGTTCTTCGGCGGCCCGCTGGGCGGCTTCGTACAGGCGCACGTTGTCGATGGCGACGGCGGCCTGGGCCGCGATGCCGCGCACGATGCGTTCCGTGCGTTCGCTGAAGATGTCCGCTTCCGGATGCCCGAAAAACATGGTGCCGAGCAATTCGCCGGAATGGCCGACGACGGGCACGGCGAGATAGCTGCGCACGGCCGGGTGGCCCGCGGGCAGGCCCGCAGGCAGGCCGAAGGGCGTGCCGTCGCGCAGGCGGGCGTCGAGCGTGACGTCGCCGGAGCGGATCACGCCCGCCGGATGGTCCAGCAGGCCCGGGCCGAACAGGCCGTTGGGACCGGTCTCGCCGAACGCCTCGAACCCGACCGGACTGCCGCCGGATACCGTGTACAACGTGAACATGTGGTTCGCGTCGGCATCGATGCCGTCGTTGCGGCCGTGGTACAGGAACGCGCCCTGGCGCGCGCCGGCGATGCCGGTGGCGGCGTCCGTCGCGGCCTGCAGCAGCGAGCGCAGGTCGCGCGTGGAAGCGAGGGCGCTGCCGGTACTGTTCAGGAGTTCGAGGACGTGCGATTCGTCGCGCAGCGCCTGTTCGGCCCGCTTGACCTCGTCGACGTCCGTGTTCGTGCCGAACCAGCGCAACACTTTCCCGTGGCGGTCGCGCACAGGGTTGACGCGCGTGAGGAACCAGCGGTACTTGCCGTCCGCGCCGCGGATCGGATATTCCATCTCGAACGGATCGCCGCTCTTGAGGCTGGCATGCCAGCGCTCCAGCATGGCCGGCAGGACCGTCGGCTCGACGGTCGTTTGCCAGCCCCAGCCGACGACCTGGTCCGGCGTCGTGCCCGTGTATTCGAACCAGCGTTCGTTGAACCAGACGATGGCGCCGTCGGCCTGCGCCATCCAGGCCAGCTGCGGAATCGTGTTGGCCAGCGCGCGCAACACTTCTTCGCTCTGGCGCAGCGCGTCGGCGGCACTGCGCCGGGCCGTGACGTCCTGCACGACGCCTGTCATGCCGAGCACGCCTTCGCGCCGCGCCTGGTCGGCGTAGTCGGCGCGCCCCACGAGCGCCACCCAGCGCGGTTCCCCGTTCGGGCCCGGCAGGCGGCATTCCAGTTCGAGGTCGCTGTGGCCGGCAAAGGCCTGCAGTACGGCGCGCCGCACGCTTTCGCGGTCGCCTGGGTCGAGGCGGGCGCGCAGTTCGCTCCACGCGAGCGGCTGCTCCGCCGGCAGGCCGAAGATGGCGGCGGCCCGTTCGCCCAGCATCACGCGGTCGCTGGCGGCGTCCCAGCGCCAGTCGCCCAGGCGGCCCGCGGCCAGCGCCACCTGCAGGCGGCTGTTGCCTTGTTGCAGGGCCTGCTGGTCGGCCTTGCGCCGGTTGATGTCCTGGAAATACAACGTGAGGCCGTCCGGCGACGGGTGGGCGCGCACTTCGAACCAGCGTTTCAGGGCTGGCCAGAAGAATTCCTGGATCGCCGTCTCGCGGCTGACCATGGCGCGCCGGTAGACCGTTTCGAGCAGGCTGCCGCGCAGTTCCGGGAACGAGGCCCACAGGTCGTGGCCGACCAGGCTGGGACGGGTCTTTTGCAGGGGCGCGAGCATGTCCAGCGCGCGCCCGTTGATGTACATGATGCGCCAGTGGTGGTCGACCGCGCAGAAGCCGTCGCTCAGGCTTTCGAGCATGTTTTCCATGCGCGCGTTGGCCAGGCGCAGGGCTTCGCGCGCTTCGTGCAGTTCGCGCGCGGTCGCGGCCGCGGCAGCAGCGGGCTGCGCGGAGGGTTGCCGCAGCTCGTCGCGCTCGTCGTTCACCGTACGCCTCCCCACGAGATCACCGCGGACGGCACCAGGTCGAGCATGGCCGTCGGCTCGGCGGGGCGGGATGCACTGGCGGTGGGCTCGAAATCGATCATCGTGTTGGGCTCTGCGCGCGCGACTGCGGTGCCGCGCATGATGCACGCGAACGTCCGGCACGGGCACGTCCGTCCGCGGCGCGTAATGAGCCGTACACCGATTCTAGCCCAGCCCGGGCGCTTTGTTGCACACCTTTGGGCCATCGTTCAGGTGCGCACCGGCAGCGGTTGCGCCACCTTGTCGAGGGCTTGCTGGAGCTGGTCCAGCTCGTAGGGCTTCTGCAGCGACAGGTAGGGGAATTCCACGTGGCGCAGCAGGGTGTCGCCATACCCGGACGCAAAGATCACCCGCATCGACGGCGCCTGCGTCACGGCCTGGCGCGCCAGGTCGACGCCGGACATGCCCGGCAGGCTGACGTCCGTGAACAACACGTCGTATTGCTCCGCTGCAAGACGCGCCAGCGCGTCGTTCGGATGGCCGACGCCGTCCGCCTCGTGGCCGAAGGCGCGCAGCATCTCGCACACCAGGTACTGCGAGTCGACGTTGTCTTCGACCACCAGGATGCGCAGCGGGCCGCCCGCCTCGGCAGGCGCTTGCGCCACGGGCGCGGCGGGCGCCAGCGCGCACAGCACGCCCGCGACGGCATCGCCGTCCGCCCGCACGGGCGTGAAATACAGGTCGTAATGACCGCTGCCGCCTTCGCCGCCCGCGAACATGAGGTTGCGGTCGGGGGCGAGCGCCGCTTCGCCGCCCCAGGCGCGCTGCAGTTCGTCGCCCGCCACCGCCAGCGGGGGCGGCATCACGGGCGGCACGCTGCCGCCGGGGACCCGGCCGTACGCCGGTCCGGCCAGCGCGCCGTAGGCGTCGTTGAACAGCACCGTCATGTCCCGTCCCCAGACCAGCAGCAGGGGCAGCGGCGTGTTGAACATGACATCGGCGGCCAGCCTCAACGCCTGCGGCCATTGCTGTGGATCGCCGAGCCGGGAAGCGGACCAGTCATAGGAACTGGAAGTGTGTGCGGACCTGCCGGGATGGAGCATAGCGCGGTAAATATTGTTATCTAAACGAAAAGTGGTTGCATCGTACACCAAATCAGTGGCAGGGGGCGGCACGACTGCGCGCCCTGTCAAGAGTCGGAAAATACGCTACCGCGGTCGCAAAAGAACAACAGAGGAACAACATCGTGCGCTATTGATATTGCATCACAGCATAAACTGCACGACATAGGCGCCGAGGCAAAAAAAAGCCCGCTACGGGAGCGGGCTGAATCTATCCTTGGAGGAGAATAGAGGAGACAGGTTCATCATGCTGCATCGCAAAAAATAAATCCAATTTAGATTTGCAATATCAGCCATTGCTTTTATATATGACACAGCCGTGCTCGCTTCAATCGGGTCACTCTTGGTGCACCAGAGAAAATGTTCTACGATAGCAAAATGTTTAAAGACGCCTTGCTGTCGTTTACGTTTTTTCGCGTTGTTCCGTCTGCATGGACGCGGCCCGCGCGCGCGTTGCCATTCTCGACCTTACCCGGCTATCATGGTTCGCCACAGTCCGGCCGTTCCGTAGGGCGCCGTCCTTCCCGGCGCTTCCTGCCACCGTTTCCAGTCCAGGGTTTGCCATCCGGCCGATGCATCGTCAACTGAAGCTATCCATGAATCGAGGCCTGCGCCGGTCCTTCGCCGGCTGGGCGCTGGCCTCGCTGGCCGTGCTGTGCGCAGGCATCGGACTGGTGCCGCCCGTGCGCGCGCAAAGCGCCGTGCCCGGCGTGCCGCTGGAGCGGCGCGTCAAGGCGGCCTTCCTGTACAAATTCCTCGGCTATACCGATTTTCCCGCGAGCGCGTTCGCCGACGCCATGGCGCCGCTGACGATCGGCGTGATCGGCGCCGACGACCTCGCCGTCGAGCTGGCGCGCGTGGTGGCCGGGCGCACCGTCAACAACCGTGCGATCGAAGTGCGCGAGCTGCGCGAGAGCGACGCGGGCGCGCGCGTGCACCTGCTGTTCGTGGGCGGAAGCGATCCGCAGCGGGTCGCGCGCATCGTGCACCAGGCGCCAGGCGCGATGCTCGTCGTGACCGAATGCGACAACGGCTTGCAGCTCGGTAGTGTGATCAATTTCCGCATCGTCGACGAACGCGTCCGCTTCGACGTCGCGCTCGACGCGGCGGAACGCAATGGCATCAAACTCAGTTCGCGCCTGCTGACGGTGGCGAACCGGGTGCAGAAAGGAGCGCAGTGATGGTGGTGCGCGACGGCGGCACGGTCCGCGGCAAACTGATTCTGATGGCGGTATCGACGACGTTCGTCGCGCTACTCGCGGCTTCCGTCGCCATGTTGCTGTTCGACTTGCGCGCATTCCAGCGCTACTGGACGGACGACCTGATGACCCAGGCCGACATCATGGCGCGCGTGACGGCGCCGGCCCTCACGTTCAACGACGAGGAGACGGCACGCCAGAACCTCGCGGTGCTGCGCGTGCGCCCGCAGATCCTCGCGGCCGCGATCTACACGAGCGACGGCACGCGCTTCGCCACGTACGCGGCGGCCCCGAACCAGGCGATCCCGGCGCGCCCGGCCCCGTCCGGCTACCGCATCGAAGGCGGGGAGGTCGCCGTGTTCCGCAACATCGTGGAGAACGGCGAGATGGTGGGCACGGTCTACCTGCGCTCGCGCTACGGCCTCGTCGACCGGCTGTTCAGCTATGGCGCCATCCTCGGCGCCGTGATGCTGGGGGCCCTCTTGATCGCGGGGCTGGTCGCGTCGCGCCTGCAGGCCGCCATCACGCGGCCGCTCGCGGCCGTGACGAATGTCGCGCGCCAGGTGATGCAGCGGCGCGACTTCACCCTGCGCGTGCCGGGCAATGACAGTGGAGAAA
>CBIHRX010000224.1:0-10902 GCA_966212555.1 uncultured Massilia sp.
GCCCGGTGCGCCCCGGTGCGCGGGCGGGGCGCGGCGCCCCCGGGTGCCCGCAGGCGCGGCCGCGCCCCGGCCCGCGCGAGCGCGCGCGCGACGCTGGCGCCGCCGGGGCCGGTGCCGGCCACGACGGCGTCGAAGGAAGGGGATCTGTCGGCCATGCGGCATTGTACCGTGCACGTTCGCCGTTTATGTACTATCATAAGTTACATGAGAACGGACAGCAAACTTTCCTCGATCCTGCACCTGCTGCTGCACATGGCCCACGGCGACCGCCCGCTGACGTCGGAAGCGCTGGCGGGTTTCCTGCACACGAATCCCGTTCTCGTGCGGCGCACGCTGGCGGGCCTGCGCGAACGGGGCTACGTGGCGTCGGAAAAGGGGCACGGCGGCGGCTGGGTCGTGGCGGCCGACCTGCGCCGGCTGACCCTGCGCGACGTGTACGAGGCGGTCGGGTCGCCGACCGTGTTCGCGATCGGCAACCGGGTCGAGCAGCCCGGCTGCCTCGTCGAGCAGGTCGTCAACCAGTCGCTCGGCGACGCGCTCGCGGAGGCCGAAGCGCTGCTCCTCGCGCGCTTCGCGCAGGTTACGCTGGCCGAGCTGTCCGACCGGTTCAATGCGCAGTATCCCAAACAAGGAGCACACCATGCACACCCAACCGAATGAAGCCGGATTCGACGTCGTCGTCGTGGGCGGCAGCTATGCCGGCCTGTCCGCGGCCATGCAGCTGGCGCGGGCGCGCCGGCGCGTGCTCGTCATCGACGGCGGCCGGCGCCGCAACCGTCACGCCGACCGCTCGCACGGCTTCCTCACGCAGGACGGCACGGAAGCGGCGGCCATCGCCGCGCAGGGTCGCGCCCAGTTGCGCGCCTACCCCAGCGTGGCGTGGGCGAACGACACGGCGGTGGCCGCGCATCCCGCCGGCGACGGCTTCGACGTCGTGCTGCCGGACGGCGGCAGCGTGCATGGGCGCCGGCTCGTCCTCGCCACCGGCGTCGCCGACACCCTGCCGTCCGTGGACGGCCTGGAAGAGCGCTGGGGCACGAGCGTGTTCCACTGCCCGTACTGCCACGGCTATGAGCTGGACGGCGGCGCCATCGGCGTGCTCGCGGCGGGAGAATTGTCGCTGCACCACGCGCTGATGCTGCCGGACTGGGGCCAGGTCACCCTGCTGCTGAACGGCGCGTTCGAGCCGCAGGAGGCGCAACTGGCGGCACTGGCCCGGCGCGGCGTGACCGTCGAGCGCACGCCGGTCGCGCGCATCGAGGGCCGGGCCGACGTGGTCCTGCGGGACGGCCGCCGGCTGCCGCTCGCCGGCCTGTTCGTCGCCACGCGCACGCACATCGTCAGTCCGCTGGCACAGCAGCTCGGCTGCGTGCTCGAAGCCGGTCCGATGGGACAGTACGTGGCGACGGATGCGCAGAAGGCGAGCAGCGTGCCGGGCGTGTTCTGTTGCGGCGACATGGCGCGGTCGGCCGGCAACGTGGCGCTCGCGGTGGCGGACGGCGCGCTGGCGGGTATCGCGGCGCACCGGTCGCGGAGTCCCGAACGGGCCGTCCCGGCGTGGGCGGCCTCAGGCGCGTCGACCTTGTCCGTCCCGAGCAGCACGAGTCGCTGGTCGACCTGCTGTGCGAGCTGTATCGCTATTATCACGAGGATGCCGGCGATGAGGTGGAGGTCGCGCGCGCCGCCGTGCGCGATCATCTGCTGGACAATCTGCTGGCGCCGGAGTCGCCGCTGCGCCTCGTGGTGGCGGTGGACGCGTCGGGGACCGTCGTCGGGTTCGCGGCCGTCGTGCTGCTGTATTCGCTTGTCGATCCAAGGCCGGCGCAGCGCCGCCAATGCATGATGAAGGAATTGTTCGTGCGCGCCGACAGCCGGGGCCGCGGCGTGGGCCGGGCCCTGATGGCGTGGATCGCGCGCGATGCGGCCGAGCAGGGCTGCGGCCGCATCGACTGGCACGTGAAGGCGTCCAACGAGGCCGGCATTCGTTTCTATACCGGCCTCGGGGCGCAACGTGTCGCGGACCGGCTCAGTTACCGGCTCGCGCTGGACCCGTAGCGGGTCAGGACGTCATGCGGTTCCAGCCCGACCGCACGGCCGCCTTCATGCGTTCCCACGTGGACGAGCCGCTGCTGCCGTAGCGCGTATCCCAGTCGCTGCGCAGGTCGGATTCGACGTCGTCCCAGTCGCGGCCCTGGTAGCGGGCGTCGCGCCGCATCTCGTTGCCGTAGCGGTAGGCCGGCGCGTAGTCGTCGTACGTGCCGCCCAGGCTGGCGTAATTCGTTTGCCAGTCGCTGCGGTAATAGGTGTCGTCGTCGAGCGCGCTGCCCTGCAGCGGCTGCACCTCGACTTCCGTGTGGCGCACCGTATCCTGGATGTTTTCCTTGCGCTGGCTGACTTCCTTGCCGACGACGACTTCTTCCACGACGCGCGCGGATTTCTGCACGACGGCTTCCTCGGCCGTTTCACGCAGTTCGATCGTCTGGTCCTTGAGCGCGGCGACGTCGGCCGGGTTGATCGGCTGGTCGACCGGACGGCGCTCCACGCTGACGTGTTCCTCGCGCAGCGACACGGACTCGTTCACGGGCGTCTCGACCAGGCGCGAGAACACGCGCACGCCGCCCCGTTCGACCTGGCGCTTGCCGACGCGGACCTCTTCCTGCACGACCGGGATCGCGGCCTTGCCGGTCGTCTGGTCGATGGCCGTCTCGCGCTGCAGCGAGTCCGAACGCAAGGTCGAGTCGGACAGGCTGCCCGACAGATTGCCCGCCTGCGTACCGGACTGCATCGAGCCGGCCTGCAGCGTCGACGACGACTGCGGCTGGTAGGCGCTGGTGCCCAGCGAGGCCGCGTTGCCCGACAGGTCGTGGCGCTCGTCGATGTCGAGGGGGCCGAAGCGCTCGATCACGTCGGCGGCGCGTTCCACTTCCGGCTCCGACGTGGTGGTCAGGGTCAGCACGTGCTGGCCGCCGGTGACGAAGTTCGAATAGCGGGTGGCGTGTTCGTCGTCGTCCGAGCCGAACAGGTTGCTGAAGAAGTGCTTGATCGAGGCGCCGACGCCTTCCTCGTGGGTCGTGCCGGTCGTCGTTCCGGTCAGCGTGGTGTTCTGGCCGGTGGTGTCGGCGCTGGACACGTAGACGTTGTCGCGGGTGAAGCCGGATGCCAGCAGTTCGTCCATCGCGTTCTGGGCGTCGCTGCGGTTGTCGAACACTGCTACAAGAGTATGTTGCATGATGGTCCTCCGGTAAATTCAGGTGATGGGAGTGTCGCCGCGCTCGTCGAAGCGCTCCACGCTGACTTGCTCGGACTTGAGCAGAACGGTTTCGGCGTGGTGCTCCTCGTGGCGGGTACGCGTGATGTGCAGCTCCTCCTTGATGCGCAGGCGTCGTTCGACGACCAGCACTTCCTCGAGGATCGGTACCACGAGCGTATCCCCCTCGTAACGGGTGGCGGGCGCCTGGTCCAGCGGGACGATACGGTCCACCGGCACATGGCTGACCTGCACCTCGTCGCGCAGAAGACGTTCGTCGATCTGGCAGGGGTGTTCGGCGACGGTTTTGTGGATGCGTACGCCGCGACCCGTATCGACGATCCGTTTCTCGACCCACGCCTCTTCCTGGACAACGGGAACCCGCGCGAGCTCCTGCTTTTCCTGATTGAGTTGGGATGGGTCAACAGACACGGTGCGCCTCCGGGATCACGACGTTGGAGCGACCCAGATTACATGAATCCCAATGATTCTCGCGCACCGTTGCCGCCCCACAATCGAGGCTGTAGGACTGGGCGCCGGGCCCGTTACGGCCGGCGTAAACGCGCCAGCACGTCGGCCGGCACCTGCAGCGCCGTCCCGTGGCGCATGCGCCGCGCGGTGCCTTCGTCCGGGAAGTGCATCTGCGCCGTCACGTCTTCCCAGTGCACGAGATCGCGCGAACGCAGTGCGCCGTAGTGCTTCGTCATGTAGGCGTCGTAGTACACGATGACGTCGCGTTCGCCTACCTGCAGTGCGGTCGGTCCCTCGGTCCACAGGCCCGCGGGCGAGATCGGCGCGCCCAGCGGTTCGAAGGGGCCCTGCAGGCCGGCGGCGCGCGCCAGTTGCAGGTATTTGCGGGGCGGGTGGCGCGTCTCGTCCTTCACGAGCAGCCAGTCGCCGGCGCGCGTGCGCAGGAACGTCGCGTCGATGACGGAAAAGCCGGGATCGTAGAACAGGCGCGTCGGCGTGAACGTGACGAAGTCGCGGGTCGTCGTCGCGTAGATGCGGTGGTTGTACTTGCTGGCGCCGGCATCGTCGCCGGCCGCCTCGGATGCCGGGAAGCGGCCGGGGATCGTCGACGACCAGAAGATCAGGTATTCGCCGCGCTTCTCGTCCCACGCGATTTCCGGCGCCCAGGCGTTCAGGGTCGTCGGCTCGTGCGCCATCACGGGCAGTTCCCGTTGCGCCGACCAGTGGATGAGGTCCGGCGACGACGCGTAGCCGATGCCCGTCTCGTTCCAGCCGCTCGTCCACACCATGTGGTAGATCCCGTCCGGGCCGCGCACGATGCACGGGTCGCGCATCAGCTTCGCGTTGCCGACCGTGGGCGCCACGTAGCTGCGGCCGCCGTTCAGCGCTTCCCAGCGGTAGCCGTCGACGCTGCCGGCCAGGTGCAGGCCGTCCTGGCCGTTGTCGATGAAGTAGGCGAAGACGTAGGCGTCTTGACCAGGCGTCGCCTTGATGCTCGCGCATCCGGCGAGTGCGCCCAGGCCGAGCGCGGTGAGTAGGGTACGGCGTTTCATTTGTGTTCCTCGTCGCCCAGCGGGCGTTCTACGGTGTGATGGGGACTCGGCGGTACGGCGAACGACGCGACAGGGTCCGGATGGGCAGGGTCGAACGCGAAATCGTCGACGATGAAGCTGGCGGCCGGCACGTGCGCCTGGCGCAGGCCCAGCGCGACGGCCTTCGCCAGCTCGTAGCTGCCGTAGCTGTCGTGGTGCGTGTTGTCCAGCCGCCCCGGCGCGGGCGCCGCGAACGCGGCCTTCGAGCCTTCCGGGCCCAGCGCCTCGTAGAAGGTCTTGCTCATCGCATTCAGGTCGATGAACGGCACGTTCAACTCGCGCGCCGACTGGCGCGCGGCCTCGGCGTAATCCTTCAGCGACGGGATCACGCGGCCGTCGGCGTCGAAGCCGCGCCGCTCCATCGGCGAGACGATCACGGGCAGGCCGCCGTGCGCGCGGACGGCGTCCACGTGCGCCTTGATCTCCGCCTTGTAGGTCGTGAACGGGCCGCCCTTGCCATCCTTGATCTGCTTCTGGTCGTTGTGGCCGAACTGCATGACGAGCGTGTCGCCCGGCTTCATGCCGCTCACGATCTTGTCGAGCCGCCGGCGCGCGATCGAGTCGCGGTAGGTCTCGCCCGACTCGCCGTGGTTGGCGACGGCGATGCCGGGTTTGAAGAAGCGCGGCAGCATCTGGCCCCAGCTGTTGTACGGCTCCGCCGGCTGGTCGCAGACGGTCGAATCGCCCAGCAGGTACAAGGTTGGCACGTTTGCCGGCGCGATGGCGATCGTGCGCACGGCCGGGTGCGTGCCGTTGATTTCGAGCGTCAGGCGCGGGTCCCAGTTCCACGCTTCCTCGACCGTCTCGCGCGGCGCCTTCAGCTTCACGGCGCCGCCCGTCGGGATCTGCGGCGTGCGCACGTTGACGGTGAACGTCTTCGTGACGGTTTCGCCCGGCTTCGTCGCCACGTTTTCCAGCATGAGCCGGCGCAGCTCGGATTTCACGGTCGTCGCGGCGGCCGCCTGGTCGTCGCCCAGGGTGACGGTCACCGTGTAATTCCCTTCCGGGAGGTCGACGGAAAAGTAATAAGGGTGGACGCCGTCCGCCCGGCTGCCCGGTTCCAGGCCGTAGCCGCGCGCCGTGCTGTAGAACGCGTCGGCGGCCACGGGCGTGTAGCCGGCCGGGGCCTTGCCGGGCCCGAAGGCGAATTTCCAGCCTTCCGCGGCATGTGCCTGGGCCGCGCAGGCGAGTAAAAGCAGGGCGCCGGCGGCCCCGCGAATCGATGGGTTCATGGTCTTCCTGTGGTTCGGTTCAGCGCTCGAATGCGCCCAGGTCCGGTGCCTTGCCGCGGTAGGGCAGGCCCACGTCGACGCCGCGGTCGACGACGGCGCTGGCGGCGGACGGGTGGAACATGGGTACGTCGGGCAGGCTGCCGTCCGGCTTGCGCGGCGCGTCCCAGCCGGTGGGCGCCACGCTGTCGAAGTCGGACGGCTTCAACGCAAGGTGCAGATCCCAGGAGTTGGCCGCGCTGTCCGCGCCTTCCACCTTCAGCGCCGCACCCGCCGGGTAGGCGAGGTTGTTGCGCAGGGTGCCCAGGTAGACGGGGCCGCCATCCGGGGCCACGCCGAGCATATTGTAATCGATAACATTTCCAAAGGCCGTATTGCCGAAGAAGTCCAGCGCGATGGGATGATGGTTGGCATAGAAGCCCGACACCTTGTTGTCGAAGGCGACGGAAAAGCGCACCACGTGTTTCACTCCATTCGGCACGTAGCGCCCGCCGTAGCCGCCCGCCTTGATGCCGTTGCCGTTGCCCGCCGCGAGCGGCGTGTGCGTGCCCGGCAGGTAGCCGTGCTGCCACGCCCACGAGTATTCGATCGTTACCGGCGAGTACGCGTTGATCAGGTCGAAGCCGTCGTCCGTGTTGGCCCATGCGCGGCAGCCGCGGAACACGTTGCCCGGATGGCCCGCGCTCACGTGGGCGCCGAAACCGTCCGCGCTCTGGCCCGCGCCGTTGGACGTGTACGGATCGTAGTTGTGGTGCGAATCGCTGTTCAGCACGAGGTTCCAGGCGCCGTCCTTGATGAACAGGCCCGGACCCATGTTGTGGTGCAGGTCCAGCTGTTCGAACACGCCGTGGTTCGCGTCGATCCACACGCCCCACGACTCGTGGTTCAGGCGGTTGTCCGGCTGCTGCGGCGCGCCCGTGATCTCCAGGCCTTTCAGGTGGATCCAGTCGGCGACGACCTCGATGCCCTTCACGCGGCAATCGTCCTTCATGCCCGAGAAATCGAACACGGGGGTCTCGCCCGGATACGCCCAGTAGCGGATCGGCTGCCCTTCGGTGCCGCCCTTGTCGAGGACGACGGCGGACACGGTCGCGCGGCGCGACGCGCAGGCCGCCGTCGCCTTCGTGTAGGCGTAGCGGCCGCCGCGGAAATACACGGTGTCGCCCGGCCGCGCGGCGGCCTGCGCGTGCGCGAACGATTGCCACGGCGCGGCCAGGGTGCCGGGCGCCGAGTCGCTGCCTGTCGGGGCCACGTAATATGTCGCGGCGGACGCGTGCCCGGCCACCAGCGCGGCGGCGATGACGAATAAGCGTTGCATGCGGTTCTCCTAAGTGCGGGGCAGCGCCGCGCCGACCAGCGCCAGGTTCTGGATGGCGGCGAGGCCCCACTGCGCCGTCTCGTTCGTGCTCACCCACGGGACTTCGTCGACCGGGTTCAACACGTCCAGTCCCGCCACGCGGACCGTGCGGAACGGGCGGGGCTTGCCTTCGCCGGCGAACTCCTGCCACGCGCGCCGCGCCAGCGCGGCATCCTGCCGTTTCCACGCCGCGTACGCCGTCAGCCGCGAGTGACCGACGTAGAGCGCGTGCGTGGCGCCGTGCGGCGCACCCAGGCGCCGGCGCTGTTCCTCGACCGGGGCGTTGAACAGTTCGCAGTACTCCAGCCAGGCACGTTCGAAGGCCGTATCGCCTGTCAAGCGTATGAGTTCGTCGAAGATCTCGACGGCGCCGAACACGGCGTTCAGGTGCGACGCCTTCACGTTCGTGGCGGTCATGTTGTGCAGGCGTCCCATGTCCGGTTCATAGCCCATGCGGTCGCCGTTGAAGAAGCCGTGCGGCATGGCGGCGATGTCGCGCATGCCGGCAAGGATCTTGTCGCGGTAGCGGGTACTCCCGGTGCGCTCCCATTCCGTCAGCCAGTTCGCCACGAGCGACGCCCAGTCCGTGCCGAAGCTGATCCGCGCGGGATACGGCCCCTTGGGCGGCTGGTTCGCGAGCTTGCGGACCGGGTCCACGTCGTCCAGCTTGCGGTCCGCGTCCAGCACTTCGCGCATGATGTCGCCGATGCGCTCGTCGCCCGTCAGGTAGTAATAAAAGCGCCGGTAGACCGCGGTGCTGATGCGCACCTGCTTCGCGCTGCAGCCCCAGTGCTGCACGTTGTGGCGCGAGCCGAGTCCCGCGAAGCGGCCCAGGTGGTACGTGTCGACCTCGCTCGTGTGCCGCACCATCGCTTCGCCCATGCGGAAGATGTCGGCGCGGCCCGTGCGCAGGAACGAGTACCACAGCCACAGGTCGGGCGACAGTTCCGAATTGTCCCAGGCGAAGCCGCCCACGTCGTAGCGCCAGTCGTGGCGGTCGGCATCGTAGGTGTGGCGGACGTCGCCATAGTCCCAGAAGCCGTACCAGCGGCGCTGCTCGACCTCCTTGCGGTAGAACTCGAAGCGCGCGTCCAGCTGGTCCTCGATGGCCGCGCGCGCCGGCGTGCCGCGGTCCGGCAGCGACCACAGGGCGCCGCAGGCCTGCGTCGCCAGGATGTGCGCGGGCGCGGGCACGAGCTGCGGCGGCGCCTGCACGGCCTGCGCGATCTCGACCAGGCGCGTGCGCGGCGGCGTCGCTTCCAGCGCCCACAGCGTGATCTCGCTGCTGCGCGCGACGCCGGCGGGCGTGCCGAAGCCCCGTTCGTAATCCTCGTACGTGATCTCCAGGCCCTGCAGTTCCTCCGCATGCGTGTCCATGCCCATGCCGTCGTGGTAGAAGCGCAGGTCCATCGCGGGTGCGTCCGGGGACCACATCCAGACGGTGGCGCGCGCCGTGTCCGTGTGGGCGTCGCGGATGTCCAGTTGCGTCGGGTGGCGCTGCCAGAAGTCGCGCAGGCCGAACGCGACGCCGCCCGACACGCCGCCCACATAGCCGCAGCCGGGCGCGCGCCGGCCCCAGGCCGCGTCGACCCAGCCGCAGCCGGACTTCGTGCGCTTGCGGATGCGGAAGCTGTCGGCCGAGAGCTGGGACAGCGACACGTCGCCCCACGCCGGCACGAGGTGCAGCAGCGGTGCGACCTTCTCCGCCACGGGCGGGCAGCGCTCGCCCGCGAGCTGCGCGCGGCGCACCTCCGCGCCCGGGTCGCGCCGCAGGCCCGTGAGATTGCGCACGCCTTCCGCCCACAGGCCGCCGTTCTCGCCCGCGAAGCGCACGTGGCGGTCGTGCAGCGCGTCGCGCAGCGGCACGTCGAACGCGATGCCGATGCCGCGCACGAAGTCCTTGTGCTCGTCGCCGTCGAACACGAACGTGTGCATGATGCGGAGGGACTCGGCGCCCGCGTACAGGTACAGGCGGACGGTGAACGGCAGCCAGGCGCGGTCGCCGCCGCGGTGCCGCCCTTCGAGTTTCAGCACGCTGCGCACGGATCCTTCCTGCTCCAGCGTCACCTTGTCGACGCTGCCCGCGAACTCGGTGCGGCGCGTGCTGCCTTCGGGCTGGTCGTCGCACAGGGCGACGAGTCGCACGTTGCGCGCGATGTCGCGGCCCGCGCGGCGGACGGCCGCCACGAGCACGGGTCCGCGGGCGGGCACCGTGCATTCGACGACGCCCGTGTGGGCGACGAACCCGTCGGCCGTGCGCCGCACGGTGACGGCATGCGCCGCGCGGGCGCGCGGGCGGCCCGGGCGCACGCGCAATGCGGCGTCGGGACGGGCGCCGGCGCCGAGCGCATGGGCGGTCCATTTCAGGGAGCCGTCCGGCCAATAGGCCAGGGGCCAGCTTTGCGCGGGCACCTCGCCGGCGGCGCCGGCGACGACGAAGTCCTGGTCCTTGCGCACGGCGCCGCGCGGCCACGGCACCCCGAAGGTCGTGCCGGAGATGAAGGCCGGCGCCCCTTCGAGCCAGGCCAGCGCCGCGCCATCGGGTGGTGTCGCGGCCGGGGCAGTCGCTGCGCGGGCTGGTGCGCCCAGCGGCAGCGCCGCGGCCAGTGACGTGACCCGGAAGAAGTCGCGCCGGTCCATCAGCGCGACGACAGGCTGACGCGCACCGGTGCGGCGACGCGCGCCGCCTCGTCCGTCACGGTGCGCTGCCATTGCGCGCGCGACGTGATCTCGCCCGCGCGGGTCCAAGCGGCCCCCACGTAGTAGCGCAGGGGCTGGCCGGACGCGACCGGCGCCAGCATGAAGGCGTTGCGCGCATCGGCGCCGAACGCGGGATTGCCGGCCGAGGGCAGGATCACGGCCACGCCGAAGTCGCCGCTCTTCTTCTGCGCGACCCATTGGACGAGGGCCTTCGACTGCGCGTCCTCGGTGAACGTCGACTTGCCGTCTTCGCCCTTGTCGGCCGGTTCCTTGTTCAGGCCCACGGCCGCCTGCAGCGGACCGGTGCCCGCGAACGTGAAGGTGCTGTCGACGCGGTCGAACCAATGGCCCGCGTCCACCGTGAAGCGCTTGACCTCCGACACCTTGGTGCCGCCCGCATCCCAGCCGTCGTAGGCCAGTTCGAAGATCGCGCGTACCGGGCCGTTGGCCAGCACCTTCCAGTGCGTGAAGTTGATACCCGAGACCAGCTTGCCGCCGGCCCAGATGCCCGTGCCGCCGGCACCCAGCGTCGTGCCGACGTTGTACATGTCGATGCCTTCGCCCTCGTCGTGGTGGTAGTGGTCGTGGCCGATGTTGTACCAGCGGTCGACGATCGGGTACGGGACCCGCTTGAACCAGATATCGAGGCCGCTCGTCTTCAGGACTTCCTTGTCGGAGCCGGCGGGCGCCGGGGCGGCGAGCGCCGGGCCGTAGGTGCGGTGCGCCACCTTGTCGTTCTCCCACGCGAAGTCGTCGAGGCGTTCCGGCACGATGCGGGCCCAGACCCTGGTGGGGAACGGAGGCACG
>CBIHRX010000225.1:0-10856 GCA_966212555.1 uncultured Massilia sp.
TGTTGATGGTGATGCCGCGTGCTTTTTCTTCCGGAGCCGCGTCGATCTGGTCGTAGGCCTTGGCTTCGCCGCCGAATTTCTTCGACAGGACGGTTGCGATTGCAGCCGTCAGGGTGGTTTTGCCGTGGTCAACGTGACCGATCGTGCCGACGTTCACGTGCGGCTTGGTCCGTTCGAATTTTTCCTTTGCCATTTTGATCTTCCTTTAAAAGACAATATTTTATTTATTGTGGGACAGAGCAGGGTTTACCGCCTTCTGCTCTGTCCCCAACTGACTATTACTTGGCCTTAGCCGTCACGATGGCATCCATCACATGCTTCGGTGCTTCAGCATAGTGCTTGAATTCCATCGTGTAGGTCGCACGACCCTGGGTTGCCGAACGCAGCACGGTCGAGTAACCGAACATTTCCGACAGCGGGACTTCGGCCTTGATGATCTTGCCGCCGCCGCCCGGGATTTCGTCCATGCCCTGCACCATACCGCGGCGGGACGACAGGTCGCCCATCACGGTACCGGCGTAGTCTTCCGGCGTCTCGACTTCCACGGCCATCATCGGCTCGAGGATGACCGGGTTGGCTTTACGGCAGCCATCCTTGAATGCCATCGAACCAGCCATGCGGAACGCGTTTTCGTTCGAGTCCACGTCGTGGTACGAACCGAACACCAGCGTGACCTTGACGTCCACGACCGGGTAGCCGGCCATGACACCGCTCGACAGCGTCTCGCGCACACCCTTTTCGACTGCCGGGATGTATTCGCGCGGAACCACACCGCCCTTGATGGCGTCGACGAACTCGAAGCCCTTGCCCGGCTCTTGCGGTTCGATGTTCAGGACGGCGTGACCGTACTGACCACGACCACCCGACTGCTTGACGAACTTGCCTTCGACGTCGGTGACGGCCTTGCGGATCGTTTCGCGGTAGGCAACCTGCGGCTTGCCGACGGTCGCTTCCACGCCGAATTCACGCTTCATGCGGTCGACGATAATTTCCAGGTGCAGCTCGCCCATACCACCGATGATGGTCTGGCCCGATTCTTCGTCGGTACGCACGCGGAACGACGGGTCTTCCTGAGCCAGACGGTTCAGTGCCAGGCCCATCTTTTCCTGGTCGGCCTTGGTCTTCGGCTCGACGGCCTGCTGGATCACCGGCTCCGGGAACACCATCTTTTCCAGGATGATCGGTGCCGACGGGTCGCACAGCGTTTCACCGGTGGTCGCTTCTTTCAGGCCCACGGCTGCGGCGATGTCGCCTGCACGGACTTCCTTGATCTCTTCGCGCTGGTTCGCGTGCATCTGCAGAATACGGCCGACGCGTTCTTTCTTGCCCTTGATCGGGTTGAACACGGTGTCGCCCGAGTTGATGACGCCCGAATACACGCGGAAGAAGATCAGCTGGCCGACGAACGGGTCGGTCATGATCTTGAATGCCAGCGCAGCGAACTTCTCGTCGTCCGACGCCTTGCGGGTCACCGGCTGGTCGTCTTCGTCGGTACCTGCGACCGGCGGGATGTCGACCGGCGACGGCAGGTATTCGATGACGGCGTCCAGCATCGCTTGCACGCCCTTGTTCTTGAACGCGGTGCCGCACATCATCGGGACGATTTCGCCGTTGATGGTACGTGCGCGCAGTGCCTTCTTGATCTCTTCTTCGGACAGTTCGCCCTCTTCGAGATACTTGTTCATCAGGTCTTCGGTCGCTTCAGCGGCCGTTTCGACCAGCTTCTCGCGCCATTCGTTGGCCTGGTCGACCAGCTCGGCCGGCACGTCGCGGTAGTCGAACTTCATGCCCTGCGAAGCGTCGTCCCAGAAGATCGCCTTCATCTTGACCAGGTCGACCACGCCCTTGAAGTTGTCTTCGGCGCCGATGGGGATCTGCAGCGGGATCGGGTTGGCCTTCAGGCGGGCGCGCATCTGCTCGTACACCTTGAAGAAGTTCGCACCGGTACGGTCCATCTTGTTGACGAATGCCAGACGCGGGACTTTGTACTTGTTAGCCTGACGCCACACGGTTTCCGACTGCGGCTGCACGCCGCCGACTGCACAGTAGACCATGCAGGCGCCGTCCAGGACGCGCATCGAACGCTCCACCTCGATGGTGAAGTCGACGTGGCCCGGGGTATCGATGATGTTGAAGCGGTGCGGCTCGAAGTTGTTGGCCATACCCTTCCAGAAGCAGGTCGTCGCTGCCGAGGTAATGGTAATGCCGCGCTCTTGCTCCTGCTCCATCCAGTCCATGGTAGCTGCACCGTCGTGCACTTCACCGATCTTGTGGTTGACACCGGTGTAGAACAGGATGCGCTCGGTGGTCGTCGTCTTACCGGCGTCGATGTGAGCGGAGATACCGATGTTACGGTAGCGCTCAATAGGGGTAGTGCGTGCCATAAATTTTCCTAACTTTTGAATGGACAAAACCGAGCAGCATTCTGGTGATCAAAATGAGCTCGGCCTGAACAACGGATACTGCATGGCCGCACCACCCCGGAGGCGTTCCGCCCCCGAAGCGATTGGGCCATTTGCTTAGAAGCGGAAGTGCGAGAACGCCTTGTTCGCTTCAGCCATGCGGTGGACTTCGTCACGACGCTTCATCGCGCCGCCGCGGCCTTCTGCGGCTTCCATCAGCTCGCCACCCAGGCGATGCGGCATGGATTTTTCGCTACGCTTGTTTGCGGCTTCGCGCAACCAACGCATAGACAGGGCCATACGGCGGACCGGACGCACTTCAACCGGCACCTGGTAGTTGGCGCCACCGACGCGGCGGGATTTCACCTCGACCATCGGCTTGCAGTTGTTGATCGCGGTTGCGAACACTTCCAGCGGGTCCTTGCCCGATTTGGACTGGATGTAGTCGAATGCACCGTAGATGATGTTCTCAGCGACCGACTTCTTACCGGACAGCATCAGAACGTTGACGAACTTGGCGACATCGGTGTTGCCGAATTTCGGATCCGGCAGAATCTCGCGCTTGGGTACTTCACGACGACGTGGCATTTCAATTCCTTTTTGTCTTCAGTTGAGCGCTTATCGCACTCGCGAAAGGCCATCAAAGCCCTTCACTTACTCGGCCTTCCGGCCGCCTCAACTAACTCAATATTAATTTACCCAGATTGCAAGAAGATTACTTCTTGGCAGCCTTGGCACGCTTGGCACCGTACTTCGAACGGGCCTGCTTACGGTCTTTCACGCCCTGGGTATCCAGTGCACCGCGGACCATGTGGTAACGCACACCCGGCAAGTCTTTCACACGACCGCCGCGGATCAGCACGACCGAGTGTTCCTGCAGGTTGTGGCCTTCACCGCCGATGTACGAAATGACTTCGAAACCGTTGGTCAGGCGAACTTTGGCGACTTTACGCAGTGCCGAGTTCGGCTTCTTCGGGGTCGTCGTGTAGACACGGGTGCAGACACCGCGCTTTTGCGGGCAGTTTTCCAGTGCCGGCGACTTGCTCTTCACAACCGCGGCTTCACGCGGCTTGCGAATCAGTTGATTGATGGTTGGCATCGTTCAAAAATCCAACAAAATGACTACTAGTTGATGACCCGGGGCTCTTGCTTCCCGGGGGCTGAAACCTTGTCCCGCAACTCCCTGTACAGGCGACGAAAGCCACTCACCAGCGGGAGCGGCTGTTATGCGTAAACCATGCGCAGAATAATTCGAGAACTCGCGAGTATAGACCTGAAGCGGGGCCGGGTCAACAAACTTGCTGACCGGGCACCGCGACAGCGGCGGAAGATTGTGTAATTGCTCAGTAGATGTCGTGATAACGACACAGCCAGTGTACGCCGGATTTCATCCGTTGTGCAGAGGGAATAGCGTCACCCGCGGCAAAAATCGGATAATAGCCGACTTCGCCTCCGCGCTGCCGCACACGTCCGTTCGATGTCATTCCTGCTACGCCCGCGCAACCTGTATGTCGCGCTCACTTATCTGCTCCTGTCCTGCGTGCCGTACGTGGCGCCGTTGTTCGGCCAGCCGCTGTCGCATCCCGGCCAGGTGGCCGGCATCGAACTGCTGGCCTGGCTGGGCGTGTGGGGCGTGTTCAAGCGCCCGGCGTACTTCCACTGGCTGCTGCTGCCCGCCTTCCTCGCGCTGCCCGTCGAACTGTATTTATATGCGTTCTACGGCCAAGGCATCTCCACGCACCACCTCGGCATCATCGCGGAGACGAGCCCGGCCGAAGCCATGGAATTCCTCGGCAGCAAAGTCTGGCTGCTGATCGGCGTCTTCCTCGGCGTGCTCGCGTGGTTCGTCACGAGCTGGATCGCGGCCTGGCGCACGCGCGACCTCGACTGGGCAGACGTGTCGCGCCCCGTCCTGCTGGGCGTGCTGGCGGTCGTGGCCGTCGTCTTCGCCTACGGCCTGAAATACGGCGTCGCCCCGCCGCCGCTGGCGGGTGCCGGCCCGGCGGCGGGCAGCGTGCGGCTCGTGAAAGCCTTCGACAGCGTCGAGGCCGCGAGCGAAGAAACCGCCCCGCCCCGCCCATCCAGCATCCCGCGCCCCGCATCGCTGCCGCCGCTGGCGCACTGGATGAAGCTGCCGTTCGACCTCGATGCGTTCGCGCACTCCTGGCCGTTCGGCCTGGCCGCGCGCGGCGTCGATTTTTACAAGGAACGGGTCTATCTCGCCGACCTGAACCGGAGAAGCGCCGCCTTCCGCTTCCACGCGCGCCTGGCCGAGCCGAACGACGACCCGCAAGTGATCGTGATGGTGATCGGCGAATCGTCGCGCTACGACCGCTGGAGCCTGAACGGCTACGACCGCGACACGAACCCGCTGCTGTCGCAGGAACCGAACGTGGTACCGCTGCGCGACGTGATCACGTCCGTGTCCGCCACGCGCTTGAGCGTCCCCGTCATCATCTCGCGCAAGCCGGCCACGCAAAGCCTCAAGGACGGGTTCTCGGAAAAATCGTTCCTGACCGCGTTCAAGGAAGCGGGCTATAAAACGTTCTGGCTGTCGAACCAGATCTCGTTCGGCAAGTTCGACACCCCCGTCTCCGTGTTCGCGAAGGAAGCGGACGTCGTCGACTTCCTGAACCTGGGCGGCTTCACGGACAATTCCAATTACGACGAGATCCTGTTCGGCCCGCTGAAACATGCCGTGGCGGACCCGGCGCCGAAAAAGCTGATCGTGCTGCACACGCTGGGCAGCCACTGGAACTACAGCCACCGCTACCCGAAGCAGTTCGACAAATGGCTGCCGTCGCTGTACGGCATCGACAAGCCCGTCTACACGGACATCCGCATCAAGGACAAGCTGAACAACAGCTACGACAGCTCGATCCTGTACACGGACTGGTTCCTCGACCACGTCATCGGCACCTTGAAAGAGGCCGACAAGCCGGCCGCCATGCTGTACGTGGCCGACCACGGCCAGACCCTGTACGACAACAGCTGCCGCCTCGCCTTCCACGGCCACAACACGCAATACGAATTCCACGTCCCCGCGTTCGCCTGGTATTCCGACGCCTACGCGGACCGCTTCCCGGACAAAGTCACACAACTGCGCCGCCACCGCAAGGCGAAGCTGGCGACCGAAAACATGTTCCACACCCTGCTCGACCTGGGCGACGTGCGCTACCCGGACGAGCGACTGGACTGGAGCTTCGTCAACGCCGCCTTCAAGCAGCACAAGCGCTACGTCGACAGCTACGGCTGGACCGACTACGACAACGCCACCATCAAGGGCGACTGCCACGAAGTGATCGCCAAAGGCAAACCCCTCCCGCGCGACTGATGCGCCACCTCAAACCGGGGTCAGACCCCATTTTTTGGAAATTGCCTAAAAACGGGGTCTGACCCCGGTGTCGTCCCGGGTCGTGCGAACCACGGATAGCGGTGCGCGGGCTGGGAGGCCAGCAAGTACAGGAACGCCCAGGCAAGCCGGGCGAGACGGCGACACAAGGTGCTGGCAAAGGTGGACATCGGTGCTCCGCGGCGTGATCGTGATCCATCCCATGCAAGGTCGATGCCTGCCCGCGCCGCCGGCCAGGGCGCGCTGACTGCGCGAGCAACGCACCAGATCGGCGCACGGACGCACCGCCGCGGCGCATCACGGACGTGCGCCCGCTGCCCGCATACAGGTAAGGCCCGGCCGAACCCCGCTGGCACCGTTCTTGCAAATTGACCCTGCAACGAGAGGTGGGCCGATGTCGGCATCGCGCACATCTCGAAAAGGTGGCTAGGGTTCCGACCGCGCGAGCGGTGCTGGTCCGAGAGCTGCCGGTTCCCCGCCGCCACGCGGCAAGGAGCTACACGGAGGGATAAAAGCCCGGGAGGACGATTGCGCCGCAATCGCTTGCCTCTCGTTTTTATCCACTTCGGGAGCTCCATCATGCGTTTCTTCCAGCACCACCGCATCCTTCGCAGTTCCATCGCAACGGTCCTCGCCCTGTGCGCGGCGCTGTCGGCCGCCGCGCCCGCGCACGCCGAGGTCAAGGTCGGCCTGTCCGACTGGCCGGGCTGGGTGGCCTGGTACGTCGCGGACCAGAAGGGGTTCTTCAAGCGGCACGGCGCCAACGTCAGGCTGGTCTGGTTCGGCAATTACACGGACTCCGTCGCGGCGCTGTCGGCCGGCCAGCTCGATGCCAATGCGCAGACGTGGTCGGACACCATGACGCCGCTGGCGAAGAAGGTCGACGTCAAGGCCGTGCTGGTCAACGACAACTCGGCCGGCAACGACGCGCTGATGGTCGGCCCGAAGATCAAGTCGTTCGCCGACCTGAAGGGCCGCACGGTGGCGCTGGAGCAGTTCAGCATTTCGCACTTCGTGCTGGCCACGGCGCTGGCGCGCAACGGCATGGGCATCAACGACGTCAAGGTCGTCAACCTGTCCGCCGGCGATGCGGCCGCCGCGTTCGTGGCGGGTCGCGTGGACGCCGCCGTCGTGTGGAACCCGTGGGTCAACAAGATCCAGGCGAGCGGCAAGGGCCACGCGCTGTTCACGTCGCGCGACATGCCGGGCCTCGTGCCCGACCTGCTCGTCGCCCACGGCAAGGCCCTGCGCGACAAGACCAAGCGCCAGGACCTGGTGGGCATGATCCAGGCATGGTTCGACACGCAGGCCTTCATCCACGACCACCCGGACGAGGCAGTGCAGATCATGTCGAAGGTCGTCGGCATCAAGCCGGCCGAGTACAAGGTCTTCCTGCCGGGCACGCGCTTCTTCGACCGCGCCGACAACCAGGCCGCGCTCGATGCGAGCAAGCCGCAGTCGCTCGTCGCGGCCGGTCCCGAGATCCACAAATTCCTCAGCACGAACAAGCTGATCGCCGGCCCGGTCGACTACGCCGCCGGCATCGACGCCTCGCTGCTCGCCGACGCCCTCAAGAAGTAAGCCATGCGCGACGACCTGCCTCCCCCCGATCGCGCGGTGATGCGCAACCGCCGCTCCCCCTGGGACGTGCGCGGCGACCTGCGCCGCCGCAGCGCGCTCGCGCTCGCCGTCGCCGGCTTCGTGCTGCCGCTGGCGGCGTGGATCCTCGTCTCGCTGAACGGCTGGGCCGATCCCGTGTTCCTGCCGCCGCCATGGCAGGTGCTGGCCCAGCTGGGCGAGTGGTACCGCGACGGCGACCTGCTGGGCGACGTGATCGTCAGTATCGCCCGCGTGCTGGGCGGCTTCTGCGTCGCGGCCCTCGTCGCGGTGCCGCTTGGCGTGCTGGTCGGGACGTATGCGCCGGTGCGCGCGTTCCTCGAACCGCTGACGGAATTCACCCGCTACCTGCCGGCCGTCGCGTTCATTCCCCTGATCATGCTGTGGGTCGGCATCGAGGAAAGCGCGAAGGTCGCCGTGATCTGGGTGGGCGTGTTCTTCCAGATGCTGCTGCTCGTCGCCGCGGACGTGGCGCGCGTGCCGGACGCGCCGATCGAAGCGGCGCGCACGATGGGCGCGACGAACGAGGAAATCATCAAGCACGTGCTGATCCCGGCCGCGCGTCCCGCGATCCTGACCACGCTGCGCGGCGCGATGTGCCTGGCGTGGACCTACCTCGTCGTGGCCGAGCTGGTGGCCGCGAATTCGGGCCTCGGCTACGCGATCCTGAAGGCGCAGCGCTTCCTGCAGACCGACAAGATCTTCGCCGGCATCCTGCTGATCGGCCTCGTGGGCCTGCTCACGGACCAGGCGTTCCGCTGGCTGCACAAGCGCTGCTTTCCCTGGCATCACCTGCGAGGCTGAACCATGACACCCAAGATTGCCGTACGCGGCCTCTATAAACACTATGGCCGCGGGGCCCGGCGCACGCTGGCGCTGCAGCACGTCGACCTCGACATCGCCGCCGGCGAATTCGTGACCCTCGTCGGCGCGTCCGGCTGCGGCAAGTCCACCTTGCTGCGCACGATCTGCGGCCTGGAGGAATACGGGCAAGGCAGCATCGTCTGCAACGGCCGCGACGTCGACGGCCCCGGCGCCGACCGCGCCATGGTCTTCCAGAGCTACAGCCTGTATCCGTGGCTGACGGTGAAGGACAACATCCGCTTCTGCCGCCGCCTCAAGCACCACGCCGCCGCCACGTCGAGCGACGTCGAAATCGCCAGCGGCCGTGCGGATGCCCTCATCGGCCTGATGGGCCTTGCCCACGTGGCGCATGCGTATCCGGCGGAGCTCTCGGGCGGCATGCAGCAACGCGTCGCGATCGCGCGGGCGCTGATGGCGCGCCCGGACGTGCTGCTGATGGACGAGCCATTCGGCGCGCTGGACGCGCAGACGCGCGAAGTGATGCACGACCTGATCCGCCACGTGCACCACCTGGAAAACACCACCATCGTGTTCGTCACGCACGACGTCGAGGAAGCGATCTACCTGGGCGAGCGCGTCGTCGTGATGGCGCCGCGCCCGGGCCGCGTCGATTCGATCGTCGACGTGCCGTTCGGCGCCAAACGCCACCAGGACCTGAAGCTCGCGCCCGAATTCTCGGCATTAAAGCGCCGGATCCTGAACCGCATCCGCGAGACGTCCGGCGTCAAGACCGACCTGGAACAGCTCGAAAAACTCACCCGCACAGCACAAGACTAACGACTGACGGAGCCACCATGACTCTCACCGAACACACTCTCGAACTGGCACCGGACCTGGACCCGGCCCGCGTGCTGTGGACCGAACGCTTCCCCGGCGGCGCCCACTGGTCGTACCGCGTGCGGCGCGGCACCACGCTGCGTTTCATCGCCGTGGAAGCCGGCGCCAACGCGTCCGTGCTGCTGTATCGCGCCGACGAGCGCATGGAGCGCCTCAACGTGCCGGACACGCTGAAGGCCCAGCACACCGCGCACCTGACGGCGGGCCACGTGCTGTACTCGGACATGGGCCGCATCCTCGCCTCGATCCCGCGCGACACGGTGGGCTGGCACGACCCGCTGTGCGGCCTGTCGGACGCGGAAGGCATCGCCCGCCGCCACGGCGTCAAGCGCTACCAGGAACACCGCAACGCCATGCACCGCAACGGCAAGGACAGCCTGCTCGTCGAGATGGGCAAATGGGGCCTGGGCCTGCGCGACCTCGTGCCGAACGTGAACCTGTTTTCCAAGGTGGCCGTCGACACGGACGGGCGCTTCCGCTTCGCCGAACGCCACGCGCAGCCGGGCGCCTTCGTCGAACTGCGCTTCGAGATGGACACGCTGGTGCTCGTCTCCACGGCGCCGCACCCGCTCGATCCGCGCCCCGACTACGCGCCGGGCAAGGTCGCCATCGTGGCCTGGGATTCCGGCCCGGCGGGCGCCGACGACGTCTGCCGCCTGTCGTGCCCGGAGAACGGCCGCGGCTTTCATAACACCGAACTGATTTACCGCTGAGGAGACCGTCATGCACACCCTGCGCGAGAGCACGCTCGATCCCGCCGCCGCCCTGGCCATCCACGACCTGCCGGCCGGCGAACCGTGGCTGCACGAAATCAAACGCGGCCAGACGCTGCGCATCGTCGACCTGGAAGGCAACCAGGCCGTGGACACGATCTTCTACAACGCCGCCGACACGGCCGAAAGCTACAGCGTCACCGACACGCTGCAGCGCCAGGGCGGCATCTACCTGTCGGCCGGCTCGGTGCTGTATTCGAACCGCGGCCGGCCAATGCTGTCCATCGTCGCCGACACGTGCGGCCGCCACGACACGCTGGGCGGCGCCTGCGCGGCCGAGAGCAACACCGTGCGCTACGCGCTGCAAAAGAAATTCATGCACAGCTGCCGCGACAATTATTTGCTCGCCCTCGCCCGCGCGGACATCGGCATGGACAAGCGCGACCTCGTCCCCAACGTGAATTTCTTCATGAACGTGCCGGTGACGGCGGAAGGCGGCCTGTCGTTCGAGGACGGCCTGTCCGCGCCGGGCAAGTACGTCGAGCTGCGCGCCGAGATGGACGTGCTGGTGCTCGTGTCGAACTGCCCGCAGCTGAACAACCCGTGCAATGCCTTTAACCCCACCCCGGTCCGCTTCGTGATCTGGGGGTCCTCCCCCTACGCCTGAAAGACCGCCATGTTCGACAAGATCCTGATCGCCAACCGCGGCGAAATCGCCTGCCGCGTGATCCGCACCGCGCGCCGCCTCGGCATGAAGACGGTGGCCATCTATTCCGAAGCCGACGTCGAATCGCTGCACGTGCGCCTGGCCGACGAAGCCGTGTGCGTGGGCACGGCCGCCGCCGGCGACAGCTATCTGTCGGCCGAGCGCGTGCTCGCGGCGGCGCGCAACACGGGCGCGCAGGCGATCCACCCCGGCTACGGCTTCATGAGCGAGAACGCCGCCTTCGCCGAAGCGTGCGCGCAGGCCGGTATCGTGTTCATCGGCCCGACGCCGAAGCAGATGCGCGACTTCGGCCTGAAGCACACGGCGCGCGAGCTGGCGCGGCAGGCCGACGTGCCGCTGTTGCC
>CBIHRX010000226.1:0-10808 GCA_966212555.1 uncultured Massilia sp.
TTCATGATTGCACCTCTGTGGGATGGGACACCGTGAATGCCCCGGCCCACGCGCAAGGTTCAATCGAATCCTGCGTCAGAAGCGCAGGTTCGCGCCGGCGAACAGGGCGCGCGCGCGCGAAAAACCGTTGGCCGATCCGTGCAGGATGGTCTGCAGGCCGGCCTGCAGGCGCCAGTCGCCCGTGTCGTACGCGAGCGTGGCGCGCACGTCGGTGCGGTCGCCGTCGCCCCAGCGGTAATCGGCATCCATCGGATGCAGCAGGCCGGCATGCAGGGCCAGCGCCACGCGTTCGCCCAGCGGGATGCCGCCGCCCAGGTCGAGGTAGACCGTCTGGCCGGCGCCGTAATAGGCGGGCGAATAGGAGAGGCGGACGTTGACCCGGTCGTAAGTCAGGCCGGCGTAGAACTCGTGGTAATCGACCTCGTGGTTGCGCAAATAGATCGTGCGCGTGACGCCGGCATCCCACGACAGCCGGGTCGTCAGCGGCAGCGCGCGGCCGCCGTAGACGATCAGGAGGCCCTGGCCGCGGCCATAGAGCGAGATGGACGTGCCGAACGTGCCGGCATACCAGCCGCTGTCGAAGTCGTGGTCGACGCGCAGCTGCGGTGCGGCCTGCCGGCCCAGCGAGAGGCCGCGCACGGCGTATTCGGACACGGCGGACAGGTCGGCGCTGGTCTGGGCGGAGGCGCCCGATGCCACCGTGAAGGCGGCAAGCAGGCAGGCGAAAGCGCCCGCGACGGGTTTCAGTGCGGCGGGCGCGGGGAGGGAAGGCTGGCGGTCGTGGCAGTGGTAGGGCATAGGCAAAAACAGGCTCCGGCGGCGCGCGTCACGGCCGCGCAGGCGTCTATGCTACCAGTTTGTCCGCCGCCGCTCGATGCCAGCGCGGCGGGCAGCACCCGTGCGCCGCTGTCGAGGTCGGTCCGCAACCTGGCCGGCGTCGTCCCGGGACGCAGTTCCAGCACGAGCGCCGCGAGCCCCGCGACGTGGGCCGACGCGTACGACGAGCCGGACACCATGCCCCAGCGGGCGCCCGGCAGCGACGTCGGCACGTCCGTCCCCGGCGCGCGCAGCGATCCGGGCGGCGGCGCGCGCTGCGTGTCGGACGCCACCGCGATCACGCCGGGATGCGACGCGGGAAAGCCGCCGTCGGCCTGCGCCGGATCGGCCGCGCCGACGAGCGTCACGCCGCGCGCGAGGGCCGCGTCGAGCAGCGCTTCCAGCAGGCGGTCGCGCGGGCCGCCGAGGCTCATGTTGATGACGCGCGCGTCGCTCATCAGCGCAAAATTGATCGCCTTCCCCAGCGTGAAGCTGTTGCAGCGGGCGGGCGGCCCGGCCGTCTCCCAGCACGCGCGCAGGGCCAGCAGCCGGGCGCCCGGCGCGACGCCCGCGATGCCCAGGCCATTGCCTTCGCGCGCGGCGATGATGCCGGCGACGGCGGTGCCGTGGGCTTCCGCGCCGTCCGGATACGCGTCGACGAAGTTGCGCCGCAGCTTGATCTGGCCGTCGAGGTCGGGGTGGGTCGCGTCGACGCCGCTGTCGATGATGGCCACCGTCACGCCGCGTCCCGTGCCGGCGCGGTGCAGAGAGGCCAGTTGCCACGCGTGCGCGGCCGGCTGCACGGGGAGCAGCGGGTCACCTTGCGCCAGGCCGTGGTAGTCCTGGATGGCCTGGGCCCAGGCGACGCGCGGGTCGTGCGCGAGCGTGTCGAGCAGGCGGTCGACGGGACCCGTGCCCGTGTCCTCCATCAGGAAGCAGTCGATGCCGATGGCGGGCATGGGCCAGTCGTCGACGACGCGCAGGCCGTACGCGGCGGCGAGGTCGCGCGCGACGCGGCGGCGCGCGGTGCGGGTGCCGTCCTCCGAGTAGCCGCCGCCGTAGGCGCCGTCGGGCCGGAAGTGCGGCGACGGCATGCGCAGCATCACGAGCACTTGCCGTGTCGCGGGCGCCGGCGTCGAGACCGGATGCGTGGCGGCCTGCGCGTCCGCGCTCGCGCGCGGCACCACGCACGCCAGCGCGCACATGGCGGCGCACAGGACGAGCAGGCGGGTGAACAGGCTCGTGTTCACGGCTGCTTGTCCACGGCGAGCGGTTCGGCCAGGGTCACCGCAGGCTCCGCGCGCAGCCGGGCCAGTACCGGATCGAGCCGGCCGTCCGCGCCCACCAGCCACGCATCCGTGACGGTGGGACCGCCGACGATGCGCGCACCGCTGGCGCGCACGATGCGGCGCAGTTCCGCTTCCGGCGTGTCGGGACGGAAGGTCACGACGACGCGCGCCATGCCGTTCGCGCCGGCGGCGCCGAGGGCGCGGTAGCTGTCGGGCGTCTCCGGCTGCGCGGCTGGACGCGCCAGCAGCGCGGCCAGCACGGCGATCGCGCCGAATTGACAGGCGACGGCCGCGCGCAGCCAGGTGCCGTCGTTGGCGGCCATGCGGTTGCGCCAGCGTTGCAGCAGGCCCTCTTGCGCCGGGGCCGGCGGTGCGGCGTCCAGCTGCGGCATCAGCCGTGCGAACGCACGGTCCGGATCGACGTCGAGGTCCGGACCCGGCCCGGCCGCATGCACCGTGCGCAGCAGGGCGAGGTCGGCGCGGCAGTGCGCGCAGGTTTCCACGTGGGCCTGCACGCGTTCCAGCTCGGCGCCCGCGAGGGTGCCGTTGGCGAGCCAGGGCAGGGCGTCCTGGGCTTCGAGGTGGTCGGTGTGCGGGTTCATGGCCGGACCTCCAGCTGGTCTTCCAGCAGCGTTGCCAGGCGGCGGCGCGCGTGGAACAGGCGCGTCTTGACGGTGTTGACGGGACATTCCATGATTTCTGCGATTTCTGCGTAGCCCATGTCGTGATAGAAGGTCAGCTGGAACGCGGCCCGCTGCGCCAGGGGCAAGGCGGCGAGGGCGGCGTCGACGGCGTGCGCGAGGCGCTGTTGTTCGAAGCGCCAGTCGGGCCGGCCCGCGTCGTCCGCGGCGCACTCGTCGGCCGGGGCGTCCAGCGGCTCGTCGAGGGCGTGCAGGGCCTTGCAGGCCTTGCGGTAAGCGATTGCGAACACCCAGGTCGACACCTTGCAACTGCCGTCGAACGTGGCGGCCTTCTGCCAGACGACGAGCAGGGTGTCGTTGACGATTTCCTCGATCAGCGGCACGCTGCGCGTCATCCGTTGCAGGAAGCGCGCCAGGCGCGGAAAATACAAGCGGTACAGCATCTCGAAGGCGCGCCGGTCCCCGGCCGCGACCCGACCCACCAGGCTGGCCTCGTTCTCGGCCGCTCCTTCAACTCTTCCGTTCACGCATGCGCTCTCTGCTGTTTTGTGGTGAATACCCGCCGGCCGCGCCAAGGTTCATGCGTTCCGCAAATATTTTTTGCCGCACGTGATTTTTACACGGATCGGCGTTGCCGGGATGCGCCGGGCATGTCACGATGTCGCCATGTTAATTCTATTCCGCCCCATGAAACGACTTGCCATTTCCTTCCTCGCCGCCGCGCTGGCCATGTCCGGCGCCGCGCACGCCCAGTCGCAGCAGGAGACGCCCCGACCCCTCGGCTACAAGAAGGTCGCCGACGCGCTGGCCGCACTGGAAAAGAATCCGGACGCGAAGGTTTCCCATCCGAGCGGCTGGACTGTCTACGCTATCCAGAAACCGGAGGTGGCCGTGTGGTCGTTCGTGCCGCAGGGGCATGAAGCCTACCCGGCCGTCGTCCGGCGCCTGGTCCGCAAGACGGATGCGGGCACTTTCGTCGAGATGAAAGTGCTGTGCGAAGCGAAGCAGGACGCCTGCCGCCGGCTGGCGCTGCACTTCCAGCGGATGACGGAGCAAATGCAGCAGAAACTGCAGGAAATGCAGGCGCAGAAGGCGCAGGACGCTAAAAAGTGATTACCGGTTGACCACGACCTTCGCCGCCGCCGTCACCTGGTCGCGCAGCCACTTGTGCTCGGGCGACTGGTGCACGCGCTGGTGCCACAGTTGATAAAAGCGCATCGGCGGGAACTTGATCGGCACCGTGAAGTTTTTCAGCGGCAGCGTTTTTTCGTAGAAGCGGATGAACTGGCGGCCCGTCGTCAGCACGAGGTCCGTCTGCGTGAGCATGTACGGGATCAGGCCGAAATAGGGCGATTCGACGGCCACCTTGCGGTGCAGGCCTTGCCGTTCGAGGAAAGCGTCGATGACGCCGTGGTAGCCGGGCAGCATGGCCGTCGGCGCGATGTGGGGCAGCGTGAGGTAGTCCTCGACCGTCATCGCGTCGGCCGCCGTGCGCTTGGCATAGGCGCTGTCGGCGCGCATCGTGCAGATGATCGGGTCTTCGAACAGTTTCGAGATGTGCAGGTGCGACGGCGGCTCGTCCCAGTTGGCGATGACGAGATCCATCTCGCCGTCCGACAGCATGCGCAGGTAGTCCGTGCCCGGGCCCAGGTGGTGGATCGTCACGCGGCTGTTCGGCGCGCCGCGCCGGATCGACGCGACGACGCCCGGCAGGAATTGCGTGTCGAGGTAGTCGGGGGCGGCGATGTGGAACGTGCGGTCGGCCTGTTCCGGCACGAACGGCGTCTTGCGGATGAACAGGCTCTCCGTCTCGTCGAGGATGCGCTTGGCCGGCTTGAGCAGGCTTTCGCCGTGCTGCGTCGGCACCATGCCGCGCGCGCCGCGCACGAGCAGCGGGTCGCCCGTCAGCTCGCGCAGCTTGCGCAGCGAGGCCGAGATCGACGGTTGCGGCTGGTTCAGCTTGAGGGCGACGCGCGAGACGTTCTTCTCGACGAGCAGCAGATAGAGGATGCGGATCAGGTGCAGGTCGAGGTGCTGGGGCAGGCTGGACATGGGAAGGTTTTTTATAGGATTGTTATATACGTAGTCTGATTTTAAATATACGATATTTTTCATGTTCTAGAAACTATATCGACGGCGGTGTCGCCTGCCGGTCACGCTGAGGAGTCCCATGGAATACCTGGTTCCGTACGTACTCGAATGGATGAACATGCTGGTGCGCTGGCTGCACGTCATCACGGGCATCGCCTGGATCGGCGCGTCGTTCTACTTCGTCTGGCTGGACAATTCGCTGCGCCCGCCGGCGGCCGGTTCCGACCTCGCGCGAAAGGGCGTGGCGGGCGAGCTGTGGGCCGTGCACGGCGGCGGCTTCTACAACCCACAGAAATACCTCGTCGCCCCGGCCGAGCTGCCGGCGGAGCTGCACTGGTTCAAATGGGAAGCGTATTCGACGTGGCTGTCGGGCTTTGCGCTGCTCGTCATCGTGTACTGGCTGAATGCCCAGGCGATGATGGTCGACCGCGGCGTGGCCGACCTCACGAGCGCGCAAGCCATCGGCCTCGGACTCGGGAGCCTCGTCGCCGCCTGGGTCGTGTACGACCTGCTGTGCCGATCGAGGCTGGGCAAGCACGACCTCGCGTTCGGCGTGGTCGTCTTCGCGCTGCTGGTCGGCGCGGCCTGGGTGCTCACGCATTTCCTCAGCGGCCGCGCGGCCTATATCCACGTGGGCGCGATGATCGGCACGATCATGGTCGCGAACGTGGCGATGGTGATCATCCCCGGCCAGCGCAGGATGGTGGAGGCGATGCGCGCGGGGCAAAAGCCGGATCCCGTCTACGGCATCCGCGGCAAGCAGCGCAGCGTCCACAATAATTACTTCACCTTGCCGGTGCTGTTCATCATGATCAGCAACCACTTCGCGATGACCTACCGCCATCCGCACGCATGGGCCGTGCTGGGCACCATCATGGCGGCCGGGGTCTTCATCCGCCACTTCTTCAACCTGCGCCACAAGGGCCGCGTGGAATGGATCTGGCCGGCGATCGGCGTCGCGCTGCTGCTGGGGCTCGCGATTTTGCTAGCACCTGTGCTGGCGCCGCCGCGGCCGGGCGTGTCGGCGGGGACCGTGCCGTTCGCGCGGGTGGAGACGATCCTGCGCCAGCGCTGCGTGTCGTGCCACGCGGCGCACCCGACGCAGCCCGGGTTCGCGAGCGCGCCGGCGGGGGTGATGCTGGATGACGCGCACGGCATCGCGCAGAACGCGGGCCGCATTTATCAGCAGGTCGTGCAGCTCAAGGCGATGCCGTTGGCGAACATGACCGGGATGACGGAGGCGGAAAGGGCGGAGGTGGGGAAGTGGTTCGAGGCGGGGGCGAAGACTGAATGACCACCCACCGTCGTTCCCGCGCAGGCGGGAACCCATGCTGAGTGTCCGTAGTCAGCTCAGCATGGGTCCCCGCTTCCCCGCACTGCTGTCCGGAATAATTTTTACCGTCGAAAATAGGCCCGCCATAGGGAAAAACCGTCGTTCCCGCGAAAGCGGGAACCTATGCTGACTGCTCGAAGTCGACTCTTTGTAACCAACGAGGTGGACATGAATAACGTAGTTGGCATACTCAGCATGGATTCCCGCTTGCGCGGGAATGACGATGCTATTTGTGACGGTTTTTGAAAACAATATTCCGGACACCAGTGCGCTTCCCCGGGGACGACGAGGCTTACTTCAGTGTCCTTTCGAACAGCTGATAAATCCGCCGATACTCGTCATACCACGCCTCCGGCTGCACAAAGGAATGCCGCTCCAGCGGATACGGCGCCAGCTCCCAGTGGTCCTTCTTCAGTTCGATCAACCGCTGGGCCATGCGCACGGAGTCCTGGAAGAACACGTTATCGTCGATCATGCCATGCGCGATCAGCAGGTGGCCCTTCAGGTTCTGCGCGTACTCGATCGGCGACGACGTTTTATAGGCGTCCGGATCCAGGTCCGGCGTGTTCAGGATGTTGGCCGTGTATTCGTGGTTGTACGTGGTCCAGTCGGTCACCGGACGCAGCGCGGCGCCGGCCTTGAAGACATCCGGTGCGCGCAGCATGCCCATCAGGGTCATGAAGCCGCCGTAGCTGCCGCCGTAGATGCCCACGCGGGCCGCGTCGCCCTGCTGGTTCGCGATCATCCAGTTCACGCCGTCCAGGTAGTCGTCCAGTTCCGGATGGCCCATCTGGCGGTAGATCGCCGTGCGCCATTTGGCGCCATAACCCTTCGACGCGCGGTAGTCCATGTCGAGGACCACGTAGCCGTTCTGCACGAGCAGGTTGTGGAACATCTGCTCGCGGAAGTAGGGCGTGTAGCGCTGCGTGACGTTCTGCAGATAGCCCGCGCCGTGCACGAACATCACCACCGGATACTTCTTGCCCGGCTCGAGCTGCGCGGGGCGGTACAGCTTGGCCCAGATCGGATCGGCGCCATGCGTCGACGGGATCGTCACGAACTGCGGCTGGATCCACTCGCGCGCCTTGAAGTCCGGCGTGCGCGTGTCCGTCAGCCTGACGGCCTCGCCGCCGTGCGACGGCACGGTCGCCAGCTGCGCCGGCAGGTAGGGGCCGGAATAATGCACGAGCAGCTTGTTCTGGTCCGGCGACAGGCGGAAGTCCTGCACGCCCGCGAGGCTGCTGACTTCGCGCGTGGCGCCGTTCGCCGCGTCGACGGCGCAGACCTCGTACGTGTGCGGGGCCTTGCGGTTGCACAGCAGCCAGGCCGTGCGGCCGTCCGCCGACCACGCGACGTCGCCCGCTTCCCATTTTCCTTGCGTGAGCGCGCGCGTGCGGCCGGCCGCGTCGCGCACGTACAGGTGCGCGTAGCCGCTTTCCTCGGACAGGTACCACAGCGTCGAACCGTCCGGCAGCCAGCCGAATTCGTTGTTGTCGTAGTTGACCCACGCCTCGTCCGTCAGGCGGTGCACGGGCTGGAGCGCCGCGCGCGGCAGGTCGACGGTGGCGATCCAGCGGTCCTTGTTGTCCACCGAACGGAGCATGACGGCCACGTTGGCGCCGTTCTGGCTCCACGTGATCGCCTCGCCGTCGAAGCCGATCATCACCGGACGGTTGCCCTTGAGCGGGTCGAGCTTGTGTTCCGCGCGCAGTTTGGCCAGCGGATCGACGGCGATGCCGGGCAGGGCGTCCAGCGACAAATCCTTCACGTCGCGCGTCGCCAGGTTCACGAGTTTCAGGCCGTGGCCGGCGGGGCCGTTGCGGCCCACGCGCGTGCGCTCTTCCGAGAATTCCTCGTAGCCGCTTTCCGTCACGTAGCGGGGCATCTTGCCCGCGCGGCCCTTGTCCGCGGTCTTCGGGCCCGTGACGACGAGCAGCCAGCGGCCGTCCGGCGACAGGGCGCTGTTCAGGATCGCGACCTTGTCGCCCAGGTAGATGGGAGACGGCGCACGGGTCGGGTCGGCGCGGCGCAGTGCCTCGGCCTGCGCGCGGGTCGCGTCGCGGTCGTCCTTCTGGCGCTTGAGGATCGTCGACAGGCGCAGCTGCATGTCGCGCAGCGCGTCGGCTTCCGTCACGTTCGGATCCTTGGCGGCGCGCGGCAGGGCGACGGGGCCGGCCACGCGTTCGTTGCGGTCCCACGCGAACCAGTCGTCGCCGACGCGGTACTGCACGCCCCGTTCATCGGCCGTGTACTGGACGGCCTGGATCGTCACGCCGCTGCCGCGCGTGATCTGCACGAGGGCGCCGGACTTGAGGTCGCGCTCGAACAGGTCGCCGTTGCGCACGACGACGGCGCGGGTGCGGGCGCGGTTGTACAGCATTTCCGCGCTGTCCAGCTTCGCCTGTTCGGCGTCGAGCACCAGCGCCGCCGTGCCGGCCTTCGCCGCGTTCACGCGATACGTGTCGCGCAACGGCGAGCCGGCGCGCTTCTGTTGGTAGATGACCTGCTTGCCGTCCCAGTTCCACCACGCGGCTTCCACGGGAGGACCGATCCAGTCGGGGTTGGCCATGGCCTGGTCGAGGGTCACGGGTGTCGAGGCGGCGGCGGGTAGCGCCAGCAGCGCGGCGAAAACGGGCAGGTAAGGAAGTCGCATCATCAGTCGGGTAGATGGGAAGGACAAGAATGCTTTCTTGGTGAGAAATTGCAAAAAAGCATTCTAGCGCAGCCGACTATGCTGCTGGGCGGATTCGCGAGGGGAGTGGCGCGCGTGCGTAAGTACGGCAGCGTACGGATGGAATATTGCGGCGCACAAAAAACAACGCCCGGCCAATGCCGGGCGTGTGGAGACGATGGTATTACAGCCGGTTGATTCAGGCAGCTGCCTTCGGCTTCGCGTATTCGCCCATCCACAGTTCGGTCGGCTCTTCGGCCAGCCACAGTTCGGACGGGGCGGTCATCGACGGGTTGCGCACGAACAGCACGATGCGGGTGACGACGGCGGCGGCTGCGATGGCGACGGTGAGGTATTCGATCGGGGTCATGATGCGTATCCTTGGCTTGATTAGTTGTTCGGCGTTTCGCGGACGGCTTCCGGGGCCAGCGCGGCGGCGCAGAACGGGCCCAGGATGATGATGCCGGCTTGCTGCTGCATCTTGCGGCGGGCAAAGGCGCCGCTGGCCGGTTGGGCGGCGTCGGGTACGATCAGGCCGCCGTGCGCTTCGTACAGTTCGATCGCAAAGGTGCGGATCTTGCCCAGGGTGGCGGCAAGGTGCTGGCGCAGCGTCTTGTTCTGCGCCCGGGTGATCGTTGCGGTGGTCATGGTCATCTCTCCGGTAAAATCTGTTGTGTTGCGATGCAGTATAGGGATAACCGCGTCATAAATGAACTTTTGATTTGTGATGCTTCCCATGCGTTTCGTGAATATTTTCTGTGCGACAACTAATGTTGATTCGCACTCTCGACATGCCAACCATGAATATCTGAGCGTCTGGCCCGAAACTTGCATATCCAGAAGGCATGAAACCGCCGTCCAAGGTCCAGCGCACCCTGCGCATCGTCGTCGTCAACACCGCGTCCAGCGATGCCGCGGACGAGGCCGCGCTTGCCGCGCAGGCAAGACGCAACACGGCCCTGCGCATCGGATTGCTGGAATCCGGCTACGACATCGTGGCGTCGCTCCCCGCCGACATCTTCCTGCCCGAGCGGATCGCCCAGATCCAGCCGGACATGATCATCATCGACAGCGAGTCGGACGCGCGCGACGTCCTCGAGCACATCGTGATCGCCACGCGCGACGAGCCGCGGCCCATCGTCCTGTTCACGGACGACCAGACGCCGTCCAGCATGGATGCCGCGATCGAGGCGGGCGTCAGCGCCTACATCGTGGCCGGGCTGCAGGCCGAGCGCGTGAAACCCGTGCTGGACGTGGCCATGAAGCGCTTCAACCGCGAGCAGAAGCTGCTGGACGAGCTCTCGGACACGCGCCGCCAGCTGGCCGACCGCAAGCTGATCGAACGGGCCAAGGGCGTGCTCATGGCGCGCAACCGGCTGACGGAGGAAGAGGCCTACCAGCGGCTGCGCAGCATGGCGATGAACAAGAAGCTCAAGCTGGCCGAAATCGCCCAGCGCATCCTCGACGTGGAAGATCTACTCGGCTGAACAACAAAGGAAACGATGGCACACGCATTCGCCGCCGGCTCGGACCGGCCGGAAAAGACCGTGATCAGGGCCGGCTTCATGCCCCTGACGGATTGCGCGTCCCTCGTGATGGCGTCCGTGCTCGGGCTGGACGACAAGTACGGCATCAAGCTCGAACTCGCGCGCCAGCATTCGTGGTCGGGCATGCGCGACCGCCTGCTGCAGGGCGAGATCGACGCGGCACACGTGTTATATGGCTTGCTGTACGGCGTGGAGAACGGTATCGGCACGGCGCCCACGCGCATGGCCGTGCTGATGAATTTATCGCGTAACGGCCAGGCGATCACCCTGTCGCGCGCACTGGCCAGCCAGGGCGTGACGGACCTCGGCACCCTGGCCGCCGCCATGCGCAAGGGGACCCGCCGCTTCACGTTCGCGCACACGTTCCCGACCGGGAACCACGCGATGCTCCTCTATTACTGGCTGGCGGCGGGCGGCATC
>CBIHRX010000227.1:0-10799 GCA_966212555.1 uncultured Massilia sp.
GAGACACCGAGTGTCTTGGCGGCGGCGCCAATGGAAAGAAGCTTGCTCATACTGCGTAAGACTGCGCAGGTTTAGTCAAGTTCCCGCGAACTGTTTAAACCCCACGCCAGTTCCGGGTTGCTGTCGAAGCTGTGCGGATTCGCGATCTCGACGAAGCGGATGCCCAGGCTGGCCAGCGGCGGATAGGCGCGCCAGAAGCCATGGTCGCCACGGAAGTCGGGCAGGCCGGAATCGACGCCGATGCCGGCCCCGGCGCCGATCAGGAGGCCGTCCGCGGCGCGCAGCAGTGCGGCGGCCCGGGCCAGCTCGCCGGTGGTCATGCGGCGTCCCCGTCGTCGATGCGCCGCTGCAAATGTTCCAGCGCATCCAGGAAGCGTTCGGCGGCGAGGCCCGGCGGCCACGGCTCCCACGCCGCGCAGCCGTACACGTCGACGAGCGGATCGCGGTCCAGCACGGCGGAGCGGATCTTCAGGGTCGTGCGCACTTCCTGCTCCGACCAGCCCGCCACGTGCACGGCTTCGCTGGCGGCGGCCAGGCGGTCGGCGCGCTTGTGGAGCTGGTGCTCGGCGGGCGTCCACGCGGGCAGGCGGTAGCGCAGGAACACGGCCTGTTCCAGGCGCCGCGTGAGGGCGCGGAAACCTTCGCCGAGAAACGGCTTGATCGGCGCGACGGCGTCGAAGCCGAGGAGGCCTTCCTCCGCGTCGTGCAACAGCTCGCGCAATTCGACGACCGGGGCGAGCGGCGTGGGCGACGCCATGCGCCGCAGCAGCATCACGGCGATCGAGTGCTGGGCCACGGACAGCGGCAGCGGCCAGGCGGAGTGTCCGCCCCAGCGGTAGGTGCGCGCGAGGCCGAGGGCGAGGTCGCTGTCGTCCCAGTCGAACGGTGTCGGATTCAGCAGGTCGAGCCGCTTGCCGGACGGCATGCGGACCCAGGCGCGCATATCGGGCGCCATGTCAGCGGTGGCGTGGGACGGTGGACATGGCCCGATTCTACACGGCCGCGCCGGCCGACCCCGGCCGGATTGACATGGCCGACCCCGGCCGGATTGACATGGCCGAACACAGGGCCCCGTTCGCGGTGTAGAGTAGGCTGCGGCCGGGCGGGGGCCTGGCAATCCGGAGTGCTGCTTCATGGGTGAACACGGCAAACGAATCGAGTGCGACGTCCTCGTCGTCGGCGGCGGCATCAACGGCGCCGGCATCGCGCGCGACGCGGCCGGGCGCGGCCTGCGCGTCGTGCTGTGCGAAAAGGACGACCTCGCCCAGCACACGTCGTCCGCGTCCAGCAAGCTGATCCACGGCGGCCTGCGCTATCTGGAGCAATACCATTTCGGTCTCGTGCGCAAGGCGCTGGCGGAGCGCGAAGTGCTGCTCAAGAGCGCGCCGCATATCATCCGCCCGCTGCGCTTCCTGATGCCGCATGCGCCGGACCAGCGTCCCGCCTGGATGATCCGCGCCGGCCTGTTCCTGTACGACCACCTGGCCAGGCGCGACTTCCTTCCGGCATCCGGCATGGTGGCGCTGCGGGACATGCCGGCCGGCCCGGCCCTGCAGCACCGCTTCACGCGGGCGTTCGCGTATTCCGATGCGTGGGTCGACGACGCGCGCCTCGTCGTGCTGGCGGCGCTCGATGCGCGCGAGCGGGGCGCGACAGTCCTCACGCGCACGCGCTGCGCACGGGTGCGGCGCGACGCGAAGCGCTGGGAGGCCGACCTGGAGGGGCCGGGCGGCACCGTCCACGTGCACGCGCGTTGCCTCGTGAACGCGGCCGGGCCGTGGGCCGGCAGCTTCCTGCAGGCGACGGGTGCCGGGCCGGCGCGCCCGCTGCGGCTCGTGAAGGGCAGCCACATCGTCGTGCCGCGCCTGTTCGACGGCGACCAGGCGTTCCTGCTGCAGCAGCCGGACGGCCGCATCGTGTTCGCGCTGCCGTACGAGGGCGCGTTCACGCTGGTGGGCACGACGGATGTCAACTACGATGGGCAGGACGTCGACCGCGTCGCCATCAGCCCCGCGGAGACGGCCTACCTGTGCGATGCCGTGAACCGCTGCTTCGAACGCCGCATCGTGCCCGACGAGGTGGTGTGGAGTTACGCGGGCGTGCGCCCGCTGATCGGCGATGAAGGCGGCAGTGCATCGTCCGCCAGCCGCGACTACCGCTTCGAGCACGACACGGCCGGCGGCGCGCCGCTGCTGTCCGTGTTCGGGGGCAAGGTGACCACGTTCCGCAAGCTCGCGGAACAGGCCGTGGACTGGATGGGACCCGTGCTGGGCCGCCAGGTGCCCGCGTGGACGGCGCACGCCTGCCTGCCGGGCGGCGACTTGTACGGCAAGGCGCCCGTGGCCCGCGCCGTGCTCGAGTACGACGCGTGGGTGCGCACGCGGCGCCAGCAGTTCTCCTGGCTGCCCGAGGATCTGCTGGCGCGCTATGCCCGCGCCTATGGCACGCGCCTCTCGGCGCTGCTGGCCCACTGCCGCGCCCGCGCCGACCTGGGAGAGGAAATCGTGGCGGGCCTGTACGAGGTCGAGGCCGACTACCTCGTGCGCCACGAATGGGCGATGTCCGCCGACGACATCCTGTGGCGCCGCACGAAGCTGGGCCTGCACGTGGCGCCGGGGGCCGCCCAGCGCCTCGATGGGTGGCTCGCCGCGCGGCGCCGCGCCACGGTCACGGCGCCGTAGTTCAGCTTACCGTGCGTTCTTCGCCAGCCACGCATCGATCTCCGGCAGCCGCGCCGCATTCACCTGGATGCGGTCCTTGATGGCCGCGACGGCCGCCTCGACGTCGCCGCGCGAGCCCGGCGCCAGGTTGGCCTGCGCATAGGCCGAGAGTTTGTCGACCATCGCCGGGTCCGACGACCCCGTCGCGAGACGCGCCAGGTAGCGGCTGCGCGAGCTCGCATCCACGCGCTCGTTGATTTGCGCGAGGTTGGCGATCGCGAAGTCGAACGCCATGTCCGGATAGCGCAGCGCCACTTCGGAGATCATCTCGGCGCTGATCGTCAAGCCCGGTTCGTCCGTCAGCGCGAGCTGCAGCGCGCGCATGGCGAGCGCGCGGTCTTCCGTCGCGGCCAGCAGGGTGTAGCGCTGGTCGCGCACGAGCGGCGTCGTCTCGTTGCGCGCGGCCGCGTGCAGCTGGTCCCACATGGCGGCGTCCGCGTGCTGGGCGACGACGCCCATCACGGTCTTGCGCAGCGGCCCCGGCACGGCATTGGCGTCCGTCGCCAGAGCGGCGTAGCGGCGGCGCGCCTCGGCGATGACGTTGGCGTCGCCGAGATTGCTCAGCACGTCGATCAGTTCTTCGCGCAGGTTCGCGACGGACGACGCCTCGCCGGGCCGCGCGTTCCAGCCGACCTGCGCCATCAGCGGCGCCAGGCGCGCGATCGCGAACGCGTCGAAGCGTTTCTGGCGCGTCGTGTCGCCGCCGCGGGCCTGTTCGCGGTAGCGGTTGTGGACACCGTCCAGCAGGACGCCGATGCGCGTCCACACGGCCGGATCGGCGCCGGCGGGTGTCGCCTTCACGAGGTCCAGCACGTCGGACGCCGGCTGCAGGCCGGCCTGGCCGAGGGCGCTGCTGTCGGCCAGCAGGCCGATCTGGTCGATCGGGGCCAGGCCGGCGAAGCCCTGCGCCAGCCGGGCGAAATCGGCGGGGGCGTACAAGGTGCGGTAGTAGCCGCTCTGGCCCGCGTTGACGATGACGGCGCCGCAGCCCGGTACCGTGATCGTGCCTGCGCCGCCCGTCACGAGCGTGCTCGCCTGCCTGGCGTCCCCGGCGATCTGCGCGATGACGGGCACGCGCCAGGCGAGGGGCGCCTTGCCGGCGCGGTCGCGCGTGAACTCGGCCTGCGTCAGCGGCACGGTCGTCGCATTGTTGCGGCACACCGGCTCGCCCACCTTGATCAGCGGGACACCCGGCTGCAACGTGAAATCGTGGGCGATCGCGGTGACGGGCTTGCCGGCCGCCTTCTCGATTTGCTTCCACAGGTCGTCCGACACCGTGTTGCCGTACGCGTGCGCCTTCATGTAGGCGCGCACGCCGTTCTTCCAGGCGTTCGCGCCCACATAGGCTTCCAGCATGCGGATGACGGATTCGCCTTTCGAATACGTGATCTCGTCGAAGGCCTGGTTGGCTTGCTCGACCGTTTCCACGTGCTGCACGACGGGGTGCGTGCCGGCCACGGAATCGCGCCGCATCGCGCTCTCGCGCACGCCGACGGCGCCCACCTGCGTGTTCCATTCCGGGTGCAGGCGCGCGGTCGTTCGGCTTTCCATCCACGACGCGAAGCCCTCGTTCAGCCACAGGTCGTCCCACCAGCGCATCGTCACGAGGTCGCCGAACCACTGGTGCGCCATCTCGTGTGCGGCCGTGGCGAAGATCTCTTCGCGGTCGTGCTGCGTCGCGATCGCCGGGTCGAGCAGCAGGGCGTATTCGAACGTGAAGATCGCGCCCCAGTTTTCCATCGCGCTGAAGAACTGGCTGCGGCCCGCGCCGGCCACGTTGTCCAGCTTCGGCAGCGGGTAGCGCACGCCGAAATAATCGTTGTACTCGCGCAGGATGGCCTGCGAGGCGTCCAGCGCGAACTGCGCCTGCGGCAGCGCGCCGCGGCGGGTGACGACGCCGATCTCCGTGCCGTCCACCTTCGCGGCCGCCCGTTCGAAATCGCCGAGCGCGAAGAACAGCAGGTAGGTCGACATCTTCGGCGTGGTCGCGAAGCTCACGCGCTTGCGGCCGTCCGCCAGGGCCTCCGTTTTCGCGGCCGGCATGTTACTGACGGCCATCTGCGCGGCCGGCACGACGACGTCCAGCGCGAAGGTGGCTTTATACGCCGGCTCGTCCCAGGACGGGATCATGCGGCGCGCGTCCGAGTTCTCGAACTGCGTGTACAGCGCGCGCTGCCGCTTGCCGTCCGCGCCGGGATAGTCCAGCGAGAACAGCCCGACGGCCTGCGTGCCGATCGTGCCCGTGTACTCCATCGCCAGGTGGTACATGCCGGGCGCCACCGGCTGGGCGAACGTGAACGTGGCGGTCTGCGCATCGTTGTCGACGGCGGTCGTCGCTGCACGTTCGGCGCCGCCCGCGGCCGGGGCCAGCGTCACGTTGGAGAACTTCAGGTCGGCCGCGTTCAGGGTGATCGTGTTCGTCGCCTTCGCCACGTTGATCGTGACGACGGCCCGGGCGCCGAACGAGGCGTTGGCCGCGTCCGGCGTCAGCGAGATCCGGTAATGCGTCGGGACGACCCCGCGCGGCAGTTGCGTGGTGGTGTCGGCATTCGCCGTCGGCTCGGCGCGGGTAGGCGCTGCGTCGACGTGAAAGGGCGCGGTCGCGAGGGTGAGCGCGACAGCGGCGGAAAGCAGCTTGCGGTGCATGGGTATCCTGTTGTGTATGTATGTCGGACCCGCGCGTGATGTCGGATGGACGCGCGCGGCCAAGCCGGGAATCTACGGTCAAACGGCGCACGCTGTCAAATGAGCAAGTAGAAAGGATGCGCTATGATCGGCGTCGACAACGACGGAGGAGACCACCGATGAAACTGTACACGAGCAGCCGCGCCCCGAACCCGCGCCGCGTCCTGATGTTCATGGCCGAGAAGGGCATCGCCGACATCACCACGGTGCAGATCGACCTGGGCAAGGCCGAGCACCGCAGCGAGGCGTTCGCGGCGCTGAATCCGATGGCCCAGGTGCCCGTGCTGGAGCTGGCCGACGGCCGCACCCTGGCCGAGACGCGCGCCATCTGTACGTACCTGGAGGGGAAGTATCCGAACCCGAACCTGATGGGCGAGGACTTCGAGGAGCGCGCGTTCATCGAGATGATGGACCGCCGCTGCGAACTGCAGCTGTTCCTGCGCATCGCCAACTGCGTGCGGCACACGCATCCGGGCCTGGCGCCGCTGGAGCAGCCGCAATTCCCCGACTTCGGCGCGGCGCAGGGCGCCAGGGTGCGGGAGACGGCGCGCTGGCTCGACGGCGTGCTGGCGGACCGCGACTACGTGGCGGGCGAGCGGTTCACGATCGCCGACATCACGGCGTTCTGCGCGCTGGAGTTCGCGCGCGGGTTGATGAAGTTCAGGCCGTCGGACGAGGGGCTGGTGAACCTGCAGGGTTGGCGGGACAGGATTGCGCAGCGGGCGAGTGCCCAGGTGCTGTAGCCGTCATCCCCGCGCAGGCGGGGATCCATGCTTAGGCTCCGAAGTCGCTGAGTTTGCGAATCCTGAAGCTCAGCATGGGCCCCCGCTTTCGCGGGGGCGACGCTCGGGGCTAACCAACCCGCTTGTACCACGGCCGATCCCCCTCGATCGCCTGGTACGTGCCCGCATACGTATCCGACACCGCCAGCGGCCGGTCCAGGCACAGCACGCCGAAGCGCGCGAGGCTGTCGTGGAACAGCCGCAGCACCCGCTGGCGCAGCACGGGTCCGAAATCGGACAGCGCACCGCAGCACAGGATCGCCTGGAATTCGTTGAACGACGCATCCGTCACGAGGCTGTACTGCGACCACGTGATGCGCCGGCGCAGCTGCGGCTGCAGGCGCGCCTGGCCGTCGCGCACTTCGAAGTACGTCGACAGCGCGGCATGGCCGCCGCTCGCCGCGTAACGGGTCTGCGCCGCGTCCAGCTCGGCCACGGGCAGCCAGGCGTCCTGCATCTCGGCCACGATGTCCTCATTGGCGAGCGTCGCGTGGATATCCAGCTTGCCCAGCACGCCTTCTTCCGCCAGCACGATGGCCAGGCCCCACGCTTCGCCGACCCCGGCGCATTCCGCCAGCCACACGCGCGGCACGGGCCACGCGCGCAGCGCCGGCGCCAGTACCGTGCGCAGGCGCTGCGTGTGGCCCGCGTTCTCGAACAGGTCGACGGGTTGCGGCGCCAGCGTGCGCAGCAGCGCGGACGCCGCGCCCGGGTCGTGCAAGACCTTTTCCTGCAGTCCGGACAAGGTGGCGGCGCCGTGCGCGCGCATGGCGTCGGCCAGCCGGCGGCGCAGGTACGCCCGGTCGTAGCCGCGGAACTCGTGGCCGAAGCGCTGGAACAGCGCCTCGAGCAGCAGCTCCGTCTCCAGTTCCTCGACGGCCAGCCCGGCCGCGAGGCCGGTCCAGGTGTTCGTCGCAGATACCATCAGTGCAGCCAAACCCGCATCATCGACAGCAGCTGGGCCACGTCGACCGGCTTGGTGATGTAGTCGGACGCGCCCGCGGCGATGCACTTGTCGCGGTCACCCTTCATCGCCTTCGCGGTCAGCGTGATGATCGGCAGCGACTTGAATTTCGGGATGCGGCGGATGGCCCGCATCGTGTCGTAGCCGTCCATCTCCGGCATCATGATGTCCATGAGGACGATCTCGATGGTCGGATCCTTTTCCAGCACCTCGATGCCGTCGCGGCCGTTCTCGGCGAACAGCACCTGCATCTGCTGGCGCTCCAGCAGCGACGACAGCGCGAAGATGTTGCGCAGGTCGTCGTCGACGATCAGCACCTTGCGTCCCGCAAGGCCGCCGTCCGCCGCGTGGATCTCTTCCAGCATGCGGCGCTGCGTCTCCGGCAGGCTGGCCTGCGAGCGGTGCAGGAACAGCGCCGTCTCGTCGAGCAAGCGTTCGGGCGAGCGCGCATCCTTGACGACGATCGTCTTGGCGTAGCGCTTCAGCTTCGTGACCTCCTTGCGCGACAATTCCTGCGCCGTGTAGATCACGATCGGCAGGTCGCGCAATGCGGGCTGCTTGCCGATCTGGTCGAGCAGGTCGAAGCCGGAGATGTCGGGCAGGGTCAGGTCCAGCACCATGCAGTCGAAGTGCTGCTGCGCCAGCGCTTCCAGCGCCGCCTTGCCGTCTTCCGCCGTCACGATGCGCACGTCGGAATCGCCGATCAGGCCCACGATCGATTCGCGCTGGGCCATGTCGTCTTCCACGACGAGCAGCGAACGCTTGCCGCCCATCAGGAATTTCTGGATGCGCTTGAATTCCTCCTGCAGCATCTCGCGGCTCACGGGCTTGTTGATGTACGAGATCGCACCCTGGCGCAGCGCGCGCTCGCGCTCGCGCAGCGACGACATCACGTGCACGGGGATGTGGCGCGTGCTCGGGTCGCGTTTCAGGCGGTCGAGCACCGTGAAGCCGTCGATGTCCGGCAGGTCGATGTCGAGCAGGATCGCGGACGGCAGGTAGTCGCGGGCGAGGGACAGCGCGGAATCGCCGCGGTGGGTGACGATGCCCTTGAAGTTCTTTTCGCGGGCGAATTCGAGCAGCGTCTTGGCGAAGCGTTCGTCATCCTCGACGATCAGCACGGACGGGTCGCCCGGCACGATCAGGCCGCGGTCGTCCAGCATGGCCGCGTACTCGACGAGGTTGTTCGACGGGTCGGGCAGGCTGACACTGGTGACGGCTTCAGGCTCCGCTTCCAGCAGCAGCGTCGGTGCCGGTGCGCTCGCGGGTTGCGGTTGCGGCGGGGCCAGGCGCGCCGGTTGCGGCTGGCGCGTCTGTTCGTAGTTGATGAAGCCCGCGCGGTTGTACGGCAGGTACAGCGTGAAGGTGGAGCCGAGGTTGACGGTCGATTCCACGCGAATCTCGCCGCCGAGCAGGCGGGCCAGTTCGCGCGAGATCGACAGGCCCAGGCCCGTGCCGCCGTACTTGCGGGCGGTGGAACCGTCGGCCTGCTGGAAGGCCTCGAAGATCAGCTGCAGCTTGTCGGCCGGGATGCCGACGCCCGTGTCGCGCACGGAGAACGCCAGCACGGCGTCCGCGTGCAGCAGGTGCGGGTGGTCGGCCGTCCAGCCGCTCGTGACGAGGCTGATCGTCAGCGATACGTTGCCATGGCTGGTGAACTTGAACGCGTTCGACAGCAGATTCTTGAGGACCTGCTGCAGGCGCGTCGTGTCGGTCATGACGGCGGTCGGCAGGTTGTCCGCCAGCTCCACCGAGAAGCCCAGGTGCTTCGCCTCGGCCATGTGGCGGAACGTGCGGTCCACGTAGTTGCGCAGGTTCGAGAAGCGGTATTCGGACACGTCCAGCGTGACGGTACCGGACTCGATCTTCGACAGGTCGAGAATGTCGTTAATGAGCGTCAGCAGGTCGGAGCCGGAGCCGTGGATCGTCTTCGCGAATTCCACCTGCTTGGACGACAGGTTGCCCTCCGGGTTGTCGGACAGCTGCTGCGCGAGGATCAGGAGGGAGTTCAACGGCGTGCGCAGTTCGTGCGACATGTTGGCCAGGAACTCGGACTTGTACTTCGAGGACAGCGCCAGCTGGGTCGCCTTTTCTTCCAGCGCCAGCTTGGCCTGTTCCACCTCGCGGTTCTTGCGTTCCACCTCGATGTTCTGCTCGGACAGCAGGCGCGCCTTTTCCGCCAGTTCCTGGTTCGTCTGCTGCAGTTCCTGCGCCAGCGACTGCGACTGGGTCAGCAGCGATTCCGTCCGGCTGTTCGCCTCGATCGTGTTCAGCACGACGCCGATCGATTCCATCAGCTGGTCGAGGAAGGAGAGGTGGGTTTCCGTGAAGCGGTCAAGCGACGCGATCTCGATGACGGCCTTGACCTGCTGTTCGAACAGGATCGGCAGCACGACGATGTTGGTCGGCGGCGCGGAGCCGAGGCCGGACGACACGACGATGTAGTCGCGCGGGACGTCCGTCAGCCAGATGCGGGTCTTCTCCAGCGCGCACTGGCCCACGAGGCCTTCGCCCGGCAGGAACGACGTCGGCAGTTTTCTGCTCGAACGGTAGCCGTACGACGCGATCATGCGCAGGCGCGCGTCGGCTTCCTGCGAATCCATCATGTAGAACACGCCGTGGTGCGCCGAGACGAGCGGTGCCAGTTCGGACAGGATCAGCTTCGTCACGGCCTGCAGGTCGCGCTGGCCCTGCAGCAGTCGGGTGAAGCGCGCCAGGTTGGTCTTCAGCCAGTCCTGCTGCGCATTCTTCTGCGTCGTCTCCTTCAGGTTGCGGATCATCTCGTTGATGTTGTCCTTCAGGTACGAGACCTCGCCGCGCGCTTCCACTTGAATGCTACGGGAGAGGTCACCACGCGTCACCGCCGTCGCGACCTCACCGATCGCGCGCATCTGGTTCGTCAGGTTTGCCGCCAGCTGGTTGACGTTCTCCGTCAAGTCCTTCCACGTACCCGCGACACCGGACACGTTCGCCTGGCCGCCCAGCTTGCCCTCGGTACCCACCTCGCGCGCCACGCGGGTCACCTCCGATGCGAACGAGGACAGCTGGTCCACCATCACGTTGATGGTGTCCTTCAGTTCGAGAATCTCGCCCTTCACGTCCACCGTGATCTTCTTCGACAGGTCGCCGCGCGCCACGGCGGTGGTCACGGCCGCGATGTTACGCACCTGGCCCGTCAGGTTCGACGCCATGAAGTTCACGTTGTCGGTAAGGTCTTTCCAGGTACCGCCGACGCCCGGCACGTACGCCTGGCCGCCCAGTTTACCCTCCGTACCCACCTCGCGCGCCACGCGGGTCACCTCCGATGCGAACGAGGACAGCTGGTCCACCATCACGTTGATGGTGTTCTTCAGTTCGAGAATCTCGCCCTTCACGTCAACCGTGATTTTCTTCGACAGGTCGCCGTTCGCCACGGCGGTGGTCACGTCCGCGATGTTACGCACCTGCGCCGTGAGGTTGCCCGCCATCGAGTTCACGCCGTCCGTCAGGTCTTTCCACGTACCCGCGACGCCCGGCACGTTCGCCTGGCCGCCCAGTTTACCTTCCGTACCCACCTCGCGCGCCACGCGGGTCACCTCGGACGCGAAGGAGTTCAGCTGGTCCACCATCACGTTGATGGTGTTCTTCAGTTCGAGAATCTCGCCCTTC